>DASRCS010000237.1:0-28443 GCA_035652995.1 Pyrinomonadaceae bacterium
CTGCCGCGGAGGTTCGGGCATGAAGACGACAAAAATGGACGAGCGCTTTTTCAACAGCACGCGCGGTCGCATCGTCACGATGCTGCGCGGCGCGGCCTGCACGGTGGAGGAGTTGGCGCGCAGTCTCGAACTGACCGACAACGCCGTCCGCGCGCACCTCGCCACGCTCGAGCGCGACGGGATGGTCAAGCAGAAGGGCGTGCGTCGCGGCTTCCGCAAGCCGCACTACACCTACACGCTCAGCCACGAGGCGGAGGCGCTCTTCCCGAAGGCCTACGACGTGCTGCTCAACCAACTGCTCGCCGTTCTCAAAGCGAGGGTGCCGCGGAAGAGGCTGGATGAGATTCTCCGCGAGGTCGGTCGTTCGCTCGCGGCCCTTCAAGCGCCGGGCGGCAAGCGGGAGGGCATCGAGTCGCGCGCGAAGAAGGCCGTTCAGGCGCTGGCGCAACTCGGAGGCAAAGCGTCGGCGGAGCGCGAAGGCGACGAATGGTTTATCCGCAGCGAATCGTGCCCGCTGGCCGCAGCCGTGTCGGAGCACCCGGAGGTGTGTGGTCTGGCCGAAGCGCTGGTGGCACAGATCATCGGGTCGAGCGTGCGGGAACAGTGCGACCGCGAGGGCCGGCCAAAATGCCGTTTCGCCATCGGGACGCGTGATGACGTTTGACTGCTCACGCGAGCTTCGGCGTTTCGTTCTGTGAAAGTGTTGACGACCCTTTCTCTCGCCCGAAGCTCACGCGCGCGGAGCTAAAGCTTGACAACGTTTGCACGCCGGAATAACGTGCAAGCGTTTTGGTTCGCGCCCTGCCGGAATGTTTCGCCCGCGTCTTCTTTGTCAACTCCGACTTCGGAAAGCGCTCCGCACGCCGACACACCCAGATGAGAAGCAAGACGAACGCCCCCGCAATCTTCGACGCGCCCGGCCATTCGCGCGCGCGCCGCGTTGTTCTCATCGCGGTACTTGCGCTCGCGGCGCTTGCCGTCGCGCAGACTCGCACGCGCAACGCCAGCGCCGACGCGGACGCCGTCACGCCGCGACCGGAACTCGTCCTTCAGACGGGACACGCGATGCGCGTTGACGCGCTCGCCTTCAGCCCCGACGCGCGGCTCGTCGCGTCGGGAAGCGCCGACAACACCGTGCGACTCTGGGACGCGGAGACGGGGCGCGAGCTGCGTCGGCTCGCCGGGCACACGCTCTACGTCCGCGCCGTCGCGTTCAGCCCCGACGGGAAGCTTCTCGCGTCCGGCTCGACCGACGGCAGCGTGCGCGTGTGGGACGTTTCGTCGGGCGCGGAAGTCAAAGCGGTCGGCGGCGTGGGCAGCGTCATCAGCCTCGCCTTCAGCCCCGACGGTCGCGCGCTCGCCGCGGGGACGATGGAGAGGGAGGTCAAGCTCTTCGACACGGCGACGTGGGGCGCGACGCGCACGCTCGCGGGCCACGACAATCAGGTGACGAGTCTCGCGTTCAGCGCCGACGGACGCGCGCTCGCGTCCGGTTGCAAGGACGGGGCGATAAAGATTTGGGACGTGTCGTCGGGCCGGGAGCTTCGCGCGCTCGCGGGGCACAAGGGTCTCGTCAAGTCGATCGCGTTCGGCGCGGACGGGCGACTGCTCGCGTCGGCCTCGTTCGACGGCACGGTGAAAATCTGGAACGCGACGGACGGCAGCGAGGCGCGGACGCTTCAAGGCTTCGCGGGCAAGGCCGTCGCGGTCTCGTTCACAGCCGACGGTCGAACGCTTCTCGCCGCAGCGAGTGATCGCTCCGCGCGCGCCTTCGACACGGCGACCTGGAACGAGGCGCGAACTCTCAAAGGCGATGGCGGCGCGGACGCGGGCGAAGCGCCGAGCGAGGTCGCGGCCTTCAGCGCGGACGGGCGTCTGATGGTCACGAGCAACGGCGACAAGACCGTCCAGCTTCGCGACCTCTCGAACGACGCGAACGCAAGCAACGCGACGAGCGACGCGCGCGCGAGTGGTGCGACGAACAGGGCGACCGCGGACGGCGCGGTGAATGGTGCGAGCGCGGGCGGAGCGCACGGCGGCACGCGCGTCTTCGAGAGCTATTCGAGCGGCGTCTATTCGACGGCCTTCAGCCCGGACAAGCACTGGTTCGCGACCGGCAACAAGGACAAGACGATTCGCGTATGGGAGGTCGCGACGGGCCGCAAGGTTCGCACGTTCACGGGTCACACCGGCTGGGTCACTTCGCTCGCGTTCAGTCCCGACAGCAGCCTGCTCGCGTCCGCGTCACTGAGCGGCGCGGTCAAGCTCTGGGACAACGAGACCGGGCGCGAGGCGCGCACGCTCGAAGGCCACACCGAATCGGTCAACGCCGTCGCCTTCTCGCCCGACGGCAAGATGCTCGCGACCGCGAGCGGCGATTCAACAGTCAAGCTCTGGGACGTTGCGACCGGCCAGACGCTTCGCACGCTCAGCGGCCACGCGGCGGAGGTCAACTCGGTCGCGTTCAGCCCCGACGGAAAGCTCATCGCGTCTGGCAGCGCCGACAAGTCTGTGAAGCTCTGGGACGCGGCGGGCGGACAACTCGCGCGCGAGTTGAAAGGCCAGGCGGAAATTTTCTCCGTCGCGTTCTCGCCCGACGGCAAGACGCTCGCGGTCGCTGGCAAGGACGGCTCGGTCGAATTCTTCGACGCTTCGACGTGGAACGTCGCGCGCGAGCTGAAAGGTCACACGGGCGGCGTGCGGAGCGTCGCGTTCAGCCCCGACGGGACAAAGATCGTGACGGCTTCCGCGGACGCGACGGCGCGCGCGTGGGACGTTGCGACGGGCGGCGAATTGTTCAGCATGAGCGGGCACACCGACGCGGTCAACAGCGTCGCGTTCAGCGCCGACGGCGCGTGGCTCTCGACGGGCAGCGAGGACGGGAGCGCGCGCATCTGGGACGCGCAGACCGGCGCGCTCGCGGCGACTTTAGTTTCGACGACCGACACGCGCGACTGGCTCGTGGTCGCGCCGGACGGACTCTTCGACGGCTCTCCGTCGGCGTGGAGTCAGATTCTCTGGCGCTTCAACCGCGACACGCGCTCGGTCGCGCCGGTCGAGGTCTTCTTCAACGAGTTCTTCTACCCAGACCTGCTCGCAGACATACTCGCCCACCGCCGCCCGCGCGCGCCGCAGGACATCGCGCAGCTTGATCGCCGCCAGCCCACGCTCAAGGTCTCGCTCGCGGGCGGCATGTCGGCGAACGCATCAGTGAACGCTGCGGCGAACGCATCGGGGAACGCTGAAGCCGTCTCTTCGCGCACGGTCAGAGTCAGAATCGAGGTGACGGACGCGCCCGCCGGAGCGCGCGACCTCAGACTGTTTCGCAACGGCTCGCTCGTTTACGTCAAACACGGCGACGTTGCGCCGGCGGCGGGGCGCGCGACTCTCGAAGCGACCGTGCCCGTCGTCGCGGGCGAAAACCTTTTCACTGCCTACGCCTTCAACCGCGACAACGTGAAGAGCGCGGACGCGCTGCTGACCTTGCGCGGCGCGGACAGTCTGAAGCGGACGCCGACGACCTACGTCCTCGCCGTCGGCGTCAACGAGTACGCGAACAAAAACTACAACCTCAAGTTCGCGTCCGCCGACGCGACAGACTTCGTCGAGGAGGTGAAGCGGCAGCGCGCGCGCGTCGAGCCGAACGGAAGAATAGAAGTCGCGATGCTTCTCGACGGCGACGCGACGAAGCGCAACATCGAGACGGCGCTCCGGCGTCTGTCGGGCGAAGAGACCGGCCCGCCCGCGGCGGACGCGCCGAAGTCTCTCGCGCAGTTGCAGCCGGCGCAGCCCGAAGACGTTGTCGTCGTCTATTTCGCGGGGCACGGCACGGCGCAGAAAAATCGCTTCTACATGATCCCGCACGACCTCGGCTACACGGGCGAGCGCGAGATCAAGTCGGAGTCCGGCCTGCAAGCCATACTCGAACACAGCCTCAGCGACGAGGAGCTTGAGCGCATACTCGAACCGCTCAACGCCGGCCAGATCGTCCTCGTCATCGACGCGTGCAATTCGGGTCAGGCTCTTGAGGCAGAGGAGAAGCGGCGCGGGCCGATGAACTCGAAGGGGCTGGCGCAGTTGGCTTACGAGAAGGGGATGTACATCCTGACCGCCGCGCAGAGCTATCAGGCGGCGCTCGAAGCGGCGCAGTTGGGGCATGGGCTTCTGACTTACGCTCTGGTCGAAGAGGGTTTGAAGAAGGGCGAGGCCGAGACGCCCGCTTCGCGCGACGGGCAGATTGTCGTGCGCGAGTGGTTCGACTACGCGGCGGAGCGCGTGCCGCAGATGCAGTTGCAGAAGATCAGGGAGCAGCGCGGCCTCGGACTCGCCCGCATCGGCGAGCGCGACGTGCAGCGGCCCCGAACCTTCTACCGCCGCGAGATGGACGTGCGCCCGCTCGTCGTCGCGCGCGTCGAGGCGGCGCATTCGGGGCAGTGAAGAGAAAAAGGGCGGGAGGCGATGTTCAGTCAACGCCTCCCGCCATCACCCGCTTAAGCCCTCTCTAAAAAGAGAACTTCAGATCGAATTTCACACGGCGTCCGGGCGTGACGGTCGAGACCGCCTGTCCGAAGGCCGGCGCTTCGAGGTAGCGGACGGGGACGGCGAAGTTCGCGCGGTTGACGAAGTTGAAGACCTCCGTGCGGAAGACGATTGTTTTCGACTCGCCGAGGCGGAACGTCTTGATGAAGGCCGCGTTGAGGTCGAGGTAGTTCGCCGCGCGGAAGGTGTTGCGCCCGACCGCGCCGTCCTGCCCGACGGGCGCGCGAAGTGAAGCGAGGTCGGTCGTCGTCAGTCGCAAAGGTTGTCGCCCGTCGCCCGTCTCGACGATTCCGTTGGTCGTGTTGAGACGGTCGGTGAGGTTGCCGTCGAGGTTCACGTCGAAGATGGAGTTGACGGTGAAGGGCTGTCCCGTCTGGAAGCGCCCGGTGCCCGCGATCTGGAAGTCGCGGAAGACGACGCGCGCGGCGCGGTTGGTGAACACGGGAAAGTCGTAAACGGCGTGGTAGGCGAAGCGGTGGCGCGCGTCGTAGTTCGACGGGCCGCGCTCGCCCGCGAAGGTCAGACTGTCCTGCGGGAGCGCCGACGCGCCCGCGAGGTCGAACACGTCCGACACGTCGTCGGTCGCCTTCGAGAGCGTGTAGCCGACGCGGTACTGGAGTCGGTTGCGGAGTCGCCCGCGGAGTTCGACCTGCATCGCGTCGTAGCGCGAAGAGGCGGTCGTCTCGAAGAACTCCACGCCGCCCACGTCCGCGACGGGGCGACCGCCAGTGACCCCCTGGCCTTTGCCCGCCGAGTCGCCGCTGAGGCGCGTGCCGGGCTGGACGGCGATGCCGAAGAACTCAGGCTCGAAGCGCCCCTCGCCTTGCAGTTGAAAGTCGAACGAGCGCAGGAGCGTGACGGAGTTAGTGCCGAGGTTCGGCGTCGTGAATCGCGGGAGGTCGCGCCCGCGCGTGCCGACGTAAGCGACCGAAAGAACTGTATCGCGCCCGAAGCGCTGTTCGACGGAGACGGAGAAGTGGTCTGCGGACGGAGCCTTCTGTCGGCGTGAAGGCAGCGTCGCCTCGACGCCGCTCGCGCCGGGCAGAATGCCGCCCGCGCTCGCGAGCAGATCAATCTGCGAGACCTGCTCGTCGAGCGTCCGGTTCGGGTTCAGAAGGTTGAGCGTGCCGGGCAGGACGAGTCCGAGGTTCGGGTCGGACGGATTCAAAAGGCTCAGCGGGACGAGCGGGAAGAGGAGGTTGCCGAAGCCGCCCGCCGTGTTCACGGTCACGAAGTCGGGGAAGACGTTTCGCGACTGGCTGACGACGGCTCCGAGTATCTGGTCGTTGAAGCGACCGTAGCCCGCGCGTATGAGCGTCGCGCCGGGCGCGCCGAAGAGGTGCGGCGACCACGCGACGCCGAGCCGCGGCGAGAAGTTGTTGAGGTCGGGGTCGTAGATTCGCGTGCGCCCGGCGACGAAGGTCTCGTAGCCGGGAACGATGCTGAGTTGCGGGTCGGTGAACGTGTCCTCGATGCGGTTGTGTGTTTCGTGGACGGGCGTGTTGTACTCGAAGCGCAGTCCGAGCGAGAGATTCAGATTCCGACGCACGCGCCACTCGTCCTGAGCGAAGGCGTCTATCTGGTAGAAGCGGAGGTTGACGCCGGAGTCGCTCCCTTCCGTGAGCGTCTGGAAGAAGCCGCTGGCCGCGCTCGCGGCGGCGAGGGTCGCGGCGTCAACGAACCGGTTGCTGATCGCGAGTCCGCCCGGCCCGGCGGTCAGCAGCGGGTCGCCCTGAAAACTGAGGAGCGGTCGGAAGTTTCGCGGCAGGATGCTGTTGAGTTCCGTGCGCCGGTTGTCGGAGCCGACGACGAGCGTGTGGTTGCCGCGGCGGACGGTCAACTGGTCGGCGAGTTGGTAGGTGTTATTCACGCGGCGCTGCGGGAAGTTGAACACGTCAACGCCGACGGGGCTGAAGCCGGCCATCTGGACTTCGCCGAGCGGGCCGAGAACGTCCTCGACCGTGCCGATGTTGTTGAGGTAGATGACCGGCCCCGTGTTCGGCACGAGCACGTTGTTCACGGCGTCGAAGTTCGGCAGCGTGAAGTTCGACAGCAGCGGCGCATTCAGGAGGAACGGCTCGTTCGGGAACTCGCGGCTCGCGAGGGTGTGCGCGGTGTCGCGAACCTCGTCGAACTTCAGGCGCGTGCGACCGTAGCTGAGCCGCAGTTGGTTGAAGAGGGACGTGCGCGCGCCCGAACCCGAAAGCTCGCTGTCGAGGAAGAGCGAGAGGTTCTGCGTCCGCACGCGCGGCTTCAGCGTCGAGAAGAGCGCGCCGCCCGTCGAGGGGATGTCGCGCCAGTCGTTCGTGAAGTTGTAGCGGCTCGTGAACTGGTGGGTGCGCTCGCCGCGGCGGAAGACGTAGTCGAGCTTGCCGGAGAGGATCGCGCCGCGCGCGCTCGCCGGCAGTTGCTCGGTGAACGTGTTGTCGCCGTAAACGCCGCGCGGGTTGTTCGCGAACGGGTAGAGGCTGAAGACCGCGTCGCCGCCGAGCGTCGAGGGGAAGGTGAAGACGGGCTGGCCCGTGAAAGGGTCGGTCGAGACGCCGGTCGCTCCCGTGCCGAACGCGCCGCGCTCGGCCACGGTCGGCACGGCGAAGCTCTGCTCCTTCGTCGCGTTCAGAATCTCGCCCTCGCCCGAAACGAAGTAGAAGAGTTTTTGCGCGACCACGGGGCCGCCCGCGACGAAGCCGAACTGCGAGAGCGTCGAAGAGTCTTTGCCGCCGCTGCCGTTCTGCACGGTGACGGGGCGCGGGTTCGTCGGAACGAAGTTGAGCGTGTTCTGGTTGAAGGTGAGCGACGACGAGACGATGACGGGCTGCGTGCCGGAGAGAAGCGGCGACGTGGCGCTGCCGAAGTTGGTGTCGAAGAAGTCGCGGGCGTTGAGCTGGCTCGAATTGAAGAGGCCGTAGAGCGTGCCGTGATGAGAGCTTCCGCCGGAGCGCGAGATGGCGTTGACCTGCGCGCCGATGTTTCGACCGTACTGCGCGGGCGCGAGCAGCGTGACGACCTGGTACTCCTGAATTGATTCGATTGGCTGCGGGACGAGCGCGAAGAACCCTTGACGGCGGACGCCGATGTCTTCGTCATTGTTGTCCGAGCCGTCAACGGTGAAGTTGTTGGCGCGCGAGCGCAGGCCGTTTGAAGAGAACTGACCCGACGTGCCGACGCCCGCGCCGACGCCGGGGCCGCTGCCTCCGCCGATGGTCTGCGGCGGGAGCGCAACGTCGGGCAGGTAGAGCGCGAGTTCGTCGAACGTGCGCGTCAAGGTCGTTCCGCCGAGCGGGAGGCTCTGAACCTCCTCGTTCGTGAACGCGCCGCCGTGCGAGGCGTCGCGCGCGTTGATGCCGGCGCGCACGTCCGTCTCCGCCGCCGTGTGCCGCGGCGCGGCGGTCGGAGTCGCCGAGGCCGGAGTCGGCGACGCGGACGCGGTTGTCGTCGTGGGCGAAGGTTGAGGTGGCGTGTTCGTCGTCGCTGGCGTCGGCGTCGCGGTCGCGGGGTCGAGGACGATGGGGACGGGGACGACTTCGCCGGTTCTCATGCCGAGGAGTCGCTGCACGGTCTCGCCCTGCTCGTAGCCCTGGGCGCTCGCGCGGATGGTGTAGGTGCCCGGAGGGAGCAGGCCCTGATAGAAGCGCCCCTGCGAGTCGGAGAGCTTCGTGAGCGTGACGCCGGTCTGCTGGTTGATGAACTCGATGCGCGCGCGGGCGATGGGCTGGCCCGTGCGGCTGTCGGTGACGGTGCCCTCGAACGCGCCCGTGACGGTGTCCTGCGCGGCGCTCGTGTGTGGCACGAAGGGGAAGACGAAGAAAGCGGCCAGCGCGGCGGCGAGCGCGCGCCGGATGGGGTTCATTCGAGGGAACATTCAAGCTTCCTTTCCTGCGGCTGGAAAACGAAACCTTGAGTCGCCGGATTGTATATCAAAAAGAGTGATGAGTGATGAGTAATGAGTGATGAGTTCAAAGCAGCTTGTTTTTACTCATCATTCATCACTCATCACTCTTCTTTACTGTTGACCGAAGCGCGAGCGGTATTCGGTCGAGGAGATGAACGCCTTGACCATCTCGGCGGCGTGGAAGTCGCCGCCGAAGTGGTTGAGCTTCGCGAGCCAGAACTGGAAGCCCGCGGCGTCGGGGTCGCGGCGCAAGTAGCCGAAGTATTCCATTCGGACGAAGGCCGGGTTGAACTCGGCGCTCGCGAAAGATTCGTTCCCGATGATCTTCAGAAGGACGCCCGCGCGCGTCTCGCGCTTGGTGAGCAGGCCGACGACGAGCGCCGTGCGATCCTGCTCGGCGAGCGTGATGCCGGCGTGCGCGGCGAGCGCGTCAACGTACTGCTCCTCGTTCAGCCTGTCGTATGCCTGCTTGAACGCGGGGCGCGCGACCCACTGCGAGGCAAACAGCTCCTGGTTGGCGGCGAGCCGGTCTTCCGCGCCCGGCTGGCCGATGATCACGCCGTCGCGCAAGACGGCGAGGTCGGGCAGGTACTCGTCGAACGTAGGCGCGCGCCCGAACGTCGCCACGTAGAAGCGGTCAACGACGTAGCCGGTCTGCTGGAACTCAATCGAGAGGAAGAAGGCCGCGCTCGTGTCAACGTGTTTCACTTCGCGGCACTGAGAGTCCGCGCCGCACGACTCGATGTTGTTGACCCAGAAGGCGAGTCCGTCGGGGTCGGGCGCGCGGCCAAGGAAGTCGAGGTACTGCTGCGTGACGAAGAAGGTCGAGTCGTCAATCGGGTTCGACGCCTTGTCGTCGTCGAGGATGGTGAGCGTGGCGTGCGTGATCGAGCCGAGGCGGCCCCCGACCGCGTTCGAGAGCGTGACGTTGACCGTGCGGTTGCCGTCGGCCACGTTGTTGTCGAAGACGGGGATGCTGATGGTCTTCACGCGCTCGCCGATGCCGAAGACGAGCGTGCCCGAAGTGGCGGCGTAGTCGTGCCCGGCGTGCGCCGTGCCGTCGGAGGTGGCGAAGTCAACGGCGTCGGGGCTTTCGGCGCTGCCCGTGCGAATGACCTCCACCTCGGCGGTGCCCGCCGATTCGAGCACGTTGAAGTCCGAGTTGTCGAACTGCAACTGCGGCGAGGGCGAGATGAGGAAGTTGTCGAAGAGCGCCTCGGCGGGCTGCGGCGTCGGGCGGAACGTGCCGGCGGAGAGTTCGGCGATGAGCTGCGTCTGATTCGCCGGAAGCGTCGCGCGGAAATGCTCAGTCCAGTTGACCGCGTCGGGGCTGGTCTCGAAGATGATCTGGTGCGCGGGCGCGTCGTGGCGGAAGCGCCAGAAGCGCTGCCGCGCCGGGTCGTAGGCGATGCCGACCGAGAACTTCTGCCCGCCGACGTTGATCTCGAACAGGAGCGTCTGACCAGTAGTGTTGTCCTTCGGCCCGTCTTTCGCGGACGAGTGTGGCGGCGTCGCCGTCGCGATCGGCGTTGAGGACGGCGTCGGCGAGGGTGTCGGAGTCGGAGTCGGAGTCGGCTGGTTGTCAACGACGGAGAAGCGGAACCAGTTGTCGGAGTCTCTGCCGAGGCCGAAGATCGTCTGCGCGCCGCCGCCCGACGCCGCCTGCACGACCTCGACGCTGGCGATGGGAGTCTGATTCAGGTCGAGCGCGCGCACCGAGACGAGGCCGCTGAAGTGCGGGCCGTCGGCGTCCGCGCGCGGCTGGATGTGGAGCAGGCCGCCCGCGAGGAAGACCTGGACGAGCGGGTCGAAGGCGGGCGGCGGGTTCGTCAGAATCCCGCGCACCCACTTGTTCGGGTCGGGGTCTGGGCCGCCGCTGAAGTCGTCGCTCTGGTCGGGCGTCGGGGTCGGCGAAGGCTGCACCGTGCCGACCGACTGGAACTGCACGTCCGCACTGACGCCCGTCACGCTCTGGTGCGCGGGGTTGAAGACGAAGCCCTCCTTCTCAGGCGTGACGACGAAGCTGCCGGTTTCGGGGATGTTGGGGAACGAGAAGTTGCCCTGCGCGTCGGTGTGCGCGACCGCGGAGAACGAGCCGGCGAGCGTGATCGTCACGCCCGGAATCGGGTCGCCCTGCACGTCAACGACGCGCCCCGTGATCGTGTGGTTGGTGAACTGACCCGTGAAGTTGACCTTCACCACGTTGTCCTGAAGGTTGTTGACGACCGTGCTCGCGGGCGAGAAGCGGAAGTTCACTTCCGTCGGCGTGAGGTTGAAGTTGCCGCCCTGCTGAAGTCCCGCGAACGTGTAGTCGCCGTTGGGGTCGGTCGTCAGGTCGGCGTTGGCCGAGCCGCCGAGGTGAATGTTGACGCCGACGAGCGGGTTGTTGGCCGGGTCTGCGACGTGGCCGCTGATCGAGAAGGTCGGGGGCGCGGTGACGGTCGTCATGGCCGTCGAGCTGTTGTCGGCTGGGTTCGGGTCGGGCTGGCTGGCGGCGGCGGTCGCGGTGTCGCTGAGCGTCGTGATGTTGTTCGTCTTGACGACGAGGGCGACGCCCGCGGCCTCGCCGTTCGCCAACGCGCCGAGCTGACAGGTGACTGTGGTCGTGCCGGTGCAACTCCCCTGGCTCGGCGTCGCGGAGACGAACGTGACGCCCGCCGGCAGCGTGTCGCTGAGGGTGATTCCCGTCGCCGGGTCGGGGCCGTTGTTCTTGACGGCGATGTTGTAGGTCAGTTGGTTGCCGACCACGACGGGGTCGGGCGAGTCGTTGTTCGAGACGGAGAGGTCGGACGAGGGCTTGCACTTGCCCTGGCCCCCGGCGTTGAAGATGGATTGAATCTCGGCTTGCGAGAGCGCGTGGTTGAAGACTTCGATCTCGTCGTAGAGGACGGGGTCGGGCTGATCCGAGACGGCGATTGAGGCGCTGGTCGTGAAGGTGAAGGTCGGGTTGTAGGTCTGCGACGCGCTCGCCACGCCGTCGAGGTAGAAGAAGACGGTGCTGCCGCTCTTGGTGACGGCGACGTGGTGGAAGTTCGTGTCGGTGATCTTCAGCGCGCCGGAGCCGACGCTGCTCGTGCCGACCTGAGTCAGGAACAGTTCTCCGGTCGCGAGCGGCGGCTGCGAAGGCCCCGCGACGCCGAACCCGTAGCCGCCCGACCCGTAGGAGATGACGGCTGGGCCTTTGCCGGTCAGCGTCGCCGGGTTGAGCTTCACCCACGCGTCGAAGGTGAAGTCCTGGAGTTGAAGGCTCGCGGGGTTGCCGACCGTGGCGGAGCCTCCGGGCGTGCTGCTGCGGAATGCCTGACCGACCTTGCCGGAGACGAAGCTGATGTTGCCCTGCGTCGTGCCGTTGTTGCCGTTCTGAATGTCGTTGGCGTTGCCGTCGCCCGGATACCACGCGACCATGCCCGTGGGCGGGGCGAAACAGGTGGCCGTGACGGCGACGCAGGCCGAAAACTCCGACGTGTCGCCGGTCGCGTCGGTCGCGGTCGCCGTGATGCTTTGCCCGCTCGCCACGGCGACAGGCAGGGTCGCCTTGATCGTCGCATTGCCGGAGGAGTCGGTCGGCACGTTCACCGAGCCGAGGAAGACCTGCCCCTCGCCGTTGCCCGACGGGTCGCACGAAGGATTCGAGAAGAACTCGACTCGGAAGGTCGCGCCGACGAACGAGTTGAGCGTGCCCTGAATCGTCGTGTTCGTGCCGTCGGACACGGCGGAGGTCAGGACGGGGAAGTTCTGCAAGTTGTTCGGGCCTGTGTCGGCGTCGCCCGCGTCGTTGGCGGTCACGCCGTCGGCTCCGAGGTCTATGCCGGGGCCGGCGTTGTCGTGAATCGAGTCGGCGAGTATCGAGTCGCCCGCGGACGTGGCCGTGACGGCGACGCCGTCGCCGCCGTTGAAGGCGATGGTGTTGGACGCGCCCGCGGTCGTGCCGCCGACTGTATCGTTCGACGCGTCGGCGAGGAAGACGCCGTGGCGGACGTTGCCGAGCGCGGCGGTGCCCGCGGCGTTCGTGCCGATGAGGTTGCCGGCGACGGTGTTGTTGTCGGCGGGGTTGACCGCCTTGTCAATCGAGACGCCGTCAAGCCCGTTGCCGGAGATGACGTTTCCGAGTTCGGCGCTCGTGCCGCCGACGGTGTCGCCCGAAGTGCCGAAGATGATAATGCCCTGTCCGTTGGCGATGGCCGCAGCGCCCGCGGCGTCCGTGCCGATGAGGTTGTTCTGAATCCGGTTGTTGCTGTTCGTGCCGCCGCCGTTGTCGAGGACGCCGGAGCGACCGTTGCCAGACAGAAGATTGCGTGAGCCGACGGTTGAGCCGCCGACGAGGTTGTTTTTGCCGCCGATGGAGACGGCGTCGAAGTTGTTGGCGAGCGCCGCCGTGCCCGCGGGCGTAGTGCCGATGAAGCAGCCCTCGACCGTGTTGCCGTTGCTGTTGAGTTCTATCCCTGTGCCGCCCGGCCCCGGCCCCGAACCGAAGCGGTTGATGACGAGGCCGCGCACGGTCGAGCCTCCGCCCGTGATGGCGAGGCCGCTCGCGGTCGCGCCCGCGTTCGTGCCGTCGAGTTCGATCTCGACGACGGCGTTCGTCCCCGTGGCGAGCGTGTTCTTCGTCGCGCCCGTCTGCGTGTAGCCGTCAATCGTGACGGGGTCGGTGATGCCTGGTAGCGCCGATGCCGGGCTGATGGTGTGGACGCCCGTGCCGGGGATGTTGAAGGCGATGGTCTGAGTGCCGGGGCTGGCGTTGGCGTCGAGTATGGCTTGGCGGAGCGAGCCGGGGCCGCTGTCGTTCGTGTTCGTGACCGTGATGGTCGAGGTCGTCTGACACTTGCCTGCGCTCTTGGCGTCGTAGATGTTTTTGACTTCGGTCGCGGTGAGTACGCGGTTGTAGATCGAAAGCTCGTCAATCAATCCATTAAAGGGTGTGCCCGCCGCTGGGAAATTGCCGATTAGCAGGGGAGCGCCGTTTGCGGTTCTGGTCTGGGCCGTCGCGTTGGTGTTCTCCAGCACGCCGTTGACGTATATCTTCATCGCGGCGGTCGAATCCCACGTGGCGACGACGTGATACCAAGTGTTCGTCTGCACGGACGTGACGGAATCAACAGTCCCCGTCGAGCCGATAAGGAAACGGAAATGATTAGTTGTCTCAACCGTCAAGTCGAAGTTGCTCGCGGCGTTATTGCCGACGCTCATGACGTGCATAGTGTGGCCGGCGGCTGAAGGCAGTTGATTGAGGTTCACCCACGCCTCGACGCTCGCGGTGGTGGTCGGGTCAATCGCCGCGGTGTTCGGGGCCGTGACATCGTCGTCCACGCCGTCGAAGCTGAACGCTTGCCCGACGATGCCCGTAGCGAACGTCGCGCCGTTCTGGAGCGTGCCGTTGTTGCCGCCGATGATGTCGTTCGCATTACCTTCCGCCGGATACCACGCGACCATGCCGCCCGGCGGCGGCGTGCAGGAGAGGAGCGTCTGCCACGAAGGATGTTCTTCGCTCGAAGGGCTGTTGGTGAGGTCGGTCTGCCCCGTCCCGTCGGCGGCGTTCATCACGTAAATTTCATTATTGCCGTCGCGGTCGGACTCAAACGCAATCTTAGTGTTGTCTGGACTGAAGACCGGGTTTGAGTCGTTCGCCGGATTATTTGTGAGCCGGGTTTGATTCGACCCGTCGGCGTTCATCACGTAAATTTCATTGTTGCCGTCGCGGTCGGACTCAAACGCGATCTTGCTGCCGTCTGGACTGAACGAAGGGGTGACATCATCCGACGACGGGGCGTTGGTGAGATTCGTCTGCCCCGTCCCGTCAACGTTCATCACATAAATCTCAGAGTCGGCGTCGCGATTAGTCTCAAAGATGATCTTGCTGCCGTCGGGACTGAACGAAGGTTCTGTTTCGGTAGCCAGGTCGTTTGTGAGGCGGGTCTGGTTCGTCCCGTCGGCGTTCATGATGTAAATCTCCGCGTTGCCGTCGCGGTTGGCCTCAAAGACGATCTTGCTGCCGTCGGGACTGAACGAAGGGAATCCGTCGGCGTTCGGGTCGGTAGTGAGTCGGGTCTCGCCCGTCCCGTCCGCGTTTATGACGTAGATGTCTTGATTGCCGCCGCGCACAGACTGAAACGCGATCCTGCTGCCGTCGGGACTGAACGACGGTCTGGTGTCGTCGCCCGCATTGGTGGTGACGGGCGTTTGATTGCTGCCGTCCGGGTTCATCAGGAAGATGTCGAGCTGCCCGCCGGTGCGATCAGAGTCGAACGCGAGACGCCCGTTGGCCTGAAGCGATTTAGGCTTGATGCGCCCGCTCCCGTTCGTGTCGGGGCGGTCGGCCAACAGGCTCGGCGTCGTCTTAGTTTCGCTCGGCTGTTGCTGCCGGGCGGCGGCGGCGACGCGCTGGAACAGCAGCGCCGGGCCGTAGGCGAGCGGCGCGACGAGACTGCCGGTCAGAACCGACAGGAACAGCGTAGAAGTCAGGAGTAGGGCAAGACGGCGAGGGGGCATTCGGCCAGGCATTATTTACTTCCCTTGAAAGATTAGGTAACGAGGAACCTTCTCACAGCCGGGCGGGCCGCGGGCGAAAGTGAACGGAAAACTTTTGGCAAAGGGAGGCCGCCGAAAGTGCGCCGGCGGCCCGTAGCAGTGCGGTCTGCCGCTAAGACTCGCAGCCCCGCGCGGAACTTAATTAACGGCTGTGAAGATTAACATCCGACGGTGCCTCTGGCAATCTTTTCAGACGCGCGGCGAGAACGAAAACGGGCAACCGAAAGATTGCCCGTTTGACGGTGGTGGGTTATGTTAACGGCCAAGCGAAATAAAAAAATGGAGCCACCTTGGAGACTCGAACTCCAGACCTGTCGATTACGAATCGACTGCTCTACCAACTGAGCTAAGGTGGCTCGCGCGGAAAGAATATACGGAGGCGTCGCGCGCGCTGTCAAGCAGGGTGAAAAGTGGTGCGGCGCGCTGCCGAATTCAGGAGGAGAGATGCCGAAGGACAAAGCTGAAATTCAGGATCAGTACAAGATCGGCGGCGGCTCGCTCAACGAGTTCGAGTTCGACCGCAGCAAGGGCGAGATGGAGGAGCAGGAGCACCGGCGGCCCGAAGAAGAGGGCTTCGCCGAAGGTCTGCACGGCGCGTCGGAGCCGAACCTGCCGCAGAACGTCGCCGCGCGCATTCATGAGGTCGAGCAGCGCGCGCACGAGATCGTCGAGCGCCGCAGGGCGAAGCAGTCGGCGCGCGGCGCGTCGAAGAAGGGCGCGGGCGGCGGCGCGAAGGCCGCGAAGAAGGCAGCCGCGAAGCCGTCGAAGAAAGCAGCCGGGAAGACTTCAAAGAGCGCGGCAGGGAAGTCGTCGAAGAGTGCCGCGTCGAAGGGCGCGAAGAAGGCGTCGGGTAAGTCTTCAAAGAAGTCCGCGGGCAAGACTTCAACGTCGCGCGCTTCGGGCAAGGCGGGAGCGTCGAAAACTTCCGGCGGAAAGTCGGGCGCTGCGGGCGGCGCGAAGAAGGGCGCGGCGAAGAAAGGCTCGAACAAAGGCGCTGCGAAGAAGGGCGGTGCTGCGGGGAAGAAGGCCGCGGAGAAGGGCGGGCGCGGCGGAAGGTAGTCGTGCGACGCGGCACGAATCACGCGCGGCGCGCGCGGCGGCCTTGATTGGGAGAACAAAGGAGCATGGCACATGGCGGAGATGAGCAAGGGAGAGGCGCGGGGCGAGCAGCCGAACGCGGGCGACGAAGAGGCGGACGAACTTCAGGCCGAGCAGGAGTCCGCCGAGGCGATGGACGCAGACGTGCCGCACGAGTCTGAAGACGCGGGCACCCGGCGCTCTGCTTGAAAAAACTCACAACCGAAACGGTAGAAACAGCCGCGAGGACGAAAGCAGTGGCGTGTGACAACTGAAGAGTGACAAGTTAGAATCTGTTTTCTGCACGTCACTCGTCACTTTTCACTCGTCACTGCTTTTATGAAAGATGTTGTTGTCATCGGCGGAGGCTTCGCGGGCGTCGAGGCCGCTTGGCAGGCCGCGCAAAATGGCGCGCGCGTGCGGCTGTACGAGATGCGGCCCGTGCGTCAGACTCCGGCGCACCGGACGGACAGGCTCGCCGAGATCGTCTGCTCGAACTCTCTGAAGTCGGACGAGCCGGGCACGGCCCCGTTTCTTTTGAAAGAGGAATTGCGGCGCGGCGGCTCGCTCGTTCTCGAAGCGGCGATGCGGACGCGCGTGCCCGCGGGCGCGGCGCTCGCCGTTGACCGCCAGCGGTTCGCCGAACTCGTCACCGAGCGAATCACAGCCCACCCGAACATCACGCTCGTCCGCGAAGAGGCGACGCGCGTCGAAGAGGACGCGGTAAACGTAATCGCCGCCGGGCCGCTCTGCTCCGACGCTTTGGCCGAAGAGATTGTGGGGCTGACGGGCGGCACGGGGCTTTACTTCTACGACGCCATCTCGCCGATAGTCGCCGCCGATTCCATCAACACCGAAGTCGCCTTCCGCGCCGCGCGATACGGCAAGGGCGGCGACGACTACCTCAACTGCCCGATGACGGAGGAAGAGTACGCGCGCTTCTACGACGCGCTCGTCTCGGCGCAGAGCGTACCCTTGCAGCGCTTCGAGGAGACGCGCTGGTTCGAGGCTTGTCTGCCGCTCGAAGAACTCGCGCGCCGCGGGCGCGACACGCTGCGCTTCGGGCCGATGAAGCCGGTGGGCCTGCGCGACCCGCGCACCGGGCGCGAGCCTTACGCCGCCGTCCAACTCCGCCAGGAGAATTTGATGGCCGACGCCTACAACCTCGTCGGCTTCCAGAATCATCTACGTTACGGCGAGCAGGCGCGAGTGATTCGTCTGATTCCGGGCCTCGAGCGCGCGGAGTTTTTGCAGTTCGGGCAGATTCATCGCAACACGTACATCAACGCGCCCCGCGTGCTCGCGCCGACTTTGCAGATGCGCGGGCGCGAGTCGGTCTTCTTCGCGGGGCAGATCAGCGGGGTCGAGGGTTATGTCGAGTCGGTCGCAAGCGGGTGGCTCGCCGGGACAAACGCGGCGCGAGTCGCACGCGGGGCGTCGCTCGTTGAAGCTCCGTCGAAGACTGCGACGGGCGCGCTCGCGCGCTACGTCTCAGGAGCGGACGCCGAAAAGTACCAGCCGGTGAACATCACTTTCGCGCTGCTCGAACCGCTCGCCGAGGGAGAGCGCAGGCGTTTTAAGCGGAAGCGCGAAAGGCACGCGCGGCAGGTCGAACTCGCGCTCGCGGAGTGGGACGGCTGGCTGCGAACTATCAGGGACGAGGGGCACGCGCCGCGGGCCGCGGCACTATGAAGACGGACGGAAGTAAGAACAGGGCGGCGCTCGGACTCGCGCGCGCACTCGCGGCCTGCGCGTGCGCGCTCGCTCTGCTCGTGGCCGCGACCCGTTCGCCGCTCGCGCAGTCGGGGCGCAACAAGGGCGCGACGACGCAGCCCGCCAACACGAAGCCGACGCCGACGCCCGCCGCGCTCGTCGGCCCCGTGGCCGAGCCGCCCGCGCCCGAAAGACACCCCGACAAGACTCCACCGCCGCAGAAGGAAGAGGCCGCGCCCGCCCAGTCCACTTCGCAAACCTCTCCGACGAAGACCGGCGCTGAAGAAGTCGGAGACGACGAAGTCGTCCGCATCAGCTCGAACCTCGTGCCCGTGCCCGCGTCGGTCGTTGACCCGCGCGGGCGCGCCGTGACCGACCTCACGCTCGCGGACTTCGAGCTTAAAGTTGACGGCGCGGTTCGCCCCATCGGCGAACTCAGCCGCGCCGAGACGCCCGTCAGCATCGCGCTGCTCTTCGACAACAGTTCGAGCCTGAACGCGACGCGCCCGTTCGAGCGGCAGGCGGGCATAAAATTTCTCAAGTCGGTCGTCCGCCCGGTTGACCGCGCCGCGATCTATTCAATCGAGACGACGCCGATACTCGCGCACCCCCTGACGAACGACGTGCGCGCGCTCGTCCGCACCGTCGAGAGCTTCGGCAAGCCGATTGCCGCGACCGCCCTCTTCGACACGGTCGCGGCGGCAGCCGACTACCTCAAGCCGCAGAAGACGCGCAAGGTCATCGTCATCGTCTCGGACGGGACGGACACGATCAGCGACCTCGACTTCGACGCGACGATGGAGCGCCTGTTCGCCGACGACTGCCAGGTCTATGCCGTCGAGACGGGCAACAGCGACAACGCCAACCTCCACGACCTCGCCGGAGAGCGACGCCTCGAAGAGTTCACCGGCCAGACCGGCGGCGCGGTCTTCGTCCCGCACACGAACGAAGAACTCAACGAGGCCTTCGCGCAGATCGCCGCAGACCTCGCCAACCAGTACGTCCTCAGCTACTACCCGCCGACCGCCGACCCGCGCGACGGTCGCTTCCGCAACGTCACGCTCACCGTCAAGACGCGCCAGGGCCTGCGCGTCCGCACGCGCAAAGGCTACTACGCGCCGAAAGGATAGTGAGCGGTAAGCAGTGAGCGGTGAGCAGAAAGCAGTAGTCAGGCGGCGGATTTTGAATTATCCTTTTGCCGTCTCGGACGTTTCGCCGCTGACTGCTCACGGCTGACTGCTTACTTGCTTATGGAGCAACTACTCGCACAGTTCCTCGAACACCTGCGCTACGAGCGCAACGTGAGCGAGCACACGCTCAGAAACTACGCCATTGACCTCGGACAGTTCCTCCAGTACCTCGCGCCCGCAGACCCCGCGACGGGCGCGCGCCGCGAGGTCAACGTCCGCGACATTGACCACATCACCATCCGCGAGTGGCTTTCGGAACTGCACGCGGCGCAGAAGAAGAAGACTTCGATAGCGCGAAAGCTCGCCGCGCTGAGAACCTTCTTCCAGTTCCTGATGCGCGAGGGCGTCGTCGAGTTGAACCCGGCGAAGCTCGTCTCGACGCCGCGGCTAGAGAAGAAGCTGCCGAACCACCTCTCGGTCGAGGACGCCGTGCGCTTCATCGAGACGCCCGACGTGGCGACGGATTTGGGGAAGCGCGACCGCGCGATTTTAGAGATGCTCTACGGCACGGGCGTGCGCGTCTCCGAACTCGTGAAGATGAACCTGCACGACGTTGACTTCCGCGACCGGATGGTGAAGGTCAGGGGCAAGCGCCGCAAGGAGCGCATCGTGCCGTTCGGCGAGCCGGCGCTCCACGCGCTGATGCGTTACCTGACCGAAGTGCGCCCCGCCTTCCTCAACAACGCGCCCATCGCCGAACGCGACAACGAGGCCGTCTTCCTCAACTACCAGGGCACGCGCATCACCACGCGCTCGGTCGGACGCATGGTTGACAAGTACATCGTGCAGTGCGCGGGCATCCACAACATCAGCCCGCACGCCCTGCGCCACAGCTTCGCCACGCACCTCTTAGACAGCGGCGCAGACCTCCGCGACATACAGGAACTCCTCGGCCACGCGCGCCTCTCGACCACGCAAATCTACACCCACGTCTCGATGGAAAAGTTGATTGAGGTTTACGACAAGGCCCACCCGAAAGCTTAAGGCAAAAGTAAAAAGGCAAAAGAGGGATGCAAGCGTGCTTCCCCTCTTTTGCCTTTTGCCTTTTTACTTTTGCCTTACAAGGTCGCGTGCTCGTCCTCGCCCTTGTTCTGCTCGACGATGGATTGGCATTCGGCGTCGTAGCGAGCGGTGGGGACGGCTTCGAGGCGGCGTTCGGGAATCTCTTTGCCGCAGCGCGCGCAGACTCCGTATGTGCCCTCGTCAATCCGCATGAGCGCCTGGTCAATGTCGGCGATGGCCTGCGAGTCGCGCTCGCTCAGGCGGTACTCGATCTCCTGGCTCACGTCCTTGACCGACTGGTCGGCCACGTCCTTGACGCCGTCGTCGTTGGCGGCGAACTCCAACGCGTCCGACTGGTTCTCGCGCGCGCTCTGCGTCCGCTGCCTCAGTTGCTCCGTGAGTAACTGGCGGAAGTGCTCCAACTTCTGAGCGTCCATCGAATGATTGCCCCCTGCGAATTTTCTGTTTGTTTCCAAGCCGGGAGAGTATAGCACGCCGCCTCCGCGAGCCTCACGCTCGGCAAGCGGAGCGCGGGTCGAGCATTCAGCAAAGGCCATTCACCACGGAGACACGGAGGGCGCTGAGGCGGCACGGAGAAATTTGAAATCCCGAATCCCTGAATCCTCCGTGCGACCTCTGAGTCCTCTGTGCCTCCGGGGTGAATTATCTGTCACCCACCCGTTTGCGAATCGCTGCGTTGTCGTGTGTCGCCGCAGAGAAGTTCGGCTGCGAGCAGCGGGATCGTCAATTCGTGATGGCCGGTGACGGAGAAGCCGCGGCCCGCGCCGCCGCTCACGGGGCGGCGGACGACGTTGGTGAGCGGGCGGTAGGATTGTATGAAGTCGAAGTTGGCCGTCGTGAAGTCTTCGAGCGGGTGGCCGAGGTTGCGCACGAGGGTCACGCACTTGAGGAAGACTTCCGGCAGGATGACCGCCGAGCCGACGTTGAGATAGACGCCGCCGCCGTTCAGACGCCGGACGAGTTCGGCGAGCAGGCGGAAGTCCGTGTGCGTCGTCGCGCCCAAAGCCGCGCCGTCGGCGCGCGGGTGAAAGTGCGCGATGTCCGCGCCGATTGCGAGGTGCGCGGTGAAGGGGACGCGCGCCTCGTAGGCCGCGCAGAGCAGCGACAGCTCCGCGTGTTTCGGATTCGACGTGACGAGCGCACGCCCCATCGCCTCCCCCAATCCCAACCCGTCCCTCGCGCCTTCGCGCGCCGCGTCGTTCAGGAGTCTCCCGGTCTCGTCCGCCGCGCCGAACGCGCCCGCGCCGAGCGTCGCGTCAACGTCCTCGGAGGTCGAGCCGACCGCGGCGATCTCCGAGTCGTGAACCAGCACCGAGCCGTTCGCGGCGACGCACGAGACGAAGCCGCGCCCCATCAAATCAATGATGAGCGGCGCGAGTCCCGTCTTGACGACGTGCCCGCCGATGCCCCAGATGATCGGCTTGCCCAGGTCGCGCGCGCGACGCATCCGCGCGGCGATCTCGCGCAGCGACCGGACGGCCAGAATGTTCGGCAGGCTCGCGAGGAAGTCGCGCAGCGAAGCGCCCTCGCCGAAAGGGCGCGCGAAGTCTTCGACCGCGACCTTGCTCGGACGCTCCGCGAGCGGGTACGTGTTCACGCCTTCGAGGCCGAGCGGCTTGTCGTCGTAGATTGACATGGGCGAGTGACGAGTGACGAGTGACGAGTGACGAGTGACGAGTGTAGGCAGGAGTTCTTAACTCATCACTCATCACTCGTCACTCATCACTCTGAAAAAGCATTCGCTCGACCAGGTCGCACAGGACATGGCCGACGAGGTTGTGCGTCTCCTGTATGCGCTGCGTGTCGTCGCTCTCGACGACGAGCGCGAGGTCGCACAAGTGCCGCACGCGGCCACCGTCGCGTCCGAGCAGCCCGACGACCTTCATCCCGCGCGCGCGCGCGACCTCTGCCGCGGCGGCGACGTTCGGCGAGTTGCCGGAGGTCGTAATCGCCAGCAGCACGTCGCCTTCCGAGCCGAACGCCTCGACCTGCCGCGCGAAAACGCGCTCGAATCCCGTGTCGTTCGCCACGCACGTCAGCACGCCGCCGTCGGTCGTCAGCGCGAGCGCCGGAAGCGCGCGCCTCTCTTTCAACAAAAACTGATTCACGAACTCGCCCGCGACGTGCTGCGCGTCCGCCGCCGACCCGCCGTTGCCGCAGACCAGAAGCTTGCCTCCCGCGCGGAAGGCCGAGCCGATGATGCCTGCCGCGCGGGCCACGTCCAAGGCATTTGCGTCGAAGAAGCGGCGCTTGGCCTCGATGCTGTCAGAGACTATGGAGTTGATGCGCTCGCTCACGCCGTGCTTCAACTCGTCGCGGACGGTGAAGGCGGATTTCAGAGGCTCGTTGTTGCTCAAGCTGTTTCGGCTCCTCGCGGGCGGAGTATATCACGCGGCGTCTTTGCGCCTGCCGCGCGCAGTCGCCTTGCCGTTCGTTCCGGCTGACCTCGATTCCTTGTCGTTGGCGCGTCCGTTGGCTTCGGCGGCGTGGCCGTTGAGGAGCGGACGCAGGGCGTGGCCCGTGTGGGACTTGCGGGCGCGGGCGACCTCTTCGGGCGTGCCCGCGGCGACGACGCGACCGCCGTGCGCGCCGCCTTCGGGGCCGAGGTCAATGATGTAGTCGGCGCTCTTGATGACATCCAGGTTGTGCTCGATAACGATGACCGTGTTGCCGAGTGAGACGAGGCGCTGGAGAACGTCGAGCAGCTTGTGCACGTCGGCGAAGTGGAGTCCGGTGGTCGGCTCGTCGAGGATGTAAATGGTTCGACCCGTCGCACGCTTGGAGAGTTCGCGCGCGAGCTTGATGCGCTGCGCCTCGCCGCCTGACAAAGTAGTCGCGGACTGTCCGAGCTTGATGTAGCCGAGGCCCACGTCGAGAAGCGTCTGGAGCTTCTGCTTAATCTGCGGGATGTTTTCAAGGAGCGGCATCGCCTCCTCGATGGTCGTGTCGAGGAGGTCGGCGATGGACTTGCCCTTGTACTTGACCGAGAGCGTCTCGCGGTTGTAGCGCGCGCCGCGGCACACGTCGCAGAGGACATAGACGTCGGGCAGGAAGTTCATCTCGATGCGCTTGAGGCCGTCGCCCTCGCAGGCCTCGCAGCGCCCGCCCTTGACGTTGAAGGAGAAGCGGCCCGGCTTGTAGCCGCGCTCGCGCGACTCAGGCAGCATCGCGTACAACTCGCGGATCGGCGTGAACAGCCCCGTGTAGGTCGCGGGGTTCGAGCGCGGCGTGCGACCGATGGGCGACTGGTCAATCTCGATGACCTTGTCAACGTTGTCGAGACCTTCGATGGAGTCGAACTCGCCCGGCTCTTCGAGCGAGCCGTAAACGTGGCGCGCGAGCGCGCGGTAGAGTATGTCGTCAACGAGCGTTGACTTGCCCGAACCCGAAACGCCCGTCACCACGGTGAGCAGGCCGAGCGGGAATGTGACCTCGATGTTCTTGAGGTTGTTCGCGCGCGCGCCGACGATGCGGACGCTCAGGCCGTTTGGCGCGCGCCGCTTTTCGGGGACTTCAATCGAGAGCTTGCCGCAGATGTACTGGCCCGTGATTGAAGCCGGGTTGCAGGTCACGTCTTCGGGCGTGCCGACCGCGACGATCTCGCCGCCGTGCGCGCCCGCCGCGGGGCCGAGGTCAACGACGTAGTCCGCGCGCCGAATCGTCTCCTCGTCGTGCTCGACGACGACGACCGTGTTGCCGAGGTCGCGCAAAGCGGAGAGCGTTTCGAGCAGGCGCTGGTTGTCGCGCGGGTGCAGGCCGATGCTCGGTTCGTCCAGAACGTAGAGCACGCCGCGAAGCTGCGAGCCGATCTGCGTGGCGAGTCGTATGCGCTGGCCTTCGCCGCCGGAGAGCGTTGCCGAAGCGCGGTCGAGCGTGAGGTAGCCGAGTCCGACGGTCGCGAGGAAGCGGAGGCGGTTGCGAATCTCGCGCAGGACGAGTCCGGCGATCTGCTCCTCGCGCTCGTTCAGTTTTAACTTCTCGAACGCGTTGACGGCCTCCTCAATCGGGAGCGCGGTGTACTCCGCGATGCCGAGTCCGCCGACGCGCACGGCGAGCGATTCGGGTTGCAGGCGGCGGCCAAGGCATTCGGGACACTCGACGGGCGAGACGAGTTCTTCAAGCGCTTCGCGCACGCGCTCGTTCGGAGGGTTATGCATCCGCTCCGAAAGATGACGCACCGCGCCCGGCCATTCGCTCTCGTATTTGTAAGAACCCTGACGGAAAATTATCTGCCCCTCGACGCCCTGGAAGAATGCTTCGCGCACGACGCCGGGCAATTCGGCGAAGGGCGCTTGCGCGTCCGCGCCGAAGTGTTCGATGACGGCGAGGAGCGCGCTCTTTAAATAAGCCGCGCCCTGCTTGTCTGCCGCCGCGAGCGGAAGAAAAAGTTTGTCGGCGCGCTCGGTCGCGTCGGTGACGATCTTCGCCGGGTCAACTTCGAGAATCGTGCCGAGGCCGTGGCAGCGCTTGCACGCGCCATACACCGAGTTGAACGAGAACGAGCGCGGCTCAAGCGGGGGCACGTTGATCTGGCAGTTCACGCACGCCATGCGCTCCGAGTAGAGTTTCTCTTCGCCGTCAACGACCGAGATGAGAACCGCGCCGCCGGTGAGTTTCAGCGCCGTGCGGATGGATTCGGTCAGGCGCTCGTTGATGCCGGGCTTGATGAGCAGGCGGTCAACGACGGCCTCGATGGTGTGATTGCGACGCTTGTCGAGTTTGATCTCCTCGTCGAGCGAGACGAGTTCGCCGTCAACGCGCGCGCGCAGGAATCCGTCCTTCGCAAGCTTCTCAAGCTCCTTCTTGAACTCGCCCTTGCGCCCGCGCACGACCGGCGCGAGCACCATCACGCGCTCGCCTTCGGGCATCGAAAGCACGCTGTGGACGATCTGCTCGACCGACTGGCGCGTGATCTGCGCGCCGCAGACGTGGCAGTGTGGCTGGCCGACGGAAGAGAAGAGGAGCCGCAGGTAGTCGTAAACTTCCGTGACCGTGCCGACGGTCGAGCGCGGGCTGCGCGAGACGGTCTTTTGTTCGATGGAGATCGCGGGCGAGAGTCCGTCAACCGAGTCAACGTCGGGCCGTTCGAGCTGGTCGAGGAACTGTCGGGCGTAGGCCGAGAGCGATTCGACGTAGCGGCGCTGGCCCTCCGCGTAAATGGTGTCGAAGGCCAGAGACGACTTGCCGGAGCCGGAGAGTCCGGTGATGACCGTCAGCCGGTTGCGGGGAATCTCGACGCTGACGTTCTTCAGGTTGTGCTGGCGCGCGCCGCGCACCGTAATGCGGTCTATCGCCATTGCAAAAAAACTTCCGCGGGCTACACAGTTAGGAATATCGCGCCTCGCGGAAACGTTTATTGTAGCAGAGCCGCGCGCGTTTGTCCTCCGCGCGCGCAGGCCCGGAGTAGATTCGCGAAGCCTGCACCGGTAGAGTCGCAAGCGCGAAGGCGCGAGACCGCATGCGCGGCAGTGCTAAAGTTTCGTCGTCTTGACACTCTTCGCGCGCGACTCATAAACTTCCGTGTCGCGAGTGATTCCCACGAAGAACAAGTTGACTGCCCGGAGCGAGTGAAGGCGGAAAAGAGGTGCTGAATCTTCCGAACGCGCTGACGCTGTCGCGCATCCTCGTCGTGCCGCTGCTGGTCGTCGTGCTGCTGACGCCGCTCTCGGAAAACTGGCTCGGCGTCCAGCGCCACTTCATCGGCCTCGCGCTCTTCCTCGGCGCGGCCTTCACCGACTACCTCGACGGTCACATCGCGCGCCGCCGCAGCCAGATTTCCCGTCTCGGCATCCTGCTCGACCCCATCGCCGACAAACTCCTGATCAGCGCCGCGCTCATCTCGCTCGTCGAGAATCGGCTCGCGCCCGCGTGGGCCGTCTGTATCATCGTCGGGCGCGAGTTCGCTGTGTCGGGGTTGCGCTCGGTCGCGGCGGCTGAAGGGATGGTCATCTCGGCGTCGAGGATGGGGAAGTTCAAGATGGCCGCGCAGGTCGCGGCGGTCGCGCTGCTGATCGCGTCGAGCGCTTCGGGCGAGCCGCCGGTCGCGAACTTCGGTCGCGCGTTCCCGGCGATTCAGTTCTGGACTGTGCCGGAGCTTCGCGCGGCGCTCAGGCATCTGTTCGGCGCGGGCGCGGTGACGGGGACTGACTGGCAGGTGCTTCTCTACACGGCTGGGCGCGCGATGCTGTGGGTCGTCGTCATCTCGGCCTGCGTCTCCATGTACGGATACTTCCGCGCCTTCTACCTCGCCGCGGTCGGACGCGCTGCCGCCGGGCGCGCGCCGGATGCCGGCGACACCAAGCAAGCAACCGACGCGGCGCTGGCACAAAAGGGCAGCAAGGTCTCTGTGAGTTAGAAGCGTTCAGCACTCAGCGGTCAGCCTTCAGCTTAATCCTTTGTGACCTGTGTGAATACCTCTGCGGCCTCTGTGGTTAAGAACGTCTGACTTAACCACAGAGGGCACGAAGGATTTCACAAAGGGCACAAAGGAAAACCAAAGCTGAAGGCTGACCGCTGAGTGCTGAACGCTCTAACAGCTACTGTACCTCGACGGCATCGCCCGTGTTTATCTCTTCGAGGTTGCGCGTGACGACGGCGGTCGCCGTGCGGCCTTCGACGCGCGTGACGACGAGTTCGCCGACGACGTGGCGCGGGACGGGCGGGCGGAGGTGTTTGATCGCGGGCGTCTTAACCGTCCGGCCAGACTTCGGGCCGTCAACGTTTTTGACCCTCTGCGCTTCGTTCGAGAAGCCGCCGCCGCGAAGCTCGTTGCTCTCGTAGCCGCGGCGCGAGTTGGCGACGACCTCGTCGCCGTACTTGACGATTGTGCCGTGCCCTTCGGGGCGGAAGACGGTCAGGCGGTCGCCGACGCGCAAATTATCCTCGGCACCGAGGTCAACGAAGACGACCTCGTCTCGCGCGAGATATTCGCGACCGTCGCGCGCCAAAATGATGTGGCCCGTCGCCTTGCCCGAAGGCTCCGCGAAGCGGTCGAGGTTGCCGTCGGTTCCGGCGGCGGGCACCGCGCCCGAAGGCACGGGGCGCAGAAGGTCGCCGAACAGGATGGCGCTGCAAGAGTTCGTCACTTCCGCGACGGAGACGCGGTCGCGCACGCGCACGACGCGGAGTTGACCGACCTCCTGAACGAAGACGCCGAGCGTACCCTTGTGTGAGAACTTCGAGCGAAACTGTCCGCGCGGTCGCGTCACGTCGAACTCCTGCCCGACCTTCACGCCCTGCTGCGCTCCGGCGTCAATGAAGACGAGGTCGCCCTCGGCGAACGTGCGGTGTTCGCGCTCCGACTCCGCGCCGACGATCTGCGGCTGGCCGGCGGGGACTTGCTGCTCGATGAATCCGCCGCACAGGGTCTCGCTCTCGCGTGCGACGGGCGCGGGTCGCCGCTCGTTCGGACTGACCGTGGGCAACTGCCGGGAGTTTGACACGTCGGCTGACTGTGCGCTTGCCGTCGCCGCGCAGAGGGCGCAGAATACGAGCACAAACGCGGGCACTTTGCAGATCGTAGGAAGGTTGCTGCTACGCACGGGAATCTCCTTGTGTCTCTGTCGCATCAAAGGCTTTCCGAAATTTGAAAGGCCGGGCGGGGCCTGAGTCTGATCCTTCGGGGCTGAAAAAGCGGGAGGCGCGAGAGGCAGCGGTCACTGTTCGCCGCCCTTTTGCGGGCACTTTCCATCCTACTGTCCGGCGCGTCCGAGCGTCAACAAATTTGTTCCGTCCGAAGTCGGGACGGCGGGTCGAGACGCGCTTCGTCGGCGGCTTGCGTTTTACCGAAGCCGTTGTTAGTATTCACGTTTTGCCGGAAGGCGCGGATTTCCACCGTATGTAAGCCGGCGTAGCTCAGTTGGTAGAGCATCTGATTTGTAATCAGAGGGTCGGGGGTTCAAGTCCCTTCGCCGGCTCTGTCGAGTTTTTGACAAAGGCAGGGGTGGTCGAGTGGTTAATGGCACCGGGCTGTAAACCCGGCGGGCTTCACTGCCCTACGTAGGTTCGAATCCTACCCCCTGCACCAGAAGTCAGAGGCTAGAGGTCAGAGGTCAGAGGTTAGTGAAAGCAAATCGCTTTGTCTGACCTCCGACCTCTGACCTCTGACCTCTAACGATTGGGCGGGAGTAGCTCAGTTGGTAGAGCATCAGCCTTCCAAGCTGAGGGTCGCGAGTTCGAGCCTCGTCTCCCGCTCCACTCTTCAGGCGGATGAGTTTCGGCGGGCGCACGCGCGCCCGAGTAGCTCAGGGGTAGAGCGCATCCTTGGTAAGGATGAGGTCATGGGTTCAAATCCCATCTCGGGCTTACGAGTTGGCTAAACATTCTATTTAAAGAGGACGATTAAGAAATGGCGAAGGAGAAGTTCGACCGGTCGAAGCCGCACGTCAACATCGGGACCATCGGGCACGTCGATCACGGGAAGACGACTTTGACGGCGGCGATCACGAAGGTGCTCGCCAAGCACAACCCGAAGATCGCCTTCCG
>DASRCS010000238.1:0-13762 GCA_035652995.1 Pyrinomonadaceae bacterium
TCGTCTCGACGCCGTTGGCGTCCTGCACGACGAAGGAGTCCGCGTCGCGGCGCGTGACGACGCCCTTGATCGTCATCTTCTGCCCCGAAGGCACGGTGCGCGTATTTGAAGCCGACGTGTTGCCGCCGCCGTTCTGCGCGAAGGCCGACGGCGCGAGCGCGAGCGCCAGCGTCAGTGTCAGTCCGAAGAATTTTACTCTGCTCGAAATGTTGCTCATCTTCTTATCTCTCCGTTATGCGAAAGTTCTGTCGGGAAACTTCGCGCGCCCCCGGAACCGTGACGGGCCGCGTCGCCTTCATGGCTCGTGCCGTCCGGTCGTCGCACGCCGGTGACGCGTTGCGACGGAGCGCCTTTGCATTCCCGCCGAGATTGTCTGCCACGCGAGGTTGTTCTTTCCGAATCTTCCGAATGTACGGATTCTTAGCCCAGCGCGGAAGGCAAGTCAAGAGGTTTGAGTGCGGAAACGCCCCCGCAGGTTGCGCCGCGGCGATTTATTATCTAATCGCCACCGCGACGCAACAATTTGAAAGACGGAAGGCGGCAGGTTGCTTTCACTTTATCCATCATCCTTCCGCCTTCCGTCTTTCATTCAACGTCAGAAGGTGAACTTGACCGCGAGCTGGAGCGTGCGCGGGTCGCCGACGCCCTGACGCAGGAAGCCGTCGAAGTTGAACAGCCCCGGCGTCGTCAGCGGGTTGACGTTGTTCGCGTTGTTGAAGGTATTGAACATCTCGGCGATGGGGATGACGGCGTAGCGCTCGCCGCCGAAGTGGAACGGGCGCTGCACGCGCCAGTCGAAGGAGAAGTATTGATTGTCCTTCCGCAGCGAGTTGCGGTTCGTCGCCATCCGCACGGCGGGCGTGATCGGCTGGGCCGAGTGCGCCTGGATGCGCGTGTTCAGCTCGAAGTGCGCGGGCAGCTCCACGTTCGAGAAGAAGTTGAAGCGGTGGCGCTCGTCGCGGTCGGAGAGCGCGTAGTCGAGTTGCAGGTTGTTGATGTCGAACGAGCGGTCGGTGAACGGGTCGCGCTCGTTCGAGTCGTCGTCCTTGTCTTTCGACAGGACGTAGTTCGCCTCAAACTGGTAGCGGCGGCTGAAGCGCTTGCGCACGCCGACGGTGAAGCCGTTGTAGAGCGACTTGCCGACGGAGCTGGTGACGAAGATGTCGCCGAGCTGCGGGAAGAGTCCCGTGCGCGCGTAGTTGAGGAAGCGCGTCAGGTGGACGCCCTTCGAGTGCGCGTAGTCGAAGTAGATCGAGAGGTCGGGCGCGACCTCCTGCTCGAAGGCCACGTCGCCGGTGTAGATGCGCGGGTTCGTGTAGTCCCTGCTGAAGACGCGCACGCTCGCGCCGGGCGGGATCGTTCCCGTCGGGGCCAGTGACACGATGTTCGGCCACGTCGGCGGCTGGGTCGAAGCGCCGAAGCAGGTGAAGGCGAACGACGAGGCGCAGGTGACGCCGAACTGCTGCGCGCCGTTCGTCGTGATCGAGCCGACCTGCGAGAGCATGTTCTGCCGCGCGTAATAGACTCCGTAGTTGGCGCGAAGCACAGACTTGCCGTTGCCCCTCACGTCCCACGCGAAGCCCACGCGCGGCTGAAACTCTTTCTTCGGGCTGTGCAGCGTGCCGTCCGAAGGAAAGCGCGGGTCGCCGAGCAGCGGGCCGTAGGCGGTCTTCGACGGGTCAATCACCGGCTTCGGGAAGATTTGCGCCTCCCAGCGGAGGCCGTAGTCGAACGTCAGGTTCGGCTTTATCTTCCAGGAGTCCTGCGCGTAGAGCGCGTAGTCTTCATTCGTGATCGAAGACGCGCCCGGAGGCGGCACGCCCGAAATGCCCGTCGGCGTTCCGTCCTGCAAATAGAGAAGGAGCGGCCCGGCGACGCTCGTCCCCGCGGGGCACGTTTGCGCGGGCGCAGTCACCCACGTCGTCGCGCCCGCAGAGCTTACGCATTCGAGCGTCGTCGGCCCGAAGCCGTTGGGAGCCGAAGGCGAGGCGTAGCGCAGGAAACCCGCGACGCTGTCGAAGATGTAGCGGCCCTCGAAGAAGCCGCGGAAGGTCTGCGAGTTGAGGCTGTGCATCCACTCGCCGCCGAGCTTGACGGTGTGCGCGCCCCGGACGAGGGAGAAGTTGTCCCTGACCTGCGTGCGCCAGAACGTCTCGTCAACGGTCGGGCCGAGGAAGAAGGGGTTGCCGAAGCGGAACGTGGTGTCGAAGCCCATCGCGGTGTCGGCGGGCACGTTCGACTGGACGGCGGAGCGCGGGCGAATCTCGCGCCCGTAGGTGAAGTGCAGCTCGTTGACCTTCGTCGGCGAGAGCGTCGTGAAGAGGTTCGCGTTGAAGTCGTTGATCTTCGACGGGCCTTCGATGCCGTTGGCCGAGTCGCCGTAGGTCGCCACGTCGAAGGTCTGGTTGGTGTTCTTCGAGTAGTCGAAGTTGTGCGAGAGCGTGAGCCGGTTGTTCTTCGAGATGTCCCAGTCAACCTTGCCGAGGATGGCGGTGTTGCGGACGGGGTGCTTGACCGGCTGCCCCTCGTCCTGGTTGCGCGTCGCCTTGAAGAAGTTGATGAGCGCGAGGCGCTGGCAGTCGGCGCTCGAATTGATGAGCGCCTCGTTGGCCGTGATGGTCGGCGCGGTGACGGAGCAAGGCGTGCCGATGGGGTCGGAGAGGTTCGCGCGCGTCAGGTTCTCGAATATCTGCTCGCCCGCGATGAAGAAGAACGCCTTGTCTTTGCGGATCGGCCCGCCGACGTTTCCGCCGAACTGCTCGCGGCGGAAGTCGGTCAGGGGCTTTCCGTCCGACGTGTGCGAGGTCAGGGCTTCGAGCCGCTGGAAGTGGAAGAGCGAGCCGTGGAACTCGTTGGTGCCCGACTTGGTGACGACGTTGACGACGCCGCCCGCCGTGCGCCCAAACTCGGCGGTCGCGCCCGTGGCGACGACCTGAAACTCTTTGACGGCGTCGAGCGGGATGTCAATCGCGGCGCGCTGGCCGCCCGACTGCTCGCCGAAAAATCCGTTCATGTAGTCGCCGCCGTCGAGGCTGATGTTGTTGAAGACGCCGCGCTGCCCGGCGAAGTTGATCTCGTCGCCGTCCGGCCCCTGCGTGATCGAGACGTTCGGCGTCAGCGTCAAAAGGTCTTCAAACTTGCGGCCCAGCACGGGCAGGTTCGAGACCGAGCGGTCGTTGATGGTCGTGGTGGTCTGCGAGCTTGAGGTGTCAACGGTCTGCACGGCCTGAACCGTGACCGTCTCGTTGACGCCGGAGACTTTCATCTTGAGGTCGAGGTTCGCCGACTCTCCGACGGTCAGCGTGAAAGGCTCCTGCGCGAGCGTGGCGAAGCCCTGCTTCGAGACCGTCAGCGTGTAGCGGCCCGGCGGCAGTTGGAGGAAGACGAAGCGACCACCGTCGTCCGTCGCGAGAGTCCTCGTCAGATTCGTCTCGACGTTCTTGACCTCGACGCTCGCGCCGGGCACGACCGCGCCGTGCTCGTCCTCGACGCTGCCCTGGATTGTGCCCGTCGTAATCTGCGTCTGCGCGGCGGCGCTGGCGGCGGAGGCGAGTGCGAAGAGACAGGCGAGCGCGAACTTCGGGAAGCTTGCGTTGGACTTCCGGTTGAAAGGGGGACGCATATTCTTCTCCTCTTCGTTGGATTCGTGGACTGGCTGACGACCCTGCGACGTGCGACGGAATCTGCGACGACGACTGCGCGGACGCGAGCGTCGCCGCGTGCGACGTTCCTGAATCGAAGTGCGAGGAGGGCTTTTAGAAAGACGGCTGAATGCTGCTCGTGCGCGATTGGTACTCCCGCCGGGTTGGCAGATGTTAATGAGACGCCGCACGGTCTGTCAACGAAAATGGTTTCGGTCGCGCGGGATTTCAGGCCGTGTTCAGAAGGTTCGTCCCGGCGTTCGGAGCGGCGTCCTAAAAATTGTTCCTGCCGCACGGCAGCGCGTCGAAGCGTTCGAGCACGCGGCGGTGGAGCGCGTCGCAGACTTCCGGCAACAGCGGGCCGTCCCAGCGCGGCACTCCGGCCCCGCCTTCGTAGTACGCGGGCAGGCCCTCGAGCAGATGTCCCGCGCCGCCCGGCGCGTCGAGCGCGCCGAAGACGACCCGCCCGACGCCGTGCAGCAGCAGCGCGCCCGCGCACATCACGCAGGGTTCGAGAGTCGTGAAGACGGTCATCTCCCGCGCGCGCGGCCAGAGTTCGACGGGGACGCGCCGGAGCGCTTCGATCTCGGCGTGCTGTCCGGGATGATAGGCCGGCGAGAGCACTGCGTTGCCGGCTTCGGCGACCACCTCGCCGTCCAGAACGACGACCGCCCCGACGGGAAGATTGCCGCGCGCCTCGGCTTCGAGCGCGAGACCGACGGCGCGGCGCATGAATCGGAAGTCCGGCCCGTCGTGCGGTGCGCCGACGCCTTCAGACTGTTGTGGAGTTTGAATGTTCGCCATTCACTTCCGCGCCTCGAAGCCTGACGAGCGGGACGAAAAAATCAGACCATCACAGACCTCGCCTTGGCGAACGCGGCGCACAAGCTCTCGTCGCCCTCGGCGGAGATTCGCCGCGCGGCCTCCCCGTCGTCGAGCGCGTTGAAGAAGAGCCGCCACGCCGTCTCGGCGTCGAGACGGACGCGCGCCGCCGCGTCGTCCGTCTCGCCCTCGCGGAGACTCCACGCGCCCGCTTCCCTGACGACGTGCCAAGCGCCACCGGCCTCGCCTTCGATCTTCACTTCGAGCGCATGGCCGTCGCCCGCGTCCGCGTCGCGGAGCGCGTGCGGCAGCGCGTACATCGAGAGCTGCAAGACGGGGCCGAGCCAGCGTCGCTCAGTCAACGCGGGCGCGCCGACCGCGTCGCGAATCTGCGCCTGGTGGTGCCACTTCTCCGTGTACTCGCGCCCCGTGTCCATCCAGTTCGCGGAGCGCGCCTCGCCCGCCCACGCCACCGAGATGGGTGCCGGGCCGTCGGGCGGAAGCGACTCGAAGAGTTCGGCCACCTGCGGGCCGCTCCATTCGAGCAGGTCTGTGATGACGCGCGGGCTGAGCCGCTCCGCCACGTTAACCCAGAACGCGTTCAGTTGGTTGATGAAGGCGACGAGGTCTTGATAGTCGTCAGTGTTGAGGTGGCCCGGCGGGGCGGGGCGATGGCCGTCTCTGTGTGACGAGAGGCGGCGGAGGTCTGTGTCGAGCAGATGCGCGGCGATGTCTTTGACAGTCCAGCGGCGAGCCATCGTCGGGCGCGACCAGTCGGACTCTCGCAGACCGCGGAGGAGCGAGACAAGCTCGCGCTGGAGCGGGAGGAAAAGCCCTGAGGTTTCAATCCGTCTCATCCCGCGAATGCTAACACGAACCTCATGAAGCGTCGCGCCCTGACGCCGCCGACGCAACAGACTTCGGTACTCGTTGGCTTACCGGCTTATCGGCTGCTGCTAGCTTTAGCCGGTGGCGCACGGCGTGTAAACGGAAAGGCTTTAGCCGAAGCCACGTTCGGCTAAAGCCTTTGAGTATTTCTTGAGACTCTATCCACTAGCTGAAGCTAGTGGCAACAAAAGCTCGCGCGTGAATCTCGACTCACGCGCGAGCTTTGCCGTCGGGTTCAAGAAGCCATCTACTTACCGGCGGGCTTGAGTCCGCGCTCGATCAGGAGCGGCTCGACCTGCGGGTCGCGACCGCGGAAGGCGCGGTAGAGCGCCGCCGAGTCCTGCGTGCCGCCGCGCGAGAGGATCATGTCGCGGAAGCGCTGGCCGTTCTCGCGCGTGAGTCCGCCGTGCTCCTTGAACCAGTAGAAGGCGTCGTCGTCAATCACCTCGCTCCAAAGGTAAGCGTAGTAGCCGGCTGAGTAGCCGCCGCCCCAGATGTGCGAGAAGTAGGTCGTGTGGTAGCGCGGCGGGACTTCCGGCAAGTCAACCTTGAAGCGCCGGAGCGCCTCCGGCTCGAACGTCTCGACCTTCTGCAACGGCGAGCCGGGCGCGAGCGAGTGCCACGCCAGGTCGAGGAGCGCCGCCGAGACGTACTCGGTCGTGTCGTAGCCCTGATTGAAAGTGTGCGCGCGACTGATCTTCTCGACGAGGGACTGCGGCATCGGCTCGCCGGTTTGATAGTGCTTCGCGTAGTTGGCGAAGACCGCGGGGTCGAGCGCCCAGTGCTCGTTGAACTGCGAAGGGAACTCGACGAAATCGCGCGGCACGCTCGTCCCCGAAAACGTCGGGTACTTCGTCCGCGAGAACATCGCGTGTAAGGCGTGGCCGAACTCGTGGAACATCGTCGTCACGTCGTCGAAGCTCAGGAGCGCGGGCTGGCCCGCGGCGGGCTTCGAGAAGTTCGCGACGTTATAGACGACGGGCTTCGTGCCCGTCAGGCCGTTCTGGTCAACGAACACGTCCTCCCACGCGCCGCCGCTCTTCGAGGGGCGCTGGAAGTAGTCCGCGTACCAGAGCGCGAGCGACGAGCCGTCCGCGTCGAAGACCTCGAAGACGCGCACGTCCGGGTTGTAAACCGGAATATCTTTGCGCTCCTTGAAGGTGATGCCGTAAAGCTTATTCGCGGCGAAGAAGACGCCGTCTTGCAGCACACGGTCGAGCAGAAAGTAGGGTTTGATCTGCGACTCGTCCAAGTCGTACTGCGCCTTGCGAACCTTCTCGGCGTAGTATTGCCAGTCGGCGGCGTCAATCTTGAAATGATTACCTTCGGCGTCGGCCATCTTCTGCATCTCGGCGGCCTCGGAGCGCGCCTTCGCCGTCGCCGCAGGCACGAGGTCGGTCAGAAGCTTCTCGGCGTTCTGCGGCGTCTTCGCCATCTGGTCGTCGAGGCTGTAGGCGGCGTAGTCGGCGTAGCCGAGCAGCTTCGCCTTGTCGGCGCGCAACTGCGCCAGCCGCTCGACGATTGCGCGCGTGTCGTTCTCGCCGCCGTGGCTCCCGCGCTCGGACGAGGCTTTGAGCAGGCGCTCGCGCAAGGGCCGGTTCTTCATCTGGACGGTGATGGGCTGGCGCGTCGTGTTCTGGAGCGGGAGGACGTACTTGCCCGTAAGGTTACGCTCCTTCGCGAGGTCTGCCGCCGCGGCGATGTCCGCGTCGCTGAGGCCGTCGAGCTGCGCCTTGTCGTCAACGACGACTGCCGAGGCGTTCGTGTCGGCGAGAACCTTGCTGCGGAAGTCGGTCGTCAGCTTCGCCTCCTCCTGGTTGAGTGCCTGAAGCTTCGCCTTGTCTGCGTCGGAGAGGAGCGCGCCGGAGCGGACGAAGTTTTTGTAGTAGCGCTCGACCAGATACTTCGACTCGGCGTCCAAGCCGAGCTTGTCGCGCCGGTCGTAGATTGATTTCACCCGCGCGAAGAGTTTGGGATTGAGGTAAATCTTGTCCTCGTGCGCGGCGAGCTTCGGCGTCTCCTCCTCCTCGACCTTCTGGATGGCCGGGTTCGTGTCAGCCTGCGTCAGCCCGAAGAAGACGTGACTGACGCGCGTCAAAAGCGCGCCCGAACGCTCCATCGCCACGACGGTGTTGTCGAAGGTCGGCGGCTCCGCGTTGTTCGCGATGACCTCGATTTCGGCCAACTGCCGCTTCATGCCCTCTTCGAGCGCGGGCTGGTAGTCGGTGTCTTTTATCTTGTCGAAGGGCGGCGCGTGAAACGGGAGCGTGCTCTCCTCGAAGAAAGGGTTGGCTGCGGCGCTGGCGCTCGCGCCTTGCGGGGACGACGTGGGCGTTGCTGCTTGCATCGCGGGCAGTTTAACAGACGCGCCGACGACGGCGCACAGTGCTAAGATTGAAAGGTAACGGTGTCGCATATTTTTCATCGCTTTACTGAGGTTAAAGTCGTCTCCTTTCAGATGACAGAGGCGTGCCGGACGGCTGCCCGACGTTAAAGTTTCCCCGGCAAAAAAGGCGTGTGCCGCCGGAAACTTTCTGAAGTTAGGGCCTGTCCGGGATACGCCTTCCCCGGCGGAAAAGTTTGAAAGTCGCGGCGGCGAGTCTATCATCAAACCGAAGTCTTGACGCAGCCGACGCGGGTACAATCATGTCTCAAAAATGCCGCCTTCAGAAGCGCCGAGCGATTCTTCTCGTCTTCGGCGTCGCCTTTCTCAACGTTTTCACGGACGCAGCCGCGCCCGCGCCGAACCCGCGCGCGGAGCAACAAATCGTCTCCGGCTGGAAGTTTCATCTCGGCGACGCCCGGGGCGCGGAGGCCGAGGCGTTCGACGACGAGGCTTGGGCGTCGATTGACCTGCCGCACACTTGGAACGCGCGGGACGGCGAGGACGGCGGCAACAACTATTTCCGCGGCACGGGCTGGTATCGAAAGCGATTCGAGGCTCAGCCGGCCTGGGCCGACCGCGAGGTCTATCTGCAATTCGACGGCGTGAACCGCCGCGCCGACGTTTACCTCAACGGCCATTTGCTCGGTACACACCTCGGCGGCTTCGCGCGCTTCCGCTTCGACGCGACCCCGTACTTGAAGACCGACGCGGAGAACGTCGTCGCCGTCCGCGTCAACAACGAGGGCAACGGCATCGCGCCGACCCGCGCCGACTTCACCTTCTTCGGCGGCATCTACCGCGGCGTCTCGCTCCTCGTCACCGACCGCGTGCAGGTCGAGACGCTCGACTACGCCTCGCCGGGCGTTTACCTCAAACAGGTTCACGTCTCGCCGGAGCGCGCCGACCTCGATGTCACCGTCAAGCTCGCGAATCACGAGCCGCGCGCAGCCGACTTAAAAGTTCGCACGCTCGTCGTGGACGCGAGGGGCTTGACCGTGAAGCAGGCGGAGTCGCCGTCGAAGCTCGCAGCGAACGGCAAAGGTCAGGTCGTCCAGCAAATCACGCTCGAAAGCCCGCACCTCTGGGACGGCGTGCGCGACCCTTACCTCTATCGAGTTTACGTCGAGGTTTACGAGGGTGGCGCGCTGCGCGACCGCGTCGAGCAGCCGCTCGGCCTGCGTTTCTTTTCGTTCGACGCGGACGAGGGCTTCTTCCTCAACGGCAGGCATCTCGGCCTGCACGGCGTCTGCCGCCATCAGGATCGTCTCGACAAAGGCTGGGCGATCAGCGAGGCGGACGAGCGCGAAGACTTCGCGCTGATTCGCGAGATGGGCGCGAACGCCCTCCGCGTCGCGCATTATCAACAGTCACAACTCTGGTACACGCTGGGCGACGAGCAGGGCGTCGTGATGTGGGCCGAGATTCCCTTCGTTGACGACGCGCTCGACACGCCGCTCTTCTTCGACAACGCCAGGGAGCAACTGCGCGAGTTGATCCGGCAGAACTACAACCACCCCGCGATCATCGTCTGGGGCGTCGGCAACGAGACCAAGCAGCCCGCCGCCGACGCCCTGATCTCGCAACTCGCCGCCGCCGTCCGACTCGAAGACCCGACGCGCCCCTCGACCTACGCCTCAGACCACGCGGACGACGACACGAAGAACTGGCACACAGACCTCGTCGCCTTCAACCGCTACTTCGGCTGGTACAGCCGCTCGGCGGACGACTTCCGCGCGTGGGCCGACCGCGCGCACCGCGAATTCCCGCGCGCTTTTCTCGCCGTCAGCGAGTACGGCGCGGGCGCGAGCGTCCGGCAGCACGAGCTGAACCCGAAGAAGCCCGAACCCGGCGGCCACTGGCACCCGGAGGAGTATCAGGCCGAGTTTCACGAAGCCTACTGGAAGGCGATGAGCGCGCGCCCCTACCTCTGGGCGACGTTCGTCTGGAACATGTTCGACTTCGCCGCAGACCAGCGCGACGAGGGCGACACGCCGGGGCGCAACGACAAGGGACTCGTCACCTACGACCGCAAGACACGCAAGGACGCTTTCTTCTGGTACAAGGCGAACTGGAGCGACCGGCCCGTCCTCTACATCACGAGCCGGCGCTTCACGGAGCGCGTCGAATCAACGACGCCCGTCAAGATTTACTCGAACGCCGACGCGGTCGAACTCTTCGTCAACGGAATCTCACAGGGCAGGCGAACGGGCGACGGTCACGTCTTCCGCTGGGCCGACGTGAGGCTGAAGCGCGGCGCGAACACAATCGAGGCGCGTGCGGCGCGCGGCGGAGAAAAACTCGAAGACCGCTGCGTCTGGAACTACACGCCCGGCACGGACTCCGACCGCCACTGAAGAACGCTTCGACTGAGACGCACGAAGGCCCGCGCCTGCTCGATGCCCGGCGCGGGCCGTCGTCTGTCCGACTCGTCGTCGAAATCTTTTCTCAGAACCCGCGCCCACTTGAGGCGCGCTCACTGGCCCGGAGGCTTTTGCGCGGCGGGCTGCTGTTGCTGCGCCTTCTCCTTCAGACGCTGCTCCATCTGTCCGAGGATGTTGTCGGCGGCTGGGTTGGAGGCGGCCTTGCGCGCCTGCTCGAAGACCCCGACGCCGCGCGCGTCGCCGAGTTGGACGAGCGCGTTGCCCGCCGAGACCGCGAGCTGGATGCGGAGGGGCGAGACCGACTTCAAGAGCGCGTCCGAGATGGCCTGGAACGCGCGCTCGTCGCCCGCGCCGACCGAGCCGAGCAGCATGACTGCCGCCGCCCGGGCGTTTTCAGAGTTGCCCGCGGCGGCATAACGCAACGCCAAGTCGAGCGCACGCTTGTCGCCGAGAGCGGCCAATCCCGCAAGCCCCGCGCCGCGCACGTTGTCGTGCCACGAGGGCACGTCGAGCAATTTCACGAGCACGTCGTAGGCCGATGCCGCTTTAGTCTGGCCGAGTGCGCGCGCGGATTCGCCGACGACGGCGTAACTCTGATCGCCTAACAACTGCTGGAAGACGGGCGCGAGCGCCGGGTCTTTCAGCGTCGCCAGCGACGAGACGGCGTATGAGCGCACGCGCGCGTTCGAGTCTTTCGTCGCGGCGAGCAGCGCCTCGCGCACGGACGGGTCGCTCGCCGAGTCACTCAGCACCCTCGCCGAATTCAGACGCACGGCCCAGAACTTGTCGCGCGCGAGCGCCGAGACCAACGCCGCGACCGCGCGCTTCTTGTCGGCGTCGGCGGTCGCCTTGTCCCGCGCGCGCGCGGAGAGCTGTCCGAGCGCCCACAAGCGACCGAGCACGTCCGCGTCGTTCGCCAACTGGTAGGCGAGCGCGTCCGCCGTCTTGTCGAACTTCAACTCCTTGATGACCGTGCCGCCATAGTCGAAGTTGACGAGCTGCGGCTCCGCGGCAACGGGGAAGGTGAACGTCTGCTCCTCCTTCGGTTCGACGAGGATGCGCTCGATTCGCGTCGCGCCGCCCGCGCCGATCTCAACGTCCAATGGCACTTCAAACAGAGCGACCTGCGGGTACGCCGAGTTCGGGTCAACCTTCTGCTCCTGTCTCACCGTCAGCTTCAGAGTCTTCGACGCGGCGTCGTAGTCCTCAGTGACGCGGAAGACGGGGTGGCCCATCCGATAGACCCACTGGTCGAAGAAGCGATCCATCGAGCGGCCCGTCGCCTCTTCGATGGCGATGCGGAACTGCTCGGTCTCGACGGGCTGGTGCGCGTACTTCGTCAGGTAGTGGTTGATCGCGCGCCACCAGTCGCGCTCGCCGAGTTGCTGTCGGAGCATGTGCAGCACCGCGCCGCCGCGCGGGTACGCGTAGGTGTCGAAGACGGCGTCCGGGTTCGCGTAGTTCTTCGTGACGATGGGCCGACGCTGCCCGCGCGACCAGGCGGCGAGGTACTGATCCTGGTTGTTCTTCACGTCGAGGTAGAGGAAGTCGTCGTGACCCAGAGAGTGCTCGTCCCAGAGCGCCTGAAAGTATGTGGCGAAGCTCTCGTTGAGCCAGATGTCCGACCACGAGCGGCAGGTGACGTAGTCGCCGAACCACTGATGCGCGAGTTCGTGCGACTCAAGGCTGTCGGAGGTCTGGTCGAGTTCGGTGCGCGCGTCGTGAATCATCCGCTCGGTCTGCGTCGTCGCGGAGATGTTCTCCATTCCGCCGCCGAAGTCTTCGGCCATCGTCTGCGCGTACTTCGCATACGGGTACTTGACGCCCGTCATCTCCGAGAAGAACTTGACCATGTCGGGCAGGCGCTTCGTCGTCACCCGGCCCTCGTTGATCTCGCTCGGATAGACGTAAGAGATGACGGGGATGCCGGCGTAGCTCCCCTCGACGGGCGCGTAATCGCCGACGACTATCGAAGTCAGGTAGGTCGCGTGCGGCTCGTCAATCTTCCAGTGGAAGGTGCGCGTGTTGTCGCGGTTCTCTTTCGTCTCGACGAGGCGACCGTTGGAGATGACCGTCAGGGGCTTCTCGACGGTGGCGGTGATCTCGGTCGTCGCGAAATCGTTGGGGTGGTCGTAGCAGGGGAACCAGTAGTGATTCTGCTCGGCCTCGCCCTGCGACCAGATTTGCCGCGGGCGCTTCGGGTCGTCCGCCGTCGGCTTGATGAAGCGCAGGCCGCTGCCGAAGCCGGGAAGTCCGGGCTTATTCTCCACGCCGTTCGTGTGGTAGGCGATGACGACCGTGACCGTGTCCGAAGGCTGGTACGCGCGGTCGAGCGTGACGGCGAGCTTTTCGTGCGCCGCGTCCGCATCGAACTTGAGCGGCGCGCCCGTAGCGAGCTTGACGGAAGCGAAGGTCATGTTGGCGGCGTCGAACTCGACGCGGCTCAAGTCCGCGCGCAGCGGCGCGAAGGTGATGGTCGCCGTCCCCACGGCCTGCTCTCGCTCCCAGTCGAAGCGAAGGTCGAGCGCGATGTGCTGCTGGTCGTAGTCGTGGCTCGGATAGTATTGCGCGGGCGGCAGGGCCTGCCCGCTTTGCGCTCCCGCCTGTGCGAACACGGAGGCGGGCGCGCAGACGGTCAGCGCCAAAGCGATGAAGAAGACCGCCGCGCGGGAACTGTGTGTGAGATTCATAAACCTCTTTCTCTGTCCGTCAAACCGTGAACTGCCCCGCTTCGAGAATCTCCTTGACGTAGGAGAGGAAGCGCTCGGCGTCCGCGCCGTCAATGATGCGGTGGTCGAAGGAGAGCGCGAAGTAGGCCATGTGCCGGATGGCGATCACGTCGTCGCCTTCTTCTGTGGTGATGACGCGCGGGCGCTTCTCGATGGTGCCGACGCCGAGGATGGCGACCTGCGGCTGGTTGATGATCGGCGTGCCGAAGAGTCCGCCGAAGACGCCGGGGTTGGTGATGGTGAACGTGCCTCCGGCGACCTCGTCGGGCTTGAGCTGCTTGGCGCGGGCGCGGTCGGCGAGGTCGTTGGCGGCGCGCGCCAGCCCCGCGATGGAGAGTTCGTCGGCGCGCTTGATGACGGGGACGATCAGTCCCCAGTCGAGCGCGACGGCCATGCCGAGGTTGATGTCGCGCTTGTAGATGATCTGGTCGCCGCTGACCTGCGAGTTGAAGACGGGGAACTTGCGAATCGCCTGCGTGACGGCCTGGAAGATGAAGGGCATGAAGGTGAGCTTCGTGCCGTTGCGCTGCTGGAACTCGGCGCGGTCGCGCTCGCGCAGGCGTTGCACGCGCGTCATGTCTATCTCGTAGAAGGTCGCGACGTGCGCCGAGGTGCGCTGAGACATGACCATGTGCTCGGCGATTCTCTTGCGCATGACGCTCATCGGTTCGACGCGGTCTTCCGCCGCGGGCTGGACGGGCGGGGGCGTCGGCTGCGCGGGCGCGCGCATGGCCGGAGCTTCGGCGGGCGAAGGCGCGAAGGCGGACGGCGCGGCGGCCTGTTGGGCGGCGGGCGCGCCTTGCGTGGCCGCGCCGGACTCGATGTAGCTGAAGATGTCGTTCTTCGTCACGCGCCCGGACGCGCCCGTGCCTTCGAGGCGCGAGATGTCAATATTGTGCTCGGCGGCGATCTTTC
>DASRCS010000239.1:0-5244 GCA_035652995.1 Pyrinomonadaceae bacterium
GCACGCTACTGGATGGCACAACCGTTCCCCGTGCTGCTCGTCATCCGAAACTCGGAGGGCGAGGTGCGCTGGATGGAAGTGCGGGACTACCTGAAGCGCGCGAGCGGCAACGGCGAGAAGCGCGTCAGGCAGATCGTCTTCGAGGGCGAGCGCTTCGACGTGATGAGCGTGCGACGCTGGCGGGACAGGGCGCTACGAGAATCCTGAGCTGATTAAGAGGCGCTGATAGCTCAATTCTCAGCGCGCCACGATGATGATTCAAACCAAATTTAAAATTTTGGCTGCGCTGCTCGTACTTCTCACGGCGGGCGGCCTGCGGGCAGAGGCTCGCGTTTCCGGCGGAGAAGAGTTGCAGGATGATGTGAGCCTTTCGAGTCCGGTGCAGAGCGGCTCGAAGACGACTTACTTCGATCTGCTGCGGGAGTTGTTCCCTGACCTTCAGCGGGACTCGACGGCGCACAAGACTATCGCCTTGCGAAGTCTCTCCGAGCCGCGAAAGCGCGAGGTAATCGAGGGCGACGACATCAAGTTCGAGTTCAAACCCTACTGGTTCAACAGCGGCGGCAGGCGGCTGCTTTTATTGTGGGTGAGCGTGAAGGCCGAGAGCGCCAACGAGTGGACGCCTTACGAGGGCGAGGCCGACGTGATGGCGGTCTTCACGATGGAGCCGAGGGCGAGGATGCTCGACGCTTTGGAGGTGAAGACCGACAGGTTCACGGGATTCTGGGAAGACAAGTCAGTGTTTCATCTTGACTCTCGCAACGACGCCTTCATCGTCTATAGCACGCACTGGAACGCGGGCGAGAGCTACATGAACGTCGAGATGCTGTTCGTTGACGGCGGACGGCTCAAGACGATCACGAGCCTCTTCCTTTACGAGACGCAAGGGTGCGGCTCGAACTACACGGAGAAGCCGGAGTTTCGCGCCGTCGCCGGCTCAGGCGGCAAGTACCCGAATGTGCTCGTGAGGGTGAAGCTCACGAAGGGGCCTGACGAAGAGGGTTGCGAACGTAGATCGCGGAGCTTCACGAGATATTATCAGGGACTTTACCGCTGGAATCAGTCGAAGGGCAGATACGAAAGCAACTCAGCGCAGCTAGACCAATTCGACAAGTTTAACGAGAAGCGCGTTTCGTCACCTTAATAAAAAACATCGGTTCGCCATGAACAGGGAACAGGTGAGCGGCTGATGCCCCGTTAGGGGCATCAAAAAAGTAGCAAGGGGCTGCGCTCGCCCCCGGCTACCATCTGCCGCGCCTCCGGCGCTTCTAACTACACTGCTGTCGCGTCACCATGCTCAAGCTTGAGCCGACTCACTTCGACATCCTGGCAATCACGCCGTCGGGCCGGGCGATGTCCTTCAACTTCGCGTAAGGGATGATGACGGTCTGCGGGCCGTAGGCGTAGGCCGCGACCTGGTAAGGGTCGAAGGTGAACATCAAACCCTTCTTCGTAATATTCCAGCGCGCGTAGTTCTCCGCCTCTGGCTTCGCGCCGTCGGCGAAGGTGTCCTGCGCCAGGCCCAGATTCTCGCCGCTGTCCGGGTCTTTGCGGCTTTGCAGGTCGCGCGTCGCGTAGTCGGAGACGAACGCAAGATATTTCGCGCCGGGCCTGAAAAGGTCGGAGAGCTTCAATTCCCTCCCCTGCTTCAGGTCGTATGTGACTGTGTAATAGTTCTGATTCGGGTGCGCGCCGCCCTCGAAGGTGTCTTCGAGAAACTTGACGCTGATCAGGTCGTCGTCGGCATACTCGACGTTGTAGCTGATGTCCATGTAGTTGTTCATCCCGCCGGGGAGCGACTTGATGTCCTCGGCGGTCAACTGGGCCATCTGCTTTTTGAAGTCGGCGAACGAGGAGGTGACGCCGGACTTGACGAGCTGGTTGAAGCCCGCGACGTTCGCGCCGCCCGTCAGCTCCGGGTACTCGGCTGTGAGGTCGAGCCGCTTGGGCTTGACGGACTCTTTGAGCTGCCGGTCAACGATCTGCGGGCCGCCGGTGAACGAGACCATCTGCTCGTAGGCAAAGAAGCTCTGGCCCTCTCCGCTGCCGCCCGGCTTCCGCCACTCGCCGTCGAGCGACGCGCCCGCCTCGTTCGGGTCGTCCGTCCACTTCCCCTTGAACTCGCCCGTCTGCCTGCCCGCGGAGTCGAACTCCTGCATCGTGAAGCTGCCGTCCGCCTCGATCTTCCCGCGCAGCGTGAGGCGGTTGGCGCTGCCCGACTTGTCGTAGTAATAGCTCCCGCGCAACTCGCCGCCCTCGCGCCACAGAACCATCTCGAAACGAGCCTCCGAGATGTTCCCTTTGAAATGCGTCCCGCCCGACTGCGCGGCACCCAAGCCTGCGACTTCGACGGCCCCGTTCGGATTATTCGCCGCGCCCGCGTTGAAGTTCGACGCGCACAAAACGAAGGCGAGCATCAACAGCGCGGGGACGCGAGCCACGTTAGAATTGTATTTGACGTTCAACTTTGAATCATTCCCGTTTCACAAAATCGGCAGAACAGCGCGGAGACAATAGCAGAAAATCTTTCCCGCGACCATTTCAAACGATGCGGCAGTTCATACAGATGTGAGAGGATATGCCGCAGTCGTGCTAACGGTGACATTCCGCCGCGGCCTCAATGTTAGTCGTGCCGCTTCTACGTGGGAGGGAGAATGAAACCCTTTCTTGCAATGTTGATTACATGCGCCTGCTGCCTTGCGGTCAGCGCCGACTCGCCCAGATTCGAGACGCTGGTGGGCGTGGTTGACGCGAACAGCGAAGGCAGGTTGTGCCTGAGCATTTCAAACCCGCGTCTGGCCGGCGGCGCGGAGGTGAGCGTCGTCATGCCGGAGAGGCCGCAGCGCGTGGTCAAGGCCACGGTCGAAGCGAAGGCGGCTGACAGTTGCTCGCGCAACCCCGACTCGAATGCTTCTTACTACTGGCTGAAGCTCGCCGCGGGCGTGCGGGCGGTCAACCTCGGCGAGCCGATGCCGCCGGCAATCGCCGTCGTCGGCTCCGCCGGGGCGGTCAAAGTGCGGCGCGGGATTGCGAGCGGCGACCTGAACGGCGACGGGCGTGCCGAGTTCTTCCGCATCTGCACCAGCACCGAAGGCAATCACCTGACGGTCTGGACGGGGAGGCCGCTGCGCGGAAGGCGCGTGTGGCACTCCTACTATTACCTCGGCTACGACGTTGTGCCCGACTGCAAGAAGAGAGATTTCCAATGACGCTGTGAACGAGGCGCGGACTGTCCACGCAAGGAGATGTGGGCCGAGAACGAAGAACTGTCCCCGCGCCGGCGCGAGCGCGCCGAAGACCTGACGACACGCCTGAAGACGGCTGGCGCGGGTTGAAGAAGGCGGGCGCAGACTTTGGCTTTTCCGTCCGCGTTTCTTAAAGTTCGAGGTTGCTGCGGAGCCGGGAGATGTCGCGCTAACGGCAGGACACAAAAAATGGCTCCCGTCGAAATCAAAAAGCATCTGGCGAAAGTTAACGTGAGCCTGACGAAGTTTCGGAGGAGAAAATATGCAGAAGCGCACACTCGGAAATAACGGCCTTGAAGTTTCGGCCATGGGCCTCGGCTGCATGGGGCTGAGCTTCGGCTACGGCCCGGCCACGGACAGGCAGCAGGCGATCAGGCTGATACGCGCGGCCGTGGAGCGCGGCGTCACGTTCTTCGACACCGCGGAAGTGTACGGCCCGTTCACGAACGAAGAGGTCGTGGGCGAAGCCCTCGCCCCGTTCCGCGAGCAGGTCGTGATCGCGACCAAGTTTGGTTTCGACCTCGCGACACAGCCGCAGGGACTCAACAGCCGGCCAGAGCACATCAGGCAGGCAGTCGAAGGCTCGCTCAAGCGGCTCAGGGTCGAAACGATTGACCTGCTCTACCAACACCGCGTTGACCCGGACGTGCCGATTGAAGACGTTGCGGGCGCGGTGAAGGAGTTGATTCAGCAGGGCAAGGTCAAACACTTCGGCCTCTCGGAAGCCGGCGCGCAGACCGTCCGCCGCGCGCACGCAGTCCAGCCCGTCACGGCACTACAAAACGAATACTCTCTGTGGTGGAGAAGGCCCGAAGCGGAAATAATTCCGGCGTGCGAGGAACTCGGAATCGGCCTCGTCCCTTACAGCCCGCTCGGCAAGGGTTTCCTCACGGGCAAGGTGGACGAGAACACGACCTTCGACAGCACGGACATCCGCAGCGTCATCCCGCGCTTCACGCCCGAAGCGCGCAGGGCGAATCAGGCGCTGGTCGAACTGCTCGGCCAGATCGCCGCGCGGAAGAATGCGACGCCCGCGCAGGTCGCGCTCGCGTGGCTGCTCGCGCAGAGGCCCTGGATCGTGCCGATTCCGGGCACGACTAAATTGCACCGCCTTGAGGAGAACATTGGGGCGGTTGAAGTCGAGCTTACGCCCGGCGACCTCGCCGAGATTGAAGACGCCGCCTCGAAGATCAAACTACAAGGAGACCGCTACCCCGAACACCTCGAACGACTGACCAACCGTTGAGCGTGTGTTTCGGCCCGCGTCACGAACCTCGACGGAGTGCCCGGCGGCTATCGCGCGATGAACGAGCGCGAGGCGCTCAAGGTCATGGTCAAGCCGCGAGCCGTCCGCTCCGACAAGTTAATCGAGTGAAGGAGCAAAGAGGATGGAACATAAAAGAAGCGGCTCACAGCCTTCGCAGAAGGGGCCGGAGGAGTATTTCACGGGCAGCGTCCGCATTGACCCGCTGTCTCAAACGCACGAGCCGTCGCGCGTGAGCTGCGCGCTCGTCACCTTCGAGCCGGGCGCGCGCTCGGCCTGGCACTGGCACCCGCTCGGGCAGACGCTCGTCGTCACACAAGGGTGCGGCTGGGTGCAGAGCGAGGGCGGCCCGAAGGTGTTGATTCGCGCGGGCGATGTCGTGTGGTGCCCGCCGAAAGAGCGACACTGGCACGGCGCGACTTCGACGACCGCGATGTCGCACGTCGCCATACAGGAGGCGCTCGACGGCAAGGTCATCGAGTGGATGGAGAAGGTCAGCGACGAGCAATACCTCGCCGGTTCAGACGCGGAATAAAGCGGACCCAATCGGTTACAATAACCCGTCCACTGTCGAGGTCACTCGCCGCTCCGGCCATGACGACACTCGCCGAATGGAACAACTTCTATGTCATCGTCGGCTCGTCCGCGGGCGCGCTGATCGGGTTGCAGTTCGTCGTCATCACACTCATCGCCAACAGGCCGATTGACCGGGGCGTCGCGCAGGCGAGCAACGCC
>DASRCS010000240.1:0-5881 GCA_035652995.1 Pyrinomonadaceae bacterium
CTACGACCGCCTGCGCGAAGACATAGACCGCTATCGCCAGATGTACGACAAGCGCGTGCGGCCCGAAGTCTCAGGCCGCTACGACTACTTCCACCACGAACTCGTCAACATGCTCGCCGAGGGCGACCCATCCAAAATGGGCCGCAATTACCCCGGCCCCCAGATCAAAAGATAACTTCTCATTCCGCCTCCGATCCCGTAAAAGTGCCCGTGCGCGGCGCGCGCCACGGCTGGCAATAGACGTTCGGCGCGCCGGTGCATATACTGAGCGCATGAGTCCGCAGTAGAAGAGACGATAACCGTTTTGGCTAACGAACTGCTCAACGAGGAAGTAACCCCTAGACCTTTCGTCTTCACTGTAATTGAGGACGACGGCGAGAACGTGATAATCGAGGTTTCAGAAGAAGACTACCGGCTCGACCTTGAAGCAGGGATGACGGAAGACGAAACCCTCAAGCCCGGTCGCTACAAGCTGAGGCGCGGAGGTTTTCTCAAGCGTCACCCGGAGTTGAAGGTCGGGGAGAAGAAGAGCGCCTGAACTGAAGTGCGCGAGCGATTCGTGCGGGTGAACTTTCTGAGACGGAGGCGGCATTGACGGACGAACTTCTTGAGTGGCGGCGCGAGTTCCCCATTCTCGAACACACGACGTACATGATCTCGCACAGCCTCGGCGCGATGCCGCGCGAGACGTTCGAGCGCCTGCACGCCTACGCCGACACGTGGGCGACGCGCGGCGTGCGCGCGTGGGCCGAAGGGTGGTGGGAGATGCCGCTCACGGTCGGCGACCGCGTAGCGCGGATCATCGGGGCCGAGTCGGGCACGGTGGCGATGCATCAGAACGTCTCGGTCTGCCAGTCGGTCATCCTCTCCTGCTTCGACACGACGCCCGCGACCAAGCGCAACAAGATCGTTTACTCCGACCTTGAGTTCCCTTCCGTCATGTACGCCTACGAAGCGCACGCGCGCGACGGGCGTTTCCGCATCGAGAAAGTAAAGTCGGACGACGGCACGACAGCGCCGCTCGAACCGCTGCTCGCGGCGATTGACGAGGAGACGCTGCTCGTGCCCCTCTCGCACGTGCTTTTCAAGAGCGCCTTCTTGCAGGACGCACGCGCCATCACCGAACGAGCGCACGAGGTCGGCGCGCTCGTCGTTCTCGACACGTACCAGTCTGCGGGCACGGTTCCCTTCAGCGTGAAGGATTTGGACGTTGACTTCGCGACGGGTGGGTCGGTGAAGTGGCTCTGCGGCGGCCCCGGCGCTGGATACTTGTACGTCGCGCCGCGCCTGCAACAGAAATTGGAGCCGAAGGTGACGGGCTGGATGGCGCACGCCGAGCCGTTCGCGTTCGAGGACGCGCCGATTCGCTACGCGGGCGGTATCGCCCGATTCCTCCACGGCTCGCCCGCTATTCCGGCGCTCTACGCCGCCGAGTCGGGCTACAAAATCATCAACCGGATTGGCGTCGAGAAGATTCGCGCGAAGAGCGTGCGCCAGACGCAGAAGCTGATCGAGCTTGCAGAGGAAGCAGGCTTCCGCGTCACGTCACCGCGCGACCCCGCGCGGCGCGGCGGCACGATCACCATCGCCGCCGAGCACGCGCCCGCCGTCACGCGCGAACTCATCCGCCGCGAGGTAATCGTTGACTACCGCCCCGGCGCTGGCATACGCGTCTCGCCGCACTTCTACACGAAGGACGAAGAGGTCGAGCGCGTCGTCCGCGAGATGAGAGAGATCGTTGACACCCGCGCCTACGCCGAACACGAGGCCGCGGGCGCGGCCTTCTAAAATCGGCTGAAGGCCGAGGACGGACTTCATTCTTCGCCCGGCCACAGGAATTACCACTCACTCGTCCATCCACCGCAGCCCGTCCGCGCTCGCGCGCGCACGGAGACTGAAGTGACATCTACCACTCGCCGCCGTGACAAATATTCGTTGCGCTTCCGCCCGTAAACTTATATAGTTCGCCAACCATTACGGCCTCGCGACAGTAATCCCGCCTCGCAGAACAGCAGCAACACGAAAATTCCGTCCACGCGCGCAGACTCGTTGCGTGCGTCTTGGCCCCTACGTCCAACAGCTCAGGAGGAAAAATGAAAGAGAAATCTCGCAGCAAGCAGTCTGGTTCCGTGAAGAGTCATTCGTGGCGCGTGCCGGTCGGAGTCGCGGCGGCGCTGCTCCTGCTCGGCAGCGCCGTCAGCGCGGTCTCGATGCGGGGCGAGCCGTCAACCTTTAAGGCGCTGGTCGCAGGAAGGAGTGCCGACGTGTCAGACAACACCCCCGCGGCGAACAAAGGGGCCAGCAGGCACTACGTGACGACGGACGCCGCCGGCCAGAAGGTCGTCGTTGACAGGCAGACGGGACAGGTGCGACCGCTGACGCCGGAGGAGGCGCAGACGCTTGCGGAAGGTATCCGGCAGTTGGTGAACCAGTCAACGGACGGACTCGTCCAGGTGCGCCGCGCGAACGGGGCGGTCTCGATGGACTTGCAGGGACACTTCCAGAACGTGCTGCTCGCGAAGCAGGAGTCGGACGGGACGGTCTCGCAGTCGTGCGTCAACGACCTCGAATCCGCGGCGGACTTCTTCGAGATTGACCCCGCACTCTTAGGCGTCGCCGCTCCGGTCTCGAAGAGCCAGCCCGCCTCGACCAAGTGGCCCGACCGCTAAACGAGAGAATGGAGAATCCCCATGAAAAAAATATTCCGCCCCATTCTGCTCGCGCTCTTCGGCCTGACCCTTTTGCACGCCGCGTCTTCAAAGGCGTTCGCGTCGGCCACAATCGTCATCTTGAACAACGACGCCGCGGGCGTCGGCTTCAACGACACGACCCCCGTCTCGCCCGTCGGCGGCAACAACGGCACGACGCTCGGACAACAGCGTCTCATCGCGTTCCAGGCCGCCGCCAACAAGTGGGGCGCGACGATTGACAGCAACGTCACCATCACCATCCGCGCGCAGTGGACGGCGCTGACCTGCACGGCGACGACAGCCGTGCTCGGCTCCGCCGGCGCGATTCAAATCTGGCGCGACTTCGCCGGGGCACCGTTCTCCGGCACGTGGTACAACGAGTCGCTCACCGGCAAGATTCTGAGCCTCGACCCCGACCCGGCGACGCCGGAGATCAACGCGAACTTCAACGTCAACCTCGGCCAGCCGGGTTGCCTGACGGGAACGTTCTTCTATCTGGGACTCGACAACAACCACGGCAGCAACATTGACCTCGTGACCGTGCTCACGCACGAGTTCGCGCACGGACTCGGCTTCCAGACCTTCACCAACGCCAGCACGGGCGCGTTCAACTCCGGCTTCCCCTCGGCCTACGACCACTTCCTCATGGACTTGAGCAGCGGCAAGAGCTGGCTGCAAATGACCAACGCGGAGCGCGCGGCCTCCTCGATCAACACTTTCAATCTGGGTTGGGACGGCCCGCAGGTCTCCGCGGACGTGCCGGGCGTGCTCGCCTTCGGCATCCCCGTCCTCAACGTCAACTCGCCCGCCGGCATCGCCGGAAGCTACCACGCCGGGACTGCCGCGTTCGGCCCGTCAGTGACAGCGGGCGGCGTCACGGGCGACCTCCTGCTGGCGAACGACGGCACGGCCAATCCTTCCCTGACGGACGGCTGCGAGGCGTTCCCCGCGGGCTTCTTCACTGGAAAGATCGCGGTCATTGACCGCGGCACTTGCAGCTTCAAGACCAAGACGCTGAACGCGCAGAACGCGGGCGCGACCGCCGTCGTCATCGTCAACAACGTGGCGGGCAGCCCCGCGCCCGGCCTCGGCGACGACGCGACGATCACGACCACGATCACCATCCCGACCGTTTCGCTCACGCAGTCCGACGGCAACACCATCAAGGCGCAGCTCGGCGGCACGGTCAACGGCGTCGTCCAGCTCGACACGACGGTGCGCGCGGGCGCAGACCCGTTCGGCAAGGCGCTCCTCTTCACCCCCAATCCTTTCCAGTCCGGCTCTTCCGTCTCGCACTGGGACACGAGCGCCTTCCCGAATCAGTTGATGGAGCCGAACATCAACGGCGACCTGACGCACGAGGTCACGCCGCCGAACGACCTGACCTTCTCGGAGTTGCGCGACATCGGCTGGGTGGCTTCGTCCATGCCGACTGGCATCTCGAAGACGGGCGGCGACAACCAGAACACCGCGCTCGGCCAGCCGTTCTCCACGCCGCTTCAAGTCACAGTGAGTCCCGCCGTCAGCGGCGTCACCGTGACGTGGACGGCCAGCGCGGGCGGCACGGGGGCGAGCGCGAGCTTCCCGACGACGGGCAGGACGACCACCTCGGTCACGAACGCTTTGGGCGTGGCGACCGCGCCACAGCTCACGGCCAACGGAACGCCCGGCTTCTTCTCGGTGAACGCGACCGCGCCGGGCGCGGGCACGGCGACCTTCAACCTTTCGGTTGACCCGCAGCCGGTCTTCGGCCCCGCGTGCTCGACCGACACGACGCAGGCCGACTTCGCCGCGGGCACGACGAACAACACGGACGTGAATACGAGTCCGGGCGACGTGATTCTCGCCAACCCCGCGAACCCCGACCAGGTGCAGTCCGTCGCCTCGACCAGCGGCACGGGACTCAACGCGACTCAGTGGCTCGGCCAGACCTTCGTGCCGGGCGTGACGGGCAAGCTACAGAAGATAGACATGAGCCTGTTCTGCGCGTCCTGCTCCGGCACTGACCAGCCCATCACGGTCGAGGTCAGAGCCACCGACGGCGGCAGCCCGGCGCTCCCGACGAGCACCGTGCTCGCCACGACGACCATTCCCGGCTTCTCAAGCGGCTCGGCTGGCACGTTCACCGCGACCTTCGCGAGTCCGCCGACTCTGACCGCGGGCACGACCTACGCGTACACGCTGCGGCTCGTGACGAACAGGACGGGAACCTACGCGGCCATCTTCGGCAACGCGCCGACCGACTACGCGAGCGGTAACCGTGTCGTCTCGACCAACAGCGGCAGCACTTGGTCTGTGCCCACGTCCGGCGGCATCGCCCGCGACCTCGTCTTTAAGACCTACATGCAGACGGGCAACGCTCCTTCGGGTGACTTCACTTCGTCGCTCAAGGACTCGAACCCGCCGTTCACGGGGACGACGCAGTGGGGCACGCTCTCGTGGACTGCGGACGTGCCCGCGGGCACGACCCTGCAATTCCAGGTGGCGGCCAGCAACAGCTTCGTCGGGCCGTTCAACTTCGTCGGGCCTGACAACACCGCGGGGACGTTCTTTACAAACGGAGGCTCGCTCTCGCAGTTCAACGGCTTCCGCTACCTGAAGTACAAGGCGTTCTTTACGACGACCGACGGCACATTGACGCCGTCGCTGCACGACGTGACGGTCTGCTACAACGACCCGTCGGCGGTTCTGAACATCTCGATGACGGCGGACAGAAACCCCGCGCCCGTCGGGCTGAACTTCAACTACAAGCCGGTCATCACGAACACCGGCGACACGGCGGCGACGAACGTCATGCTGGTTGACGTTCTGCCTTCGCTCGTGACATTCACGGCGGCGACTTCGTCGCAGGGGACTTGCAGCTACGCCTCCGCGACGAAGACCGTCACGTGCAACATCGGCTCGGTCGCGCCGGGCGGGACGGTCAACGTGCAAATCACCGTCAAGCCGCGGGACGAGGGCACGCTCAACGACACGGCGACGATTTCGGGCGGGAACTGGAACCCGGCGACCGGCAACTCTTCGGCGTCGGTCAACGGCCTGCCCGCCGTCAAGCAGACAGACTTGTCGTTGCAGAAGACGGCCTCGGCCAACCCAATCTTCGCCAGCCAGAACGTGACCTACACACTGGTCGCGAAGAACAACAGCACGGTGACGGGCGCGACGGGCGTCGTGGTGACTGACAACCTGCC
>DASRCS010000241.1:0-39401 GCA_035652995.1 Pyrinomonadaceae bacterium
CGCACGAGCGTCCAGCCCGTCGCGGCCATTTCGGGGGGCGGCAACCGCAACTCCGACATCCAGTACGTCATCGGCGGCCCAGACCTCGACAAGCTGACGGAGTATTCGCAGAGGCTTCTCGCCAAGATGAAGACGATCCCCGACGTGGTTGACGCCGACACCACGCTCGTCGTCGGCAAGCCCGAAGTGCAGGTTCACATTGACCGCGCGCGCGCCGCCGACCTCGGCGTCAAGGTCGGCGACATCGCGCAGGCTCTGAACGTTCTCATCGCGGGGCAGAAGGTCTCGACCTACAACGAGGGCACGGACGAGTACGACGTTCGCGTCCGCGCCATCGAGCAGGCGCGCACCAGCCCGCAGGCTCTGCAAAACCTCTTCGTGCAGTCGTCGAAGGTCGGCTGGACGAACCTCTCGAACCTCGTGACGACCGAAGAGGGGACGGGGCCGTCGGCGATTGACCGGCTCAACCGCCAGCGCCAGGTGACGCTGCTCGCCAACGTCCGGCCCGGCGGCTCGCAGGCCGCGGTCATTGACAAGATGAACCAGTTCGTCAAGGAGCTGAACGTTGACCCGACCTACACGACGGGACTCGCGGGCCGCTCGAAGGAGCTTGGGCGCACGGGCTACTACTTCGGCCTCGCGTTCCTGCTCTCGTTCGTCTTCATGTACATGATTCTCGCCGCGCAGTTCGAGTCGTTCATCCACCCGGTGACGATTCTGCTGACGCTGCCGCTGGCGATCCCGTTCGGCATCCTTTCGCTTCTTCTGACGGGGCAGACGGTCAACATCTTCTCCGGCCTCGGTCTGCTGCTGCTGTTCGGCGTCGTGAAGAAGAACGCGATTCTACAGATTGACCACACGAACGAGTTGCGCTCGCACGGCATGGAGCGACTCGAAGCGATCATTCAGGCGAACCGCGACCGACTCCGACCCATCCTGATGACGACGGTCGCGCTTGTCGCCGGGATGCTCCCGCTGACGCTCTCGACGGGGCCGGGCGCGGGCACGAACCGCTCCATCGGCGTGCTGGTCGTCGGCGGCCAGTCGCTCTGTCTGTTGCTGACGCTGCTCGCCGTGCCGGTCTTCTACTCTTTGTTCGACGACGTTGCGCGCAGCCGCGTCTTCGCGCGCTCGTTCGCCCTCGTCGGCGGCTCGTTCGCGTGGGCGCGTCGCCGAGTCGCGGCGACGGCGCACCTGTTTTTCAGTTTAATTGGCAGACAGTAAGCCGACAGTTTTGATTCACTTGGTGTAAACGCAATGCTCAACAGCAATCGTAATTTGACAGGCAGAATCCTCCTGCTCGCCGCGCTCGTCTCGACTACGTCAGCGCCGCTCCGCGCGCAGCAGACCGCGAAGCAGGCGCAGACCGATTCGACGCAGGCGCAGAAGCCCGCGCCGAAGTTCTCCGGCTCGATCTTCGGCGGCGCGGGTTCGTCGAAGCCGAAAGGCGCTGAAGACACGGACGGCGCGCAGAAGTCGAAGGGCGCGGAGAAGACGGGGGCCGGCGCGGACTCGAATGCGACGAACACGGATTCGGTCGAAGCCAAGCCGTCGCCGTCGCCGATTCCCTACATGACCGTCGCGGTCAAGCTCACGCCGCGCGCGGACGACGCGAAGCAATCGTCCACGCAGACTCCGACGACGACGCAGACGACACCGCCGCCCGCGCCTTCGGCCAACAACCCGCCGCCTTCGCAGGCCCCGGCGCAGTCGCCGCAGACCGCCTCGCCGACTCAGTCGCAGACGCAGCAGTCAACGAACCCGGCAGCGCCCGCGCAAAGCGTGCAGCCCGCGCAGCCCGGCGTGCCCGCGACCGCGCCGCCGCAGCCCGCGACACAGCAGACGCCTTCGACGCAGACGCAGACGAGCGCGCCCGGCTCGCAGATTCAGTCGCCGCCCTCGCCCGCGGCGCCGAGCGTCGGGGACGTGTCGTCGCCCGCGCCGCAGGACACGCAACTCAACGTCCCGCAGGTCGCGCCCGACTTCAAGGCGAGCGAAGGGCCTTTCCCCACGCTCGAACGCGTCGGAATTGACATGAACCAGCAGCGCCAGCTCTCCGTGCGCGAAGCAATCTCGATGGCGCTCGCCAACAACAAGGACATCGAGGTCGCGCGCGAGAACGTCCGCGGCGCGGAGTTCGACCTCAAGGCCGCGCGCGGCGTCTATGACCCGCACTTCCTGACGAACTCTTACTATGAGCACACCGACACGCCCGCGGCGAGCTTCCTTTCGGGGACGACGACCGGCGCGGTCACGCAGTCGGGCCTCTTCAGCACTTCGTCCGTGCAGGGCCTGACGCCGAAGGGCGGAGGCGGCTACCGCGTTGACTTCGTCAACAACCGCATCACGACGAACAACCTCTTCGCGGCCCTGAACCCGCAGTACCCGACCTCGCTGACGTTCAGCTACACGCAGCCGATCATCAAGGGGCGCGAGTTCGACCAGAACCGACGCCAGATCGAGATCGCGAAGAAGAACCTCAGCCTGACCGACGCGCAGTTTCGCCAGCGCGCCATCGAGACGATCACGACCGTCGAGCGCGCCTACTGGGATTTGGTTTACGCGCTCCGCAACCTGAAGATTCAGCAGGACGCCGTGCGCGACGCGCGGCAGCAGCTTGAGCACAACAAGCGGCTCGTCGCCGAGGGGATGCTCGCGCCGATTGACGTGGTCGCGGCGGAGGCGCAAATCTCCGGCTTCGAGCAGAGCGTCTATTCCGCGCTCGACGACGTGGGCCGCGCCGAGAACAATTTGAAGAGCCTCGTCGCCGAGAACCGCGACTCGCCGCTCTGGACTTCGGCGATAGTTCCGACCGACTCGGTTGATCTGGCGACGCCGCAGGTTGATGTGAGGGACGCGATGCAGGTCGCTTTGAAGAGCCGCCCCGAACTCTCCTCGTCCGACGCGGCGCGCGAGATAAACGAGATCGAGCAGCGCTTCGCGCGCGAGCAGACCAAGCCGCAGGTTGACCTCGTCGCCTCCTACGGGCTGGTCGGACTCGCGGGCGCGCTCAACACCGCGCCCAACCCGCTCTCGACCTCTTCGGCGCAGGTGACGCAGAGGGTCAACCAGCTCATCGGGGTCGTCAACCCGTCGCTCCCGCCGTCGCAGCAACTCGCCATCATCCCGACGACGACGCAGACGCTGCCGGGCTTCCTCGTCGGCGGCGAGGCGCAGTCGCTCTCGAACATCGCCGCCAACCGCTTCAAGGACGTGCGCGTCGGCGTCACGATCAACCTGCCGTTCCGCAACACGACCGCCGAGGCGCAACTCGGTCGCACGCTCGTTGACGCCGAACGGATCAAGACGCAGCGCGAGCAGTTGGAAGAACTGATACAGGTTGACGTGCGCAACGCCGTGCAGTCGGTGACGACGGCGCAGGCGCGGCTGCGCGCGGCTGCCGCGGCGCGCTCCGCCTCCGAGCAGCAGTACGCCTCCGAGCAGCGCAAGCTCGACGCCGGGCAGTCAACCGTCTTCCTCGTCCTCGAACGCCAGACGGCGCTCACGACCGCGCGCGGTAACGAGCTTCGCGCGCAGACCGAACTCAACAAGGCGCTCGCGGACTTGCAGCGCGCCACCGGCAACGCGCTCGAACAGAACCGCGTCGAGATTCAACTGAAGTAGTTAACGCCGGACGGGACTTAAGCGTGACGGGATGAGCATGAAAAGAATCGTCGCCTGTTTTTCTGCCGCGGCCTTCGCGCTCCTGCTTTTGAACTGCGCGGCTCACGCGCAAGGGGAGCATGATTCGGCGCGCGCAGGACGTTTGACTCGCGCGCAGTGTCGCTTCGAGCAACTCTCCGTGAAGCACGTCTCGGACGACGCGGCGATGGGCGGCGCGCGCTCGATCACCTACGCCCTCACGAACAAGTCTTCGTCGCCCTGCACGCTCGACGGCTACCCGCGCTTCGAGGTTTTGAGCGCCGCGGGCCGCGTCGTCCGCGGCGGACGCGCGAAAGACGGCCTGAGCGTTTTGGGCGACGAGGCCAAAGCGCCGCCGAGTCCGTTGATGATTCAGCCGGGAAAGGCCGCGCGGTTTCTCGTCTATTACAACGCGGGCGGGGCGGGGAACATGAGGCCGTGCCCGACCTACCGGCGCGTGCGAATCACCGCGCCGGGCACGGCGCGCGGCTTCGTCCTGCGCGAGTCGTTGCAGCTCTGCGGCGACTTACAGGTCTCGCCCGTCGGCTCGCCCGCCGCGAACGAAGGTCGTTAGCCTCAGCCCGCGTGCTTGCGACGACGCGCGGGCTGACCGAATCTTCAACCGCTCAAACTTCCAGGCGCAGGCCGTCGCGCGCCTCGATGGTCTCGCCCTCCCAGAGCTTCCGCGCCTCGGCCTCAATGTCGATTCCGTCCCACTCTGGATAAAGGTGCGCGAGCATCACGCGCCGCGCGTTCGACAGGCGCGCGAGCTTCATCGCGTCTTCGAGTTCGAGGTGAGTCCTGACGGGCTTCGAGCGGAAGAAGGAGCACTCCGTCACAAACAGATCAGCGTCGCGCGCCAGACCGGCGAGCGCTTCGGTGTAGCCCGTGTCGGAGGTGTAAACGAGCGATGCGCCGTCTGCGTCGGTCAGTCGCACGGCGAGGCTCTCGCTCGTGTGCGGAGTCGAGAGCGTCCGCGCCGCGAGTCCGTCGAAGACTTCAAACTCGGCGCGCGGCGCGACCTCTCGGACTTCGAGCGGGAAGGGCTGCTTGAAGAGTTCGTAGCCGCCCGCCTCGTCGAACCGGCGCAAAAGTTTCCGCGTCCCGCGCGGGCCGTAAATCGTGAGCGGCTTCGCGCGACCGCGCGTCTGCGGCGCGTGCTTCGTGCCGAAGAGGAAGGGCGCGAGTCCGCCGACGTGGTCGAGGTGAAAGTGGCTCACCCAGATCGCGTCGAGGGCGGCCCAGTCGCACCCTTCCTCGGCCATCCGGTGAAGCGCCGCGCCGCTGATGTCGAGCAGCATCGTGCCGCCCGCCGCTTCGAGCCAGTGCGCCGACGACGCGCGCCGCGGGTGCGGCAGGGCCGTGCCGGAGCCGAGAACCGTCAGCCTCATCATGCCGAGAGCCTTTCCGGGGAACTCCTGAAAGCCTACCAACGGACAATCGAAAATCAAAGATGCCGCGGCGGGCGTCGCTTTGCGCGCGACAACGTCCCGCCCGGCGCGCGCCGCCGACTCGCCTTTTTACTTTTGCCTTTTGTCATCTTTTGCGCTACATCTTTGTCAACGTTTTTCAAGCCTCGCGGGATCGGAGAAGGGCAGCCATCTGATGCACGGCGTGGTTTCGCTTCTGGACGAACGCCACTACGCGCGCGTCCAGGCAATCTGGGAAGAGTTGGGGCAGAAGTTCGACGTGCGCGGGATGTACGTCACGCCGTACCCGCACTTCTCGTTTCAGGTGGCCGAGGCTTACGACGAGGAGGCTTGCGCCGAGTACCTGCGCTCGGTCGCCGCGCGCCGGCGTCCCTTCAAAGTCCGCACCGCGGGACTCGGCATCTTCACCGTCGCCAACCCGATCCTCTACATCCCCGTCATCCGCAGCCCGCGACTTTCGGAGCTGCACGCGGAGCTTTGGCACAACGTCAAGCAGCGGACGCCCGGCGCGGTCGCGCACTACTACCAGCCCGAAGAGTGGGCGCCGCACATCACGCTCGCGCACGGCGACATCGATCAGGACAAGCTCGCCGACATCGTGCGCGTGCTGAGCCGGAGAAATTTTCACTGGGAGTTCACCGTCAGCAACCTCGCACTCATCTACGACACGGGGCGCGAGCAGGGGATTCGCTGCCGCTTCGACTTCGACTGCGGCGGCGCTTGAGGCTTTATGGTTTTAGTCACGAGTGAGGCAAAGGACAACGCGGACTTGGAGCTGGACGTGCTCGCCGTCTTCTCGCACCCGGACGACGCGGAGCTGACGGCGGCGGGGACGCTCCTGAAGTTGAAGTCGCTCGGCCACCGCACGGGCGTCCTCGACATGACGCGCGGCGAGATGGGCACGCGCGGCACGCCCGAAGGCCGCGCCGAGGAGGCGCGCGAGGCCGCGCGCATCATGCGCCTCGACGTTCGCCTGAATCTCGAACAGCCCGACGGCCACGTCTGGCTCACCGAAGAGTCGCGCACGGCGTTGGTGCGCGTCATCCGAAAGTACAAGCCCAAGGTGATTCTGACCGCGCACTGGGACGACCCGCACCCCGACCACGCCGCGACCGCGCGCATCGTGCGCGAGGCCGCGCGACTCGCCTCCATGCGGCGCTACGACGAAGAGGCCGGGCAGGGAGTCGTGAAGATGCCCGCGCTCGCGCACTCGGCCTACTCGCGCCTCGTCATGCCCTCGTTCGTCGTTGACATCTCGGAGCACGTCGAGGACAAGAAGCGCGCCATCCTCGCGCACCGCTCGCAGTTCTACGACCCGGCGTCGAAAGAACCCGTCACGCGCATCAGCGAGGAAGGTTTTCTCAAACAACTCGAACACCGCTGGGGCTACGTCGGCTCGCTCATCGGCGTCGCCGCCGGCGAAGCCTTCTACGTCCGCGAAGCCCTCAACGTCCAAGACCCCGTCGCGCTGCTCACGCGACCAATGAATATTTATTCGTGAGAGGCAGACGATACGGCGACTTGTTAGGCGTACCGCAGCACATGAAGAGCAAGCTGGCGAACATCGGGAAACTCTATCCTCTCATCCGGCAACTTAAATGTCGGACTCTTACTCACGTTGCCAGCATCAAGGCGCGGAAGAAAGTCTGCGTGCGTCCAGTAAAAGAAGGTCGTCAGCTTCTCATTTGCCGCAACCCACGCTGTCGGCTTGTGTTTGCCTGGACCCAATGAGCACCATGCGGCAAGTTGGTTTGGGTTGACCGGGATGCTCTCATTAGCGTGGAGAATCTTCGCCTCCAACAATATGAGCCGCGTAGAACCGATAAGGGTGAACCATAGATCAGGCACGTCAGGGTCAACAAACTTGCTATTCGACACTCCCTTCCGAGCCGTCATACCATCCAAGCTAAGGTACAGTTCTTTGTCCGTATCAATGAAGGGTGATAAGTAGCGATATAGTTCAGCGACAAAGCGACTTTCTTGTTTCACGTTGCCCTCCGCGCGGCCCTCAACGTCCAAGACCCCGTCGGGCTGCTCACGCCCTTGATAACACTTATTCGGAGGCCCCAGCGCTCTTACTTGCGCGCGATTATCAACTGCTCCGGCGTGGCGACGAGCGGGCGGAATTCGCTGTGGGAGAAGCCGGCGTTGCGGAACATGCGCTCGAACTCGGCGAAGGTGTAGGCGTCGCCCGCGGGAGTTGAGCCGAGCATCATCATGCTGAAGGCCGCGGGGACGGGCGGCGAGACCCTGTCGTCGTTGGGGATGAATTCGAGCGTCACGGCGCGACCGCCTTCCGCGAGCGAGGCGTGAACCTTCCGCAGAAGCGTCTCGCACGTCGGCGGGTCGAAGTGGTGCAGGAAGTTCGTCAGCAGCACCACGTCGTAGCCCGCGCCGAAGTCCGCGTCGAAGGCGCTGCCCTCAATCGTCGTGTAGCGGTCGGCGACGCCCGCTCGTTCGGCGTTCCCCTTGGCGACCGTGAGAACGTTCGGCCAGTCGAGCGCGACGACGCGTGCGCGCGGATTCTCTCGCGCGATGGTGATGCCGAACATCCCGTGGCCGGCGGCGATGTCGAGCACCTTTAACTCTCGCCCTCCGCCTTCGTTCAAGACCTGCGCGATCTGCTGCGCGGCGGGCATCATCATCGGCACCATCGCGCGCGCGAACTTGACCCAGATCGGATTTTCGGGCGCGACCGTCCCGCCCTCGCCCATCTGCGTCGTGCCGGCGCGGACGACCGCGGCGAGGTCTTTGTAGCCGTCGGTGAGCATCGGCGAGAGCAGGAACTCCGTGACGCCGCCCATGTACGCGGGCGAGCGGCGGTCGAGGAACACAGCCGCGTCGGGCGTCAGGCCGTAGCTCCCGCCCTCTTTCGTCAGGAAGCCGATGATGACGAGGTAGTCGCAGAGGATTCGCGTCCCGCGCTCCGAAGCTTTGCAGCGCGCGGCCAACTCAGACGGCGTCCGCGCGCCCTCGCCGACCGCCGTGAACACGTCGAGTTCGATGGCGGCTTTGAGCGCGGCGGTGCGCTGGTACGAGTTAAGCGTCTGGAAGAAGAGTTCGGGGGAAGGTTGCTGCGTCTGCTCGGACATGGCTTGTCACCTTGGAAGGATGGCGTCGAAGAGCGGCGGAATATTACGCCGCGCGACTCGACTATTCAACTCGTGACCGGAGATGTGTCGCTAGAAAAAACTCAGCCGTCGTCGGACTCGCGGAAGGCTTCGCGGAGGAGCGCGTTGAAACGTTCGGCGTGCTCCTCCTGCGGCATCATGCGGCAGCGGTCGAAGACTTCGAGACGGGCGCGCGGGTTGAGGCGGAGGAGGAGTCCGGCCTGCTCGATTGGATTGGTCGTGTCCTGTCGCCCCCACGCGAGCGTGACCGGCTGGCCGAGGCGCGCGAAGGGTTCGCGGATGTCTGTGTTGAGGTAGCCGGAGAGGAAGGCGGTCGCGGCGTGCTGCGCGCCGGGCAGGTGGCTGACGGCGTAGTAGTGCGCGACGACGCGCGGCGAGGCGAAGCGCCGTTCGTAGAAGAGTTGGTCGCGAGCGAAGTCGCGCACGCCGCGCTCGCTCGTCACCGCGTTGTAGAAGGACGTGCCCAGCACCGGCGAGTGGAGCAGCCCGTAGAATGCCGCGCCGGTCATGCCGGGACGCGTGCTCAGGTGATCCGCGCCCGTCGGCGAGACGAGGACGAGCGAGCCGATCAACTCCGGTTGTTCGTCGGCGACGCGGACGGCGAAGGCCGCCGAGAGCGTGTGCGCGACGACGAAGGCGGGGCGGCCCACGACTTCGCGTATGAAGTCTCGGATAAGTTCGACGTAGAGGTCTGAAGAGTACGGCGCGTTCGCCGGCTTGTCCGAGTAGCCGAAGCCGAGCAGGTCAACGGCGTAGGTTCGGAAGCCGGTCGAGAGCGGCAGAAAATTTCGCCGCCACATAAACGAGCGCGCGCCCGCGCCGATGCCGTGGACGAAAAGCACGGGCGGCGCGTCCTCGGCGCCCGCGTGCCTGTAGAAGATTTGCCCGTGCTTCCAAGAGTACGTGCCCGCCTCGCCGCCGAGCGCGCCCGTCTCCGGCTCCGGCGCTTCGCGCGCGACCGCCGCGTTCACAGCCGCCAAAGCCGCCACGCCCGCGCCGCCCGCGAGCAGTCCCTTCCAGAAGTTGCGGAGCTTTCCCATAAGGCAGAGGTCGGAGGTCGGAGGTCGGAGGTCAGTGAGAACAGCTTGTCTTTCACTGACCTCTGACCTCCGACCTCCGACCTCTTAAATGAACGCGAAGTCGAACTGCTCCTGATGGACGTGCTCGTCGCCGGTGAGGTCAACGGTGCCGAGGTAGTCTTCGATCTCGCTCAGCACGTCGCGCTCGGTCGTGCGGAGGGCGCTTGCGACTTCGGGGTTGACGCGGAGCGTCGTCTGCTTGAAGTGCTCGCCGTCGTTCGAGCGCGCCAGCCTTCGCGCCTCTTCGAGTATCTCGTAGCAGACCGTCTGCGGCGACTTCACCAGCCCCGCGCCCTGGCAGTACGGGCAGGGCGAGCAGAGCGTCCGTTCGAGCGACTGCTTCACGCGCTTGCGCGTCATGATGACGAGGCCGAAGTCGTTGTAGGAGAGAACCTTCGTCGGCGACTTGTCGTGGCGCAGCGCGTCCTGCAAGGTTTGCAGCACGCGCGCGCGGTTGCGTCGCTCCTCCATGTCAATGAGGTCGAGGACGAGGATGCCGCCGAGGTCGCGGAGTCTGACCTGCCGCGCGATCTCTTCGACCGCCTCCATGTTGGTGCGCGTGATCGTGTCTTCCAGACGCGAGCCGCCGCGCCCGACGAACTTGCCCGTGTTCACGTCAATCGCGACGAGCGCCTCGGTCTGGTTGATGACGAGGTAGCCGCCCGACTTGAGCCACACGCGCGGCTTGATGGCCTTATCAATCTCGGCCTGCACGCCGTAGGCTTCCAGTATCGGCTCCTCGCGCGTGTGCAGCTTGACGCGGTTGACCAGCCGCGGCTGGATGCGGTTGATGAACTCGACGATTTCGAGATACTCCTCCTCGCTGTCAACGCGGATGGCGGTGAAGTCGTCGGAGAGCTGGTCGCGCAGCAAACGCTGCACGAGGTCGAGGTCTTTGTGCGCGAGCGCGGGGGCCTTGACCCGCTCGGCGTTCTTGCGTATGTCGCGCCACGTGCGAATCAAATATCGCGCGTCGTCCCGAAGGTCTTGCTCGGAGATTCCGACGCCCGCGGTGCGGACGATGAAGCCGCCGGAGGGAACCTCCTCCTCGCGGACGATTGCCTGTATGAGCTTGCGAAGGCGCACGCGCTCCTGGTCGGACTCGATCTTGCGCGAGACGCCGACGTGTTCAATCGTCGGCATGTAAACGAGGAAGCGACCGGGCAGCGCGATGTGCGAGGTGATGCGCGCGCCCTTCTGCGAGATCGGTTCCTTCGCTATCTGGACGATGATCTCCTGGCCTTCGCGCAGGAGGTCTGTGATCGTCGGCTGGCGCTCGCGCCGACCGCGACCGCCGCTCTCGCGCTGGCCCCGACCGCTCTCACGACCGCCGCCTTCGCGCCCACCGTCGCGTCCGCTTTCGCGGCCCGCCTCGCGACCGCCGTCGCGTTCGCGACCGCCTTCGCCTCGACCACGCTCGCGGTCTCGCCCGCGTCCGCCGCGCTCGCGCTGGCCGCCCGCGCGCGGTTGCGAAGGCTGCTGCTGATGTTGTGCCGGCTGCTGCTGGGCCTGCGGCGCGGCAACAGTCTCGACTACTTCTTCGGGTGTGTCTTCGTTGATGACTTCGGCCTCGCCGTTCTGCCCGTTCGAGTGCGGCTCATCGGAAGACTTGCCGCCCGGCTTGCGACGGCGACGCCCGCCGCGGCGCGCGAACTCGCCGCGCGGCGCGCGCTCGTTGACGCTCGCCTCGGCGTCTTCGAGTCCGGCCCGCTCGCCTTCGCCCGCGGCCTTCTTGCCGCGCTTCGAGCCGCCCTTAGGCGCGGACTTCGCCGAGCCTTTCGCCGCCGACTTCTTCGAGGCGGACTTCGTCGCGCGCTTCTTCGACGCGCCCTCTTCGGCCCCTTCGTCGGACTTGGCCGCGGCCTTCTTCGAGGACTTCTTCGACGAAGCCCGCGCCGCCGTCGCGCCCTTGCCGCGCTTCTTCGACGCGGCGGGAGCTTCCGCGCCGCCCTCGTCGTCGCTCACGCGCTCGAACGTCTGCGGCGTGGCGAACGCGTCCTCGCCTTCGACCTCCTCGACGAGTCCCGCGACCGACGCGGCGACTTCGGGCTGCACGGAGCGGAGCCGCGCTTCGGTCTCGACCGCGTCGCTGTCAACGATGCGCTCGAAGCCCGCGCCGCCGCCCGCCTCCGCGCCGAGCAGCGAGCCGACCTCCGCGCTCGCCGTCGTCTCCATGTCGAACTCGACGGCGCGCGTCTGGTCGGACAGACGCTCCTGAAGCCGCGCGTCCTTGAACATCGAGCCGTTCTCCGCCGCGTACTCCTCCTCGTCAACGACGCGCTCGAACGAGTCGTCGGCGGCGACGAACGGCGTCGAGACATCTTCGCCTCCGAACCCCCGTGCCCCCGACTCCGCGCGGAGCGTGACGCCCGGCGGCACTTCGCCCGTCGCCGACTCCGGCAACTCGGCCCCGCCGCGCTCGCCCCGGCGACGCCTGCGACGGCGGCGACCGCCCGTCTCCTCTTCGCCCTGCGCCTGCTCGGCGGGCGCGGCCTGCCGCTCGTCCGAAACTCTTTCGGGCGCGGCGGACGGCGGCTCGACCGCGGACTCTTCTTCCTCGGCTGCCTCCGGTTCGGCGTCGGCCTGCGCCTGCTCGGCGTTGCGCTCGCGCTCGACGCGCGCTCGCTCGATGCGCTCGGCTGCGGCGCGGCGCGCGGCCTCGTCGTCGGCGCCCTCGGTCTTCTTCTTGTCAACGACGATGCGCTCGAACTCCTCCTCCTCGTCGAAGAAGTCCGAGACGTAGAGGAACGCGTCGCGCTCAAGCCCGATGTCCACGAAGGCCGACTGCATTCCGGGCAGCACGCGCATGACGCGCCCCTTGTAAATGTTCCCGACTATCCCCTGACTCGCCTCGCCGCGTTCGATGTAGAACTCCGTGACGCGACCGTTCTCGATAATCGCAATCTTCTTCTCGCGTCCGTTGACGCTGACAATCATCTCTTTCGGCATCTCTGTGAAACCGTCTCCTGTCTTCTGTGTGCCGCTCGGTCAGGCGCTGCCCCGTGCTGCGCGCGCGCGCCGGCACAATCCATTTCAGTTGTGCACGCGTGGCGAGTCGGCGTGGGCCGACTCGCCGCGTGCGCGAGTGTACGCGGGGCCTCGTCGGCCCGCGCCGCTCGGCTGGACGTGTTCTGCGTGAAAAGTTTTTATGAGGCTTCGGCTGTGTTGGCGACGCGCGCGCGCGGGCGACTGGTCTTGCGCGGCGCTCGCCGCCGACTGCGCCACAACGCGGGCCGCTCTGAAGGCGGGGGCTGATGCCCCGTCCGCAGGGAAGCGTTCCGAACTGTTCACCTGGAAACTCCGTCCGCCGTGGCCGAGAGTCCGGGCGCGTCGGGCCGCTTTCGTCGGGGAGGCGGCCTCAAGCGTCGTGCGCCGCGCTCACGAAAATGATTCGAGCGCGCGCTGGGTTCGCTTTCGACCACCGCCCCGGCCTTCGGCCTTCGCAGCCCGCGGGCTTCGGCGTCGGAGCGTCGGCGCTTGTTTGAAGCGCGACGCTTTACGAAGCCGTCCCGTCCGGCCTTGCGGAAAAACATTTCAAACCGAGGAGGCCGCGTCCGCGACTCGCCGAGCGCGTCAGCGCCGCCTCTTGCAAAAATTCTTCGCCCCTGTCTGTTGAATAAAGCGCGCCGTTAACGTCGGTAAAACTTCTACGCGCCGCGCGCCGTGCCGGAAAGTTTTAAGTTCAGGCGTCAGGACAGGCAAGCACAGTATAAACGAGCGCGCCTCGAAAAGGCGAGCCGGAGACGAGGGAAAAGTAAAAGGCAAAAGAAGAGCCGCCGTTTGCGGACGAAAGCGTCGGCCTCGTCGTCTCCTCTTTTCTCTCTCTACCGTAACTTACCTTCGGGAGTCGCCGCGGGCGAAAGGCCCTCGCACGTCCGAAGAGACGAGCGGGGCGTAGCAGTGCGGCTTGCGGTAGGCGTCGCCCCAGGTCTCTCGCGCGCGGTAGGCGCGCAGCGCGTCGAGGTCGAAGGGCGCGAGGTAGATGCCCTCGCGCTCGCCCGCCTCGACGATGAGCGTGTCGCGCGGCTCGCCGTCCGAGCCGTCCGGCTTCGGCTCGGCGTAGGCAGCCGCGTCGAAGGCGACGGAGTGGCCGTTGTTGCGCGGCGCGGCGTAGTTCGTCATGGCGACGCCGGCCATGTTCTCGAAGGCGCGCGCGCGGAATTGCCCGACGCGGTTCGGGTCGAGCGTGCAGGCGTTCGGCGTCAGGATTATCTCCGCGCCTTCGAGCATCAGGACGCGCGCGCTTTCGGGGAACTCGCGGTCGTAGCAGATCATCGCGCCGACACGCACCTCGCCGCGCGCAGTGTCGAGCGCACAAACGCGGAAGCCGTCGCCCGGCGTCAACTCCGCCTCCGTGCCGAAGTCGCACGTGTGGACTTTCGCGTAGGTCAAAACGATCTCGCCGCGACGGTCGATCAGTGAGACGGAGTTGCGCGGCGCGCCCGCCCACCTCTCAAGGTACGTGACGGCGATAGCCATCTCCAACTCGGCGGCCAGGCGGCGGAAGCGCGCGACGAACTCGTCTTCCGCCGAGACGGCCTTCGCGCGCCAGCGCTCGCGAGCGCCAGGCTCTGCCGGGTCGAAAAATGTGTGGCCGACGTTCCACATTTCGGGGAAGAGCGCGATGTCCGCGCCCGCCGCACGGGCGCGGCGGCAGAACGACTCGCCCTTCGAGATGTTCGCGTCCTGATCGTCGCCGCAGGGCGTCATCTGTAAAAGCGCTACGTTCAGCAGATTCATGTGCGTACCCCGGAACGGCAAAAAAGGTCGGGCTTGTTATCTGTTCGGAAGCGGGCGACGTGCCGGTCAGTTGACGAAGCGGCGCAGGCGGATGCTGACGGCGAAGCCGATGGCGACGAAGGTCGAGAGGATGGCGGAGATGCCCGCGCTCATCAGCGGCAGCGGCACGCCGATGACGGGCAGCATCCCCAGAGCCATGCCGACGTTGATGAATATCTGGAAGGCGAGGCCGCCGACGATAGCCATGATGACGAGCATCCCCGTGCGGTCGGGCGCGCGCCGCGCGCCGTGAATGAGTTTGGTGAGCAGGACGGCGTAGGCCAAAAGCAGCAGCACGCAGCCGACGAAGCCCGTGTTCTCGGCGGTGACGGCGAAGATGAAGTCGGTGTGCGGCTCGGGCAGGAACTTCAGCGCGCTCTGCGACGCGTCGCCCTTGGCCGCCGAGCCTTTGATGCCGCCCTTGCCGACGGTGACGATTGACTGCCACGTGTGGTAGCCGAAGCCGCGCCGGTCTGCGTTCTCCGGGTCGAGGATGACGTTGATGCGCTCCTGCTGGTAGGGCTTGATGAGTCCCGTGTGCTTGCCGACGTACCACATTCCGGGCACCGACGCCGTGCCGAGGACGAGCGCGGCGATGACGAGCCACATCCTGACCGAGGAGAGGAAGAGCACGACGGCGAGCAGCGGGAAGTATGTGAGCGACTGGCCCGCGTCCGGCTCCAGCATGATGAGTCCGACGGGGAGCGCGAGTATCCCGCAGCCGACGACGATCTCTTTGATCGTGAGCGCCGTGCTGCGGGGTCTGCCGAAGTAGCGCGCGAGCATGAGAACCGTCGGTATCTTCATGAACTCCGACGGCTGGAACTGTCCGAGTCCGGGGACGCCGATCCAGCAGCGCTGGCCGTTGATCTTCAGCCCGACGTGCGGGATGAGGACGACGACGAGGAGCGCCAGCCCGAAGATGTAGAAGGCGGGCGCGATGTGGACGAGCTTGCGGTAGTCCGTGAAGGAGACCGCGAGCATCAGCGCGAGCGAGATGGCGATGCCGATGATCTGCTTCTTCCAGAACGGCGCGTCGGGCTGCGCGTTGAAGATCATCCACGTGCCGAACGAGGAGATCGCCACCGCCAGCAGCGTCAGCACCCAGTCGAAGTCTCGCAGTCGTCGTTTTTCGAGTATTGCTACCACGGCTTCGGATTTCAGAGTTCAGTGTGCGGGGCCGTTGGCCGAAGGATTCGACCTTGACCCTTGCGCCGCCGGGTTGTTTTTCGCCGTCTCCGCCGAGTGGTCGGCGAGTTCGGGGTGCGCTTTCGCGAGGTACGCCTCGTAAACGTTGTGGACGGCGGGCGCGGCGAACTTGCCGCCGAAGCCGACGTTCTCGATGAGGGCGATCATCGAGATTTCCGGGTTGAAGGCCGGGGCGTAAGAGACGAACCAGGAGTGATCCTTGTTCTTGCCCGTGTCCTTGCCGAGTCCGACGACCTGCGCCGTGCCGGTCTTGCCGGCGATGTCGAAGCCGTTGATGCGCGCCGCCGTGCCCGTGCCCGCCTCGTTGACGACCGCCCACATCCCGTCAACGACGAGGTGGTGCTGGTCTTCGGGGATGTTGATGATCTTCGGCTCCGTCTGGTCGAAGACGCGGCGCGGTCGCGCGGGGAAGGGGCCGACCTCGGCGACGGGCCGCGCTTCCAGGAGAAGGTGCGGCACGTAGAGCCGACCGCCGTTGGCAATCGCCGAGTGCGCGCGCAAAGACGCCAGCGGCGTGACGAAGTCGTAAACCTGTCCGAACGAGGCATAGACCGTGTCGATGTCGCGCCACTCCGGGTCGCGCGGGTTGAAGCGCGCCTTGAACTCGCGCGACGGAGTCCAACTCACAAGCTCGTGCGGGAGGTCAACGCCCGTCTTCTTGTTCAGGTCGAACTCGTCAACCATCTTCTCGATGCCGTCGAGTCCCATCTTGAGGCCGAGGCGGTAGAAGTACGCGTCGCACGAGACGCGGATGGCCGTGCGGAGGTCGGGCGCGCCGTGGCTGCCCATGCAGCGCGTGAACTTGTTGCCGATGGTGATGCCGCCGCCGCAGACGAGGTGCGAGTTCTTCAAAGTGATCGCGCCCTGCTGGAGTCCCGCGGTCGCCATCAGCGGCTTCCAGGTCGAGCCGGGCGGGTAGCGCCCGCGGATGGCTCGGTTGAAGAGCGGCGTCAAGGGATCGCGCAGGAGCGCGTTCGCCTCCTTGCGACCTTCGGGCGTCGAGATGCGCTGCGAGAAGAGGTTGGGGTCGAAGGTCGGGTAGCTCGCCATCGCGAGAATCTCGCCGTTCTGCGGGTTCATCACGACGATGACTCCGCGCTTCGTCGGCGAGTTCTTCAACTGCTCCTCGGCGGCGAGCTGAATGTCGAGGTCAATGGTCGTGACCAAATCCTGGCCGGGCTGCGGCGGGACATCGGCGAGTTCGCGCTGGATGCGACCGCGGCTGTCAACCTCGACCTCGCGGTAGCCGTCCTGCCCGCGGAGGTAGCGGTCGTAGGTCGCCTCCAATCCCTCCTGCCCGATGATGTCGCCGGGATGGTAGGGGTTCTCGGTGTAGTCCTTGTACTTCGGCTGCTTGAGCTGTTCGGGGCTGATCTCGCCGACGTAGCCGAGGACGTGAGCGAGGACGCCGTTGTCGGGGTAGCGGCGCTGCGGCTGCTCGCGCACGAGCAGCATCGGGTATTCGAGCGTGTGGGCGTCAACCCACGCGAGGTCTGCTGCGCCGGCGCCCTCCTTGACCGTCACCTCCTCGAAGGCGGGCTGGCGGCTCGCCTCGTCGAAGTGCTCGCGCAGGATGTCGGGCGAAACGCCGAGTCCTTCGGCGAGCGGCTCGACGAGCGCGTTCCAGTCGCGGCCCTTCATGTCCTCGCGCGAGAGGATGATGTTGTAGGTCGAGCGCGAGTCAACGAGGAGCTTGCCGTTGCGGTCGAAGATCGCGCCGCGCGGCGCGGGGATGCGCAGCCGGCGGATGCGCTGGTTCTCGGCGCGCTCGGCGTAGTAGTCGCCGTTGACGACCTGAAGGTAGTAGAGGCGCACGCCGAGCACGGCGAGTATGGCGATGACGAGGCCGTGGATGATCACCATCCGCGCCTTCAAATTCTGTGTCTCGTCCTCGAATTTCATGGTGAGTAGCTGTCAGCATTCAGCAATCAGCTTTCAGCTTTTCCCCCTCCCCGCAGTCAATTCCCGCCCGCGCGTCGCTCAATTTCCGTCACCATCTGTCCACAAAAAGAGTCAATAACTCAGATGCACGCAAAGCTGAAAGCTGACCGCTGAGTGCTGACAGCTTCCCTTCAATATTTTCGCCTCGCCAGCCCGCGCCGCGCAATCCGCCGCCGGAAGGCGAAGGCGCGGCGGCGGCGCAGCCCCGGCGAGCCGCGGAAGAGCAGGTCGAGCAGGAACGCCACGAACGTGCCCGCGACCGTCGTCCAGATGACGTGGTAGGCGAACGTCTCGGCGATGGTGCCGCCCACGGGGTCGCCCGGCGGCTGGCCGAGCAGTTGGTGGAGCAGCAGATAGACGACCGTCTGAAAAGCCGCCGCGCCCGCCATCACGGGGATGCGTAAGAGCGTGTTGTCAATCATCACGCGCGTGACGAGCGCCGCCAGCAGGTACGCCGTCAGCGTCATCGAAAACCCGTTCGCGCCGAGCAAGCCCCCCGAAAGGATGTCGGAGCCGAGTCCCGCCACGGTGCCGATGATGACGGCCATCACCGCGTCGCGCTGCAACGCGAAATAGACGACGACGACCAGCGGCAGGTCGGCGTAAACGAGCGGCGGCCAGAGCGCCCTCAGACTCGATTGCAGGACGACGGCCAGCCCGACGCAGACCGCGAGTTTCCACTTCATAAAGGCAGTGATGAGTGATGAGTGATGAGTGATGAGTAGGAGCCGTTCACTCATTACTCATCACTCATCACTTCTTTTTCCCCTTGTCAACATTCGGCAGCGCCTTCTCCGGCGCGTTGTTCTGCGGCGCGCGGTAGTTCAAGACCGCCACCTCTTCGAGCGAGTCGAGCCGCGCGCCCGGCTTGACGTAGATCGTGTGCGGCGTGGTGGTCGTGCCCTGCTTGACCTCGACGACCGTGCCGACGTTGAGACCGGGCGGGTAGATTTTATCCTGACCCGTGGTGACGACGTAGTCGCCGACGTTCACCGTCTCAAGCCCCGACACGTAGCGCATCTCGAGCAGCCCGTTCTTGCCGAAGCCGCGCACCGAGCCGATGGCGTTCGACGAGCCGAGTTGGCCGACGACCGCGCCCGCGGCGGAGCGCTCGTCCGTCAGGAGCATCACCTGCGACGAGACGGGGCCGACGCCGACGATGCGCCCGACGATGCCTTCCGGCGTGACGACGGGCATGTCGAGGTCAACGCCGTCGAGCGAGCCGCGGTTGATGATGAGCGTGTTGAACCAGACCGACGGGTCGCGCGCCACGACGCGCGCCGGGACGGGATGATACTCGGGAACGTTCTTCGTGAAGTCGAGAAGTTTTTTGAGCCGCTCGTTCTCGTCGAGCGCGGCCTGCGCGTCGCGTATCTTCGTCTCGTCCTCGGCCAGGCGCTGGCGGAGAATCTGGTTCTCGTCGCGCGCGTTGCGCATCTCCCAGAGGCCGCGGAAGAATCCGAATCCCGCGCCGCCGACGCCCGTCGTCGCGCGCTGAAGCGGCATGACGGCGGACTGCGCCCAGGCCTTCACGACCGGCTGCTGAGTCCCCGCCACCTTCGCGTCCCAACTCATCAGGCCGAAGTTAAGCACGAGCAGCACGAGCAGCCAGAGCGGCGCTCTCTGCCTGATCTCCTTCTGCGTGCTCCGAACCATTCTTCATGAGTGATGAGTGACGAGTGACGGGTGATGAGTGGAAAGCCGCCGGCCTTCAAACTCATCACCCGTCACTCATCACTCATCACTTCCTTCTACATTCCGCTCGTCAGGTTGTTGTCCCAGCGCACCCGCTTGAGGAGGTCGAAGTCGGAGAGCATCTTGCCCGCGCCGAGGACGACCGAGGAGAGCGGGTCGTCGGCGATTGAGACCGGAAGCCCGGTTTCTATCGAGAGCCGCTTGTCGAGATTCTTCAGCAGCGCGCCGCCGCCCGTCAGCACGATGCCGCGCTCGACGATGTCGGCTGATAGCTCCGGCGGCGTCCTCTCGAGCGCGACGCGCACCGCGTTGACGATGGTCGCGACGGAGTCGGACAGGGCCTCGCGCACCTCGTCGTCGGTGATCGTGATCGTCTTCGGGATGCCTTCGATGAGGTTGCGACCGCGCACGTCCATCGAGAGCGGCTCGTCGAGCGGGAAGGCCGAGCCGAGCTGAATCTTGATGGCCTCGGCGGTGCGCTCGCCGATGAGGAGGTTGTACTTGCGCTTGATGTACTGCGTGATGGACTCGTCCATCTCGTTTCCGGCGACGCGCACGGCGCGCGAATAGACGATGCCGGAGAGTGAGATGACGGCGATGTCGGTCGTGCCGCCGCCGATGTCAACGATCATGTTGCCGTGCGGCTCGGTGATGGGGAGGCCCGCGCCGATGGCCGCGCACATCGCCTCTTCGACGAGATAAACTTCGGAAGCCTTCGCGCGGTAGGCCGAATCTTCGACGGCGCGGCGCTCGACCTGCGTGATCTCGGAGGGGATGCCGATGACGACGCGCGGGCTGACCCACGTCTTGCCGTTGTGCGCCTTGCGGATGAAGTGCTGGAGCATCTTCTCCGTGACTTCAAAGTTGGCGATGACGCCGTCCTTCATCGGGCGGATGGCGACGATGTTACCGGGCGTGCGGCCCAGCATCTCCTTCGCCTCCTTCCCGACGGCTTCGGGCGTGTTCGTGACCTTGTTGATCGCCACGATTGAAGGCTCAGAGACGACGATGCCGCGACCCTTCGCGTAAACGAGCGTGTTGGCGGTGCCGAGGTCAATGGCGAGATCGCTTGAAAAAAGGCTGAAGAGTGACTTGAATGCCATTCGTTACTGTTTCCGCACCTCTTAACTAAAATAATTCGCCGCGGACTCGAAAAGGGCACACGCCTGACAAAGCCGTCCGCGTGCAGCCCCTTCGGGGATACACGCCGGGCGTCCTCGGCCCCCTAGTTTCGCCCCGCGACGTGGAACGAAACTACAAAGATACAACGAACGGGGCAAGAACGCTAACCGCGAAAACCCTAGACGGTTGGCTCTGGAAAAGCCTTCTGACTCGCAGCAGGAATGTTCTTCGAGCGGGGGGTACTTTCCGGCTAGTTCAGAAAATGCTTTACAGCATGAGGGCGCAAATGTCCACAACTTTTTTCGTCGGCGCGGAAAATTTTTCGTCAGGCGTCCTGCGCGGTCTCCGCCGCGTGCCGGACGCAGTTCTTGCGGGCGGCCTTGGCCTCGTACATGGCGTTGTCGGCGGCGGCGATGAGCTGCTGCGGCGACTGCGCGTGGGCGGGGAACGAGGCGACGCCGAAGGAGGCCGTGAGCTTGAGCTTCAGGTTGCGACCGCCGTTGAAGGAGTGCGCGGCGATGCGCTCGCGGACGCGCTCGGCGACGCGCAGGCCCATGTCCATGTCGGTCTCGGGCAGCACGACGACGAACTCGTCGCCGCCGTAGCGCGCGACCACGTCGGTGTCGCGCACGGAGGCGAGGATGACCGCGGCCATCTCCATCAGGACGTGCGAGCCGACGAGGTGGCCGTGCGTGTCGTTGACCTGCTTGAAGTCGTCGAGGTCGAGGAAGAAGGCCGAGACGAGCGAGTCGTAGCGCCGCGCGCGCTTGAGTTCCGTGACGAGGTACTGCCGGAGGTGGCGCGCGTTGTGGAGCTTCGTCAGGTCGTCGGTCTGCGAGAGGCGCTCGGCCTCGGCGACGCGCGCCGAGTTCGAGAGCGCCGCGGCGAGCGGGAGCGCGAGCGCCGAGAGGAGGGAAACGTCCGACTTCGTGAACGGGTGCGAGCGCGCGCCCTCGCGCACGGCTTCGAGCACGCCGGAGACGCGCTCGCCGGAGACGAGCGGGACGGCGACGACGTGGCGCTCGCCCTCCTTGCGTCGCAGGGCTTCGGCGCTCGCGGCGGCGGCGTGTGCGGCCTTCGACTCAGCGCCCGCGAGCGAGAGCGCGTCGCCGAGGAGCGCGCGCCGCCAGTCTGTGTCGGGCGCGAAGCGCTCGCTCTCGGTCAGGCCGCGCACGGCCAGAGGCTCGAACGGCGAAGCGGCCAGCGGCCCGCCCTCGCCCACGAGGTAGAGCGTCCAGCGGTCGGCGTGGACGAGCGCGGCGAGTCCGGCGAGCGCGGCGGAGGCCGCGCCCTTCTGGTCAGCCGCGAAGTGGAGCGAGGCGACGACCTCGAAGGCGGCGCGCAGGCGCGCGACGCTCAGGTGTTCGGGGAGCAGGAGGCTCGCGGGCGCGATGTCGCTCGACGCGTCGCTTGCGCCCTCTGCTTCGGTGCCGCGCTCCTCGACCTCGCGCAGCAGCGCGGAGAGTTGCGCCGCCTCGTCGGCGACGGCGTGAAAGCCGAGCCGCTTGAGCGTCGCTTCGTCCATGCGCTGCGGCGGGCGCTTGCCGTTGCCGTCCGACTCGCGGCGGCAGGCGACGAGCGGCACGCCGGGCCAAGCGGCTGCGGCGCGCGCGGTTCTCGCGTGCAGGTCTGCAAGCTCCGCGCCAGCTTCGAGGTCGAACATGACGGCCAGCGGCTCGGCCCCAAGCTCGGCGCGGACGCGCGCGGCCTCGCGCTCGTGTGAGTCCGCGGCGGCCCCGACTGACGCGGCATAGACGCCGGCCTCGCGCAGGGCGGATACGAGTCCGCGCCCCTGCGTGTGCTCCGCCCCGCCGAGGAGAATGACGTACCTCATGTGAAGCTGTTGGCCGTTAGCCTTTAGCTGTTAGCTCTGACTTTCTATGGTGTTCGGACTCTTCGGACGAAACGCATCGTCGGGCGTGGGTATTGGCTGATAGCTGACAGCTAAAAGCCAACAGCTTTTTTAACCTCCGGGCGGCAACTGAAACTTGGAAGAGCCGCGGTTGCCCTGCGTGTCGGCGGATTCGAGCGTGATGTCATGCGCGCCGTGGGGCGCGTTGATTTGGAGTTGGAACGCGCCGCCGCGGTCGGCCAGCGTCTCCCGGCCCGCGCAGCGGACGGTGTTGCCGGGCTGCGTGCGACCGCGGACGAGATAAATTTGGCCGGCGACGTATTCGATCTGCACGTCGGCGAAGCCGGTCGCCTCGCCCGTGCCGCCGCCGCTGACGACGACGAACTTCTGCGGCTCGCTCCAGTCCGACGCCTGCCCCGACTGCGCGACGGCGAGCACGCGCCAGAAGTAGTTGCCCTGCCGCAGGTCGTCAACCGTGAAGTCGGTCGCCTGAAGCTGGTCGCGCTCGATGAGCATCCCGGCGGGGACGAAGAAGGGCGAGGTGGCGACCTCGACGCGGTAGTGCGCGGGGCTTCCGCTCGCCGGCTTCTGCCACTTGAGCGAGACGGAGGTCGCGCCGCCTTTGCCCGCGGCGACCTGTTCGAGGTTGTGCGGCGCGACGGGCGCGGGCGCGGCGAGGAGTCGCTCCTTCTGCGCGATGCTGCCCTGCTGGTTGACCGCGACGTAGTCGCCGCCGTGCATCGTCGTCACCTGCCCGTCGCTCGTGCTGGTCTCGACCGCGCCCTGCGAGACGCTGATGGCCTCGGTCTTGTCCTCGCGGACGTGGAAGCTCGCGTCCGTCTCCGGCGCGACGCGGCTCTCGGTCAGGCGCGTGCCGACGACGTTCTGCGCGCCCTCGGCCTGCTGGTCTGTGCGGACGTTGATCTGGCCGCTCTCGACCGCGACGCGAACCTTCGTGCTCTTGCCGTTCTCCGCCGCCGTGTTCTCGGCGATGGTGACGACCGAGTTCGGCTTCACAAAAAGGTTCGAGCCGTCGGCGAGCGTGATGCGCGCGCGCCCGTCCTCCTGCGTCTCGACGATGTCGCCGGGCAGGAGGCTCGTGTCGGCGCGGGCCTGCAAAGTCTCGCGCGTGTTGGCTCGGACGACCCGCACGCCGCCTTCGAGCGAGACGAAGCGCGCGCCCGTCGGACCGCCCACGTTGGCCGCGACGCCCTTGAACGGGTTGCCGTAGAGCCAAACGTAGAGGCCGGCCCCGCCCGCGATGACCGCGAGCGCGACGATAATGACGGCCATGTAGATGAAGCGCTTCTGGACGACCCACCACTCCACGTCGTAGCGGCTGACTCTTGTGACCATAGCTTCGGACTTTCTGCCTGAGATTTAGTGAAGCCTTCAGGGGCTTTGCAGGCTCGAAACGGGGCGAGCGCTTTTCTTCGTGCCGCCCTTTGCTTGAGGTCGGCGGCTCGACGGCGCGGGATGTGGAGAGCTTGAGAGCTTGCCTCCGGCGGCAGCGCCCGTCGGGCGACCGCCACATAACGAAATTAACAAAGGCAAAAGGCAAAAAGCAAGAGTTGTTTACGGCGTCGGAGCGGGCGGCGGCAGATGCCCTCACGTTTCGCCCGTTTGCCTTCGATTTTCGCCTTTTATCTCCCGGATTTTGTTTCCGGCAGGCCGCGCTCGTCGCAGCCGAGCCGCCCCTGGTCGTCGTCGAAGGGCGAGCCAAAGCCTTCGGGGAGTTCGACCTCGACCTGCTTTTCGGGCGCGACGGGCCAGTAGAGCGAAGCGGCCACCGAGGTGAGCAGCACGACGGCGACGACGACGAGCGAGCCGGCGATGACGGCGTCTTTGCCGAGGCCGAAGTAATTGATGACGAAGCCCTCGGTCAACATCTTGACGCCGACGAAGGCGAGCACGATGGCGAGTCCGACCTTGAGGTAGTGAAACTTCTCGACGACTCCGGCGAGCAGGAAGTAGAGCGACCGAAGGCCGAGGATGGCGAAGACGTTGGAGGTATAGACGATGAACGGGTTTGTCGTGATGCCGAAGATGGCGGGTATCGAGTCAACGGCGAAGACCAGGTCAGAGACCTCGACGATGACCAGCACGAGCAGGAGGAGCGTCCCCACCCTCCGGCCTTCGCGCACGGTGAAGAATTTTTCGCCTTCGTAGTGGCGCGTGACGGGGATGTACCTGGTCGCGAGCCGGACGAGCGCGTTCTCTTCCGGGTTCTGCGCGGCCTCGTCCTGCGTGAGCATCCTGAAGCCGGTGTAGATGAGGAAGAGTCCGAAGAGGTAGAGAATCCATTGGAAGCGCACGACGAGCGCCGCGCCGACGCCGATCATCGTCATCCTCATGACGAGCGCGCCGAGCACGCCCCAGAAGAGGACTCGGTGCTGGTACTTCGACGGGACGCGGAAGTAGGAGAAGATGAGCAGGAAGACGAAGAGGTTATCGACCGAGAGCGAAAGCTCAATGACGTAGCCGGTGATGAACTCTAATCCCGTCCGCCGGTCGGTCGCCTTGAAGACGATCCCGGCGAAGCCGAGCGCGAGCAGAACCCAGACGACGCTCCAGACCGTGGCCTCGCGGTAAGTGACGGCGTGCGCCTTCCTGTTCAGGACGCCGAGGTCGAGCGACAGCATCAGCAGGATGAAGACGCCGAAGCCCGCCCACGCCCAGACGGAATAAACCATGCGGTGAAAATAGCAGAGGTCGGAGGTCAGAGGCTAGAAGTTAGAGGCCGGAGGTCGGAGGTCAGAGGTCAGTAGTCGCGCGAGAATCAAGGCTAGTATTCAAGTGAGCCTCGTCTTACTGACCTCCGACCTCCGACCTCTGCCTGTTTGCGCCGCGCCGCGCGAGTCCGATACAATCCGCGGTTTGCGGGGGTCGTCCGGGAGTCATCTTAGGCGCTCCGGCGCGCATCCAACCGCGGAACGTCCGGTCGGAATTCTAATCAGTCAACTTTCAGGAAGGTATCCGGCAATGCTCAAGTTTTTCAGTCGGCTCGAGAGGACGCGCGGCGTCGTCATCGTCTCCTTCGCCGTCCTCGTCGTGCTCGGCCTCGTCGTCGCGGGCTACACGCGCGGCGGCGGCAACGCGGCCATCACCAACCCCTTCAAGAGCAACGAGGCGCTCGCCAAAGTAAACGGCGACGACGTGACGGTCGCGGACTTCTCGCTTCTGAAGAAGAAGATGGAGAACCAGTACAGCCAGTACGGCGGCATCACCCTCTCGCAGATGGGCATGACCGACGACCGCATACTCGATCAGGCCATCAACGCGCGCATCGCCGCGCAGGAGGCCCGCCGGCTCGGACTCGCGGCCTCGGACGAGGAGGTGCGCGACGCCATCCTCAAGCAGTTCACCGACCCGACGACCAACAGCTTCGACCAGCAGCGCTACAACGACTACGTCGTCCGCAACTTCGGCAGCGTCCCGCTCTACGAGCAGAGCGTCCGCGACACGCTCTCGGCGAGCAAGCTGATGGCCTTCGTCACGGCGGGCGTGCAGGTCTCCGAGTCGGACATCAAAGACAAGTACATGCGCGAGAACACGACGTTCGACCTCACCTACGTGCCCGTCACGGCGGACGACCTCGCGAAGAAGATCAACCCGTCCGAGGACGAGATGCGCCAGTACTACGACGCGCACAAGACCGACTACCGCTTCCTCCAGCCGCAGAAGAAGATTCGCTACATCTTCGTCAACCAGGAGAAGGCCGGGCAGAAACTCCAAATCTCGGACGAAGATTTACGCAAGGAGTACGACGCACTCAGCCCCGAAAACAAGATGGCCGGCGTGAAGGTGCAGGAGATAGTCCTGCACATCCCCGACCCGAAACAGGATCAGGCCGTCCTGACGAAGGCTTCGCAGATCGTCGCGCGCATGCGTAAGGAAGACCTCACGGCGAGCGAGCAGGACTTCGCCGACGCGGCCCGCGGAAACTCCGAAGACCCGGCGACGGCGAAGAACGGCGGCTGGCTTCCGAACCCCGTCAAGCGCAACCCGAACAAGAAGGCGGGCGGCGCGCCCGGAAATGTGGGCGACCTCTTGCAGAACACGCTCGACTGGAAAGAGGGGCAGGTCGGCGATCCCTTGAAGACCGGCAACGCCTACTACATCTTCCGCCGCGGCCCCGCCGTGCCGAAGACGTTTGAGGACGCGAAGCAGGAGCTTCTCGTCTCGCTCCGCAACCGCAAGGCTTACGGCGCGGCCCAGTCAATCGCGCAGAAGGGCGAAGACCTTTTGAAGCAGACGCACGACGTGCAGAAGGTCGCGCAGCAGATCGCGCCCGAAGCGAACATGACTCCCGCCGAGATGGTCAAGGAGACGCCCTTCATCCAGCCCGGCGACGACGTGCCCGGCATCGGCAGCAGTCCGCAGTTCGAGGAGGCCATCCAGCCGCTCAACGACGCCGGTCAGGTCGGCGAACGCGTCGGCGTCAAGGACGGCTTCGCCGTGCCGATGCTCGTCGAGAAGCGCGACCCGCGCATCCCCGACTTCGACGAAGTGAAGGACAAGGTCGCCGCAGACCTGAAGCGCTCGCGCGCACAGGATCAGGTAGAACAGACCGCGCGCGACATCGCCAACAGCGCCGGCAGCCCCGACGCGCTCAAGGCCGCCGCCGAGAAGGCCGGACTCAAGGCCGAGGACGAGGAAGCGTTCAAGCTCGGTCGCCCGCTCGGCAAGGCCGGCGCAGACCCCGCGCTCGACACGGCCATCTACGCGCTCAAGGCGGGCGAGGTGTCGAAGACGCCGGTCAAGGTCGGGGACGAGTGGGTCGTCGTCGCGGCCAAGACGCGCAAGGACGCAGACCCCGCCGACTTCGACAAGCAGCGCGACCGCCTCATGGAGTCCGCGCTCTCCGAACAGCGCGCGCAGGTCTTCGACGAGTACCTCGTCAACGCGCGCCGCCAGCTCGAAGACAAGGGCCGAATCGAAATCTACAAGGACACGCTCGCCAGCCTCGAAGAGACCGAGGAGCCTGCGGCGCAGCGACCGCCGACGCGCGGCCTCCCGTTCCAACTCCCGCAGGGCAAGTAAGTAAAAGGCAAAAGTAAAAAGGCAAAAGGCAAAAGAGGAAGGCAAGCCCGCTCTCCTTCTTTTGCCTTTTTACTTTTGCCTTCTTCAGAGCGCGCGCAACAGCGAGGCGATGTCGGACTGCGGCACGCTGAGGCTGAGTTGGACTTCGCTGGCGCGCGTCGCAATCTTGAGGTTGTTGATCGCGCTTTGCGCGAAACGCGCCTTCGCGCCCGCCATCGAGATGAGACCGGGCGCGACCTGTCGCAGCGCGTCGAGCGTCTGGTAAAGCTGTTTGGCGTCCGCGTCGTTCGCCGCCCGCAGCGTGGTCGCCATCTGAACGCCCGCGCTCGTCGAGTTGATCGTGCCGTAGAAGCCGCGGATGTTCGCGAGCGCGCGGTCAACATTCGGCAGCCCCGTGTCCATCCCTGCGAAAGTGCCCGGCGGCACGTTGCCCGCGAACGCGACGAGGTTGCCGTTCGTCTGCGCCTGGTTGAGCAGCACCGGGTCAACGCGCGCGCCGCGCCCCGCCGCCACGTCAACCGCCGCGCGCACCGCAGCAGGCTCGCCGACGAGCAGCGTGTACTGGTCGAGCACGCAGATCGCCAAGTCGCTCACGTGCGTCTTCAGCAGCCCGAAGAGTTTTACGCTGTCGTTGACGGCGACGACGTAGAGAGTCTTCCCGCCGTAAGTTTGCTCCGAGAGCCGTGTGCCCGCCGCGGCGCGCGTGCGGGCAATCAACGCGTTCGAGTCGAACGTCCCGCGCGCGACGGCGACGACATCCGCGACCTTCGCCGCGCCCGAAGGCAGGCGCGTGAGATGCGCGCCGACGGCGAGCGTGTCGAACTCGCGCGCGTCAACGCCCATGCGCCGCTTGAACTCGTCAACGTCGGCGTTCAACTGCGCGAGCCTCTGCGAGTCGGAAGCGAGGGCCTGCGGCGCTGCCTCGGTCAGAATCCTCTTCAGGTCTGCGGTCAGCACCGCGTCGGACGCGGGCAGCGGCACCGCGACGCGCGTGCCGACCGAAGTTTGCGGCGCGCGTCCCGTCGCGCGCGTCTGCGCGAAGGCGGTCGAAAGCAGGCCCGCGAGCGTTAGCATGATTGCCGGAGCGAAAAAAAACCTCTTCATAAATCTCTCACCGTCGGTCGAAAGTGTCGCGGCGCGCTGGCCGTGAATAAAACTTGTCGGGGCTGAATTTTTTTGTGGGAGGCGCGCGGTTCGGATGCGCGCCTCCCGAATGCGGGTTGGCTTAAAAGTTCGCCGCGAACGGCTCGCGCGGAAGAGGGCGCGAGGCGCAAGCGTGGAGCGGGGCGCGGTCATTGCGCGCTCGCGGTCTGCGACGATTGCAGGCGGCTGCTCTCGCTCTCCGTCCATTCGCACAGGGTCTTTATGTCGTCGCCGGAGAGCTTAGCCGCCGGGTGCAGCAGCAGGTACGACTTGAGCGGCATGTCGCCCTTCTTCACCTGCTCGCACATCTCGCCGAGCTTGCGCGCGGCCTTCTTCGTCGGGTAGGTGCCCCAGTCGGACATGGACAACTCCTTGCGCCCCTCGTCCACGTGGCTCTTCAGGTACCACGAGACGGGCGCGACCTGGCTGTACCACGGCCAGACAGTCTTCGACGAGTGGCAGTCGTTGCACGAGCGTTCGAGGATCGAGGAGACTTCGGGCGTCATGTGCGTGTTCGCGCTCATTGACTTGCTCGGGTCGGGCGGCGGCGCGGACAAGTTCGGCCTGTAAAATTGCGCCGCCACGAACAGCACCACGAGAACGATCACGACCCACTTCAAAACCTTCTTCATGCCAGCCTCCACGTAAAGACGAGCGCCGCGCCCCAGCCGTTAACCGCCGCGCCGGACTTTAAAATTCGCGTCACGCGCTCTCGACCAGAAGCGCGACGCCCATCCCGCCGCTCACGCACAGCGTCGCCAGCCCGCGCCGCGCGCCGCGCCTCTTCATCTCGTGAAGCAGAGTCGTCGTGATACGCACGCCCGTGCAGCCAATCGGGTGGCCGAGGGCGATTGCGCCGCCGTTGACGTTCAAACGCTCCGCGTCGAAATTCAACTCGCGGTCGCACGCGATGACCTGCGCCGCGAACGCCTCGTTCAACTCGACGAGGTCAACGTCGCCGAGCGCAAGCCCCTGCCGTTCGAGCAGGCGGCGCACCGCGGGCACCGGCCCGATGCCCATCACTTCCGGCGCGACGCCCGCGAACTCGTAATCAACGATTCTCGCGAGCGGCTCGACGCGACCGCCCGCCGACTTCAAAACTTCCTCGCCGCAGACGACGACCGCCGCCGCGCCGTCCGTGATGCCCGAAGAGTTGCCCGCCGTCACCGTCCCGTCTTTCGAGAAGACCGGCGCGAGCTTCCGCAGACCCTCAATCGTCGTGTCGGCGCGCGGGTGCTCGTCGCGCGCGACCGTCAACGTCTCGCCCTTCCGGCCTTTGACTTCGACGGGCACGGTCTCTTCATCAAACCGACCCGACTCAATCGCCGAGGCCGCGCGCCGCTGCGAGCGCAGGGCGTACTCGTCCTGCTCGTCTCGCGCGATGCGGTACTGCCGCGCGAGGTTCTCCGCGGTCTCGCCCATGACGAGGCCGGAGAGCGGATCGAGGAAGCCGTCGCGGTACATCCCGTCAACCAACTCGGCGTCGCCCATCCTCACGCCCCATCGCACGCCCTCCGCGAAGTAAGGCACGCGCGACATGACTTCGACGCCGCCCGCGAGAACCGCCCTCGCGCGACCGAGCAAGACCTCCTGCGCCGCGAGGACGATGGCCTTCAGCCCCGAAGCGCACGCCTGATTGATCGTCGAAGCCGGAACCGTTTCCGGCACGCCCGCGCGGTAGGCGACCTGCCGACCGATGTTCGGCCCCCCGCCCGCCTGCCGCGCGCAGCCCCACACGACCTCCTGAACTTCGCCCGCCTCAAGCCCCGCACGCTTCAGACACTCCGCCGCCGCCCGCGCGCCCAACTCAGCCGGAGTCAGCCCCGACAGCGCGCCGCCGTAGCGACCGATGGGCGTCCGCACCGCCCCCGCAAGGTAAACGTTCTTCATCACGCAACCCTTAAAATTTTCTTTCGATTGTCGCTCATTAAAAGCTCGTTCGATGGTAGCATACGCGCGCTGGCGCTAGCGAACGCCTGCCGAATCCCGCAATCAAGAAGATGAAGCGCCTCACGAACACGGAAGAAGTCGAGGACGCGCGACGCCGCGTCGCTGAGCTGCTCGGCGCGCGCGGCGAGTGGTTCGTGCGCGAGGGGCGGGACGGCGCGCCAGTCGAGTTGCGTCGGGGCGAGTGGGAGTTGAGCGCGTCGGCGGGCGCGCTCGTCTTCTCTTACTGGGGCGAGTCGGGCGCGCGCACCTGGCGCGTCGCGGCGTGGTCGGCGGAGGGCGGGCGCGTCACGCTCGAAGCGTCGCGGAGGATGGGCGCGGTGCGCGCTCGCCTCGAACTCGTCGCGCGGGCGAGCGTCGCCTCGTCGCGCGAGGCCGTCGCCGCGGCGCGTCGCGCGGAGTGCGAACGAATCGCGGCGCTCGTCTGCGAGCTCGCGGGCGTGAAGTTAGAGCGGGCGAGTCTGAGCGCGGGCGCGCGCCGCGGCGAGCCGGGCCGCTGGGCGCGCGTCCGTCTGCGCCGAGGCCGCGAGCGAATCGCGTTGACAGCGCCGGTCGTTCCGGCGGGCGCTGAAGTGGCCGAGAGCTTTCTCGCGTCGGCGCTGCTCTGGTACGCGCGCCTCGGAGAGAAACCGCGCCAGTCACGCGCCGTGAGGTCGTCGGGCGCGTCGAGACTTTCGCTTCGGTCGAACGCGGAGGAGTTGTCGGATTGGGCGAAGCTGACGAGTCCGACGAGCGAACCGAAGCCATCGCGTTCGACGAGCGGGCTGAAGCTCTGGCTCGTCGCGTCATCGAAACTCGCGGCGGCGCTCGCCGAGCGTGTTGCGCTTCTGCGCGGCGGGTTGCGCGCGGCAGTCTCGCTCTTCGAGGTTGACGAAGAGAACGGCTCTCTGACTCAAGTCCGCGCGCCCGAACTCGAAGAGTTGTTGAGCGCGCACGCGCCGCGGGTATTTCGCAGCGCGGACGAGGCGAGAAGCGAACTCGTCGAGAGCATCGTCGCGCTCGCGTCCGGAGAAATTGACGTTGTGCGCGCGCGGCGCGGCGAGACTCTGCGATTCCTGGGCCTGCCGTTCGCGCGCGTGCGCCGCGTGATGGGGCGCGAGCACCTCTGGTTCGGCGTCGAAGGAACGCCGCGGCGCTCATCGCTTGACGAAGGAGCGTCGCGACGAGCGCCTTTCAACGGAGACGCGTCGCGGCGCGTGCCGCTCGATCTGGCGAGCGCGCCGGACTTGCTGAAGCTCGTCGAAGAGTTGAAGGAGCACCGGCGCGCCGACGCGCCCGACCGCAGGCACGCGCTCTTCCGCGCCGCGCCGGAAGCGTGGCTCGAATCAATTTTGCGGCGCGACATCACGCGGCTCGATCCGGGGCTGCGCCTCGCGCCACTGCACGCGCAATTCCGCGTGTCGCGCGGGGGCGCGGCGGCGGCGCGGCCCGTTGACCTTCTCGCGCTCAGGCGCGACGGTCGTCTGGCCGTCGTCGAGTTGAAGGTCTCGGAGGACGCGGCGCTCGCGCTCCAGGGCGCGGACTACTGGCGTCGCGTCGAGGCGCACCGGCGCGCGGGCGACATCGTGCGCGCGCGTCTGTTCGGCGACGCCGAAATTTCGGACGGGCCACCGCTCGTCTATCTCGTCGCGCCGATGCTCCGCTTCCACCGCTCGTTCAACGCTCTCGCGCGCTACGTCCGTGCCGAGGTCGAGATGTACCGCCTCGACTTGGGCGAGGACTGGCGCGCTGGCGTCCGCGTCGTCCGACGCTGTGCCTTGACCGATCTGTAGCTCGAAGCTGCCGCGGTGCATTTGTTCCACCCTCACGTAAGGCTAATAAATTAGCAATCTGGCGTAAAAGAAATTATTGCTTTAGTTGTAACGGGGGGTTAATCTCACCGTCTTACGACCTCCGCGTCGGATTTCCTTGCGTCCTCGGCTATCCGGCGTGAAGTTTCAAGCTGGTACAGACACACTAATACTTGGCCGCCGATTGCTTTACTTTCGGCAGCCCCGGATTACTTGAGACTGAGCGGGCAGGCTTAGAACAGAGCCAGCACGCTCTGAACCAGGTTCAGCGCAGCATTCGTCGCTGAACCGGTGGCGGAAACCTCACCGCCACTCGTCTCTGCTTGCCCCGTCAAGGTAGTTGAAATTTCTCCGTCCGTCGTCGTTGTTGTCTGGGCCTGTGCTTGTGGCGGCGGTGGCTGCGTTATGCCTGTCTCTATGTCGCCAGCGACCGCGGGGGCGGTGAGAGCTAAAGCAAACACTAACGCAACGCTGAGTCGGCGTAGGCTTTTCATGTTGTTCTCCTTATCTGACTTGTGTGATGGGCGGGCGGGAAGGGAAGTCCTTGCCTGACCACCTGTGACGAGTAACACTGGCGCATCTTAGCACCCTGCCTCGTCCGGGTGTGCCTTCGCTTGATTATCTAAACTTGAGAGGGGTAATCCTCACATGGCTATAGCTAATCAACTACTCTACCAAATAGCTAACCCGACGCTAACCCACGACGAGCGGGCACGTCTCAGATGCCGGCTAGTCAAAGAATTAGAGGACATAGGGAATTATAACGCCGCGCGCGACGCACTAGGCGAGTTGTGGCCGGAGGCCGGGGGCCGTCCAGTGTTAGATGAACTGAGCGAGGCGACCGCGGCGGAAGTACTCTTGCGGGTCGGAACACTCACGGGCTGGCTCGGCAGCACCAAGCAGGTCGAAGGGTCGCAGGAGAGGGCCAAGAACCTGATCAGCGAAAGCATCACCAGATTCGAGGCGCTACAAGATACGGAGAAGGTGGCAGAGGCGCAAATCGAAATTGGCTACTGCTATTGGCGACAAGGGGGATTCGGCGAGGCGCGCATAATGTTGGGGGAGGCGCTAACCCGATTACCCGCCGGCAGGAACGACGCACTAAGAGCCTTAGCTTTGCTGCGTTTAGCCATCGTCGAGAAGACCGCCAACCGATATAACGACGCTCTTAGGATTCACACCGAAGCTGCCCCTTTGTTCGATGCCATTTCTAATCCAGCGCAAAAAGGGAAGTTTCATAACAGCTTTGCCAACGTGCTGAAGAACCTCGGCGCGGCGGAAAAGCGTGAGGATTACATAGACCGCGCGCTTGTAGAGTTTGCGGCGGCAAGTTTTTATTTGGAGCAAGCCGGGCACAGGCGCTATCAAGCCTGCGTCGAGAATAACTTGGGGATGCTGTTTGGCACGGCTCGCAAGTTCGTAGAAGCCCACGAACACTTAGACCGCGCGCAAGCCCTCTTCACCAGCATGAAGGACGACGTACACACCGCGCAGGTGGACGACACTCGCGCGAGGGTGCTGCTGGCCGAAGGGCGCATTGGCGAAGCCGAGAGGCTCGTCCGGTCTGCTGTCCAGATTCTCGAACGCGGCGGCGAGCAGTCGCTGTTGGCCGAAGCTCTGACGACACAGGGCATCGTGCTCGCGCGGATGGGCAACCGCAGGGTCGCGCTCCGCACTCTGCAACGCGCGGTCGAGACCGCGGAGAACGCGGGCGACTCGGAGGCCGCGGGGCTGGCCGCGCTGACCGTCCTCGAAGAGTTGGGCGAGCAGATGCCGGCGCAAGACCTGGGCGACACCTACGACCGCGCCGCCGAGTTGCTCTCGCGCTCCGGCAACCGGGAGCATAAAGACCGGCTGCTGGCCGTCTCCCGCCGCGTGCTGTTCCTCGCCGTCTCGCTCCCGACGCCGCCGACGTGGAAGGGTTTTAACTTCTACGAAGCCGTCCTGCGTTACGAGTCCCGGATCATCGAGCGGGCGCTCAGGGAGGCGGGCGGCGTCGTCTCGCGCGCGGCTGAGATGCTCGGCATCGGTCGCCGGAGTCTGGACGCGATGCTGAGGGGCAGGGGGCGGCACAAGGCGCTCGCGCGGATGCGTGTGCCGGTGGAGCGCCGCCGTCGAAGTTTAATGTTCCGCGGCGATGAAGACTGCCCCGAGACGCGCGCCGTCTGCGTCCTGCACGTCGAAGATGATCGCCTCGTCTCGGAGTCGGTGAACGTGGCGCTGCATGACGAAGGCTGGTCGGTCGAGACTTGCACGACCGGGGCCGCGGCGCTGGCGAAGTTAGAGAGCGGCGAGCGCTTCGACGTGCTCATCTTCGATAACAACCTGCCGGACACGAACGGCGTCGAGTTAATCAAACACACGCGGACGCTGGCGCATCGGCAGCAGACGCCGATCATCATGCTGTCGGGCGACGAGGTTGAAGAGCGCGCGCGGCGGGCCGGCGCGAACGCGTTCCTGCGGAAGCCCGACGACGTGGCTTCGATTCCTGAGACGGTCGCGCGCCTGCTCACGCGAAAGAGGGGGAGGGAAGCATGAGACTCTTTGCCGCCCTCGTCGTCGTCGTCCAACTGCTGCGGCGCTCCCGGCGCGCGGTCGCCGCCGACCCTTGATTCTTTGGCAACCCGGGTGCGGGGTGGGGCTTGGTTCGTGACGCGAATCTGCACCCACTCCGTCCGCGTCCTGGTCGGGGTAAGGGCGACTGACCTGGCCGGACGCTTGGCCGCCGCGTCTGTCGGGGCGCGGCGGCCTTCTGATATCGAGTTGCAAAACGAAATAAAGTTGGGAGGTGCCGAAGAAGAGGCGGGGGGAGGCCGCCCTTCCCGACCTGTCAACCGGCGGACGTTGAGTGATGTCGCACAGCGCCCGTGTGCTCGCGGGCCGGGAAGGGCGGCTTGCCCCGCTCCACCGCCTTCACCCACACCTCACTTTATTCTGCATCCCGGTATAAACATGAAGAAGTATCGCGTCGAGTTGAGCGACGAAGAGCGCGCGGCTTTACAGAGACTGATCCGTCGCGGCAAGCGCGGCAAAACTTCCGCCCGCAAGATGACGCGGGCGCGCGCCCTGCTCCTGGCCGACCGAGGCGCGAGCGACGCGGAGATCAGCGCCGCCCTGGGTGTCGGACTCCTGACGGTCGAGCGCACGCGCTGCCGCTTCAACGAGACGCGCCTGGCCTCGCTCGAAGACCGCCCGCGGCCCGGCGGCCCACACCTCCTGAGCAGGAAGGCCGAGGCGCGGCTCGTCGCCGAAGCCCGTCGAGCGCCGCCCGCCGGGCACGAGCGCTGGACGCTGCGCCTGCTCGCCCGCCGGGTCGTGGAGTTGGGGCTAGCCGACGCCTGTTCGCACGAGACGGTGCGCCGGGTGCTGAGAAAGAGGGGCGTAAGTCTTAAGACCTGATGTGGGTTCGACACGAGGGGACACTCCCGGCTCGTATCCTCACGTACTTCCCGCGCCCGCGACGACTAGGTTACTATTGAAGAAAATAAAGAACGGATGCGTGAGGCGGGGTCGGGACGGTTCCTCAAAACTGACTTGCGCTCGCGCGGCTGGCGTGTCGAAGGTTTAGAGCATGGCGGGTACAACTCTCAGTCTCATCCTGTTTGCGTCGTCGGGCGGCGACCACGCCGTCACGATCTTCATCGTCGAGGTCGCGCTGATGCTTCTGGTCGGCAGGCTGCTCGGCGAGGTGATGCAGCGCCTGGGCCAGCCCGCCGTCATGGGCCAGCTCGTCGCGGGCGTCGTGCTCGGCCCGTCGGTGCTCGGCGCGCTCTCGCCCACGCTCCAACACAACATCTTCCCCGCGAACGCCGAGCAGAAGAGCATGATTGACGCGCTCTCGCAGTTCGGCGTGCTGATGCTCCTGCTTCTGACGGGGATGGAGACCGACCTCGCGCTCGTCCAGAGGATGAAACGGACGGCCTTCTTCACCTCGCTTTCGGGAATCATCCTCCCGTTCGCGTGCGGCTTCCTGCTCGGCGAGTACATCCCCGACTCGATGCTGCCCGACCCGGCGAAGCGACTCGCGACGGCGCTCTTCCTCGCGACCGCGCTCTCGATCTCTTCGGTGAAGATCGTCGCGATGGTCATCATGGAGGTCGGCTTTCTGCGGCGCAACGTCGGCCAGATCATCCTCGCCTCCGCCATCCTCGACGACACCATCGGCTGGATCATCATCGCCGTCATCGGCGGCATCGCCGGGCAGGGAAAGGTCAACGTTTCCGGCGTCGGCATGAGTGCGCTCGGCACTGCCGCTTTTTTAGTCTTCAGCTTCACGCTCGGACGCCGCTGGGTCGCCTACGTCATCCGCTGGACGAACGACAACCTGACGATAGACTTCGCGGTCATCACCGCCATCCTCGTTCTGATGTGCGCGGCCTCGCTCCTGACCGACTTCATCGGCGTGCACACCGTGCTCGGCGCGTTCGTCGTCGGCATCCTCGTCGGGCAGTCGCCGATCCTCACGGGCCACATCGAAGAGCAGTTGCGCGGACTCATCGTCGCGCTCTTCATGCCGGTCTTCTTCACGACCGCCGGACTCTCGGTCGAGCTGTCGGTGCTCAAAAGCGCCCGCTTCCTCGAACTCGCCGCGGGACTCATTCTGATCGCGAGCTTCGGCAAGGTCGTCGGCTGCTACGTCGGGGGCCGCCTCGGCGGACTCGGCAACAAGGAGTCAACCGCGCTCGCCATCGGCATGAACGCGCGCGGCTCGACCGAGGTCATCGTCGCGACCGTCGGCCTTTCGATGGGCGTTCTGACGCGCGACATCTTCACGCTCGTCGTCGTGATGGCGATCACGACGACGATGATCACGCCGCCGCTTCTGCGCTGGGCGCTCTCGCGCATCCCGCCGACGGGCGAGGAGAAGGAGCGGTTGGAGCGCGAGGAGGCCGAGGCCAGAGACTTCGTGCCGTCGGTCGAGCGCCTGCTTATCGGCGTTGACAAGGGCGCGAACGGCGAGCTGGCTTCGCGCCTCGCCGGGTACTTCGTCGGCACGCGCAAGGTGCTCGCGACGGTCGTCCAACTCGGCGCGAACGGGCACAGGCGGCGCGCGCCGCTCGGCATCCACGACACGGACACGGGCGAGATCGTGAAGGCTTCAGCCGAGTACGCGGCGCGTCAGGTCGAGGAGGACACGGGAGAGCGCGCCGCGCCGGCCTCGTCGCTCCTGACGGGTCAGAAGTCTGCGGAGGAGGACGAGCCTGTCGAGGCGATACTCGGCGAGGCGAAGAAGGGCTTTGACATGCTCTTCCTCGGCGTCGAGCGCGCGCTCGAAGACGGCGCGGGCACGTTCAGCGCGCGCGTGGCGAAGATTCTTCAGGGCTTCGACGGCGTGACCGGCGTCGTCGTCGCACGCGGCGATTACCCCCGCGCGGCGGACGACGCCAAGTTCGACATCCTCGTCCCCACGTCGGGCACGGACTACTCGCGGCGCGGGGCCGAGGTCGCCGTCGCGATTGCGAAGGCGTGCAAGTGCGGCGTGACGGCGATGCACGTCTCGCGGCCCGCGGACGAGTCAACGCTCCTGCGCCACGCGCCGCGCGAAGGGAGCTACAAGGCTCTGCTCGAAGACATACGCGCGCTCGGCGAGCGCGAGGGCGTGCGCGTCAAGGCCGTCGCGCTTTCGAGGATGAGCAAGGAGCGGGCGATCCTGCTGCGCGTGAAGAGGCGTCGGCACAACCTCGTCGTGCTCGGCGTCAAGGCGCGTCCCGCCGCGGGCGACCGCCTGTTCATGGGTCAGAGCACCGCGGCGCTCGTCGAGCAACTGCCCTGTTCGATCCTGATCGTCATCTCCTGACGCGCTAAGGCGTGCCCGCGGTCGCCGCCACTTCGCCGTCGGCACTGCGCGCGGCGTCCCACGCGACCCGCTGGAGGAGACTCGATTCCGCTTCGCTCAGAGCGAACGGCTCTTCCTCAACTCTGGCGGTGATCGGGTCGGCGTCCGGCCTCTTGACCTCGCGCGTCAGCCCCGCCGGACTCCTGCCGTAGAGTGTCGAGTAGAGCACGCACGCGGCCAGGTACGTCCCGGCGGAAGTCGGGTGACTGTCCGCGTCGTTTCTGTAAAGCGTCAGGCTCGGCTCGGAGGCGAGCGCCGACTGCCAGGCGGGGCCGACGGGCGCGAGCTTCGCGTCGAGTTCGCGTGCGAGCCTCGCGTACACGTCCGTGATCGCCGCCTGCTTTTCGGGGTGGCCGCGCGGCGACCAAGTGGCGAGCAGAACGGTCTTCGCGCCCGCGAGGTCTATCTCGTGGTCGAAGAGGCTCGCGTACTTGCTCATCTCGACCGGGTCGGCGAGCGGCCTCTGGCTCTGCTCCTGAAGCACGACGAAGTCCCAGGGGCCGCCCTCCCTGATCCGCTTCAGCGCGAACCCGTCGTTCCAATGCTCTTTGAGCGTCGCGCCCATCATGGCGACCGACTCGGCCTGAATCGGTTTCGCGCCGGGGTCGGAGAGCGCCAACTGCTCCGTGACCCACGGGAGGTCGTTGTAGAGCGTGTAGCTGTTGCCGACGAACAGAACCCTCAGGCTCGGTCGGAGCGTCGCCGCCGCGGGCCTCCTCACCGCCGCATCCTGCGACGCGAACAGGGCCAGAAAGCAGAGGGCTGTTGTAAAAATGCGACCTGGTACTGCGTTTCTCATGAATGTTTGATTGCCGGGGAGGGAGCGGCCAATCTGGCCGGAACGGATGCCGCCGGGCGCGCTCTGGCGCGGCCTCGCGAGGGCCGGTGGGCATTCTCATTGTGGGGCAGCGGTCGGGCGGCGGTCAACTACTTTATTTTTCAGGCCCGCGTTCTTGGAAATCTGACTCAGACGCCGAACTGTCGCAGGTGGTGATCCATGTGGAGGTAGCCCCAGCGCAGCCAGTCGCCCGCGCCCATCTCGCCGAACACCGGGTGGAGGCTTCCCCGGAATTCGCGCCCTTCGCTCGCGAACTCTTCGACGAGCGACGCGAGTTCCGCCACGTCCCGCGCGAACTCCGACGGGCGCGTGCCGCCCTTCTCCTGATCAACCTCCGGCCTCGTCGGCACGCCCTTCGGCCAACGAAGAGGCACGCGCAGCGCGAACCACTTGACGAACGTCCGCGTCGCAAACGAGCCTGCGAACTCGACCTCCTTCCCGCCCGTCACCGCCTTGAACGAATCGCTCAGGTGGCACACGGCCTGATGCGCCGTCATCCGCCCCCAGCGCCGCGCACTGTCTTCCTTCAGACTGCGGAGCCTCCGCAGCACCTCTTCCGTGTCCTCGCGGTTGCAGAGACTCTTCAAGCCTTCAGCCTCTCAAGAAAATGTTTGCGGAACTTCGCGACCTTCGGCGCGACGACGGCGCGGCAGTAGGGTTGGTAGGGGTTCTTCTCGAAATAGTTTTGGTGGTAATCCTCAGCCGGGTAGAATTCCGTGAACGGCGTGACTTCGGTGACGATGGGCGCGTCCCAGACGCGCTGCGCCGTGAGTTCGGCGATCACTTGCTCGGCTGCTTCGCGCTGCTGGGGCGTGTGGTAGAAGACGGCGCTTCGGTACTGCGTGCCCACGTCCGCGCCCTGGCGGTTGAGGGTCGTCGGGTCGTGGACGGTGAAGAAGACTTCGAGGAGTTCGCGGAAACTTG
>DASRCS010000242.1:0-20011 GCA_035652995.1 Pyrinomonadaceae bacterium
TGCCACGTCGTCAGCGAGTCGGGATACTTTACCTTCACCGTCGCACTGCCGTTCGCGTCCGTCTTCACGTCGGGCTGCCACAGAATCGTCGTGCGAAAATCGTTGCGCACCTGTACGGCGGGTCCTTGTCCGTTCGGGTTACTTGGCTGAGATTGAGCAACCGTCACGGCTTCAGTAACGTTTCCGATTGGGTGGTAAAAGCCGTTGGAATCTTTCATCACTCCGCCGAGATTCGACAGTGAATCAATAGCCCCGTTCACGGGCGCTTCCGCCGATTTGTCGGCGTAGGCTGCGCCCGCGCCCCTGCCCCTGCCGTATTCCGCCGAGTACGCATTCATGCCGGAGCGCGTGACCACGCGTAACTCCTCCGTATCATCTCCATCATTCATCTCCTCGCCGTTGGCTAATCTGCGCCCGCGATGACCGGCGATGCGTTGTTGCTCCAGCACGCGCTCGTCAATCAACTGCTTGTCCGCGCCTTCGACGAGGCGCGCGTAGGACTTCTGGTTGAACGTGCTCTGCGTCTGAATCGTTTCGGCGCGCTTCGTGCCGTAGTAGAACTGGCGCGGGTCGCCCGCGTAGTCCTGCTGGATGTACTTGACCGATTCGTCGAACAGCCCGAGCGCGACCTCGGCGGCGACGGGGCGACCGTCGGCGTCGCGCGTGGTGATGTTGAGCGTGCCCTCTTCGCGCGGCTGATACTGTTCGCGGTCGGCCTTCACGTCCACGGAAAGAAACTGCTGGACGGGCGGCACGACGACCTGCTTCTGGTCGGCGAACAACTGCGCGTCGCTCACCATCAGGGCGTTGAGATAGATGTTGGGCACGTGCTTCTCTTCGATGGGCAGCTCGATGAGCTTCGCCGTGCCGGTGACGTGGACGAGCTGGTAGCTGTAGAGGTCTTCGCCTTCGACGCTGAAGAGGACGTAGCGATCATTCGTCGGCACGGACAGCATCACGGGCGCGGTCTGCCCCGTGCGAAACGTGTCTTTGTCCACGACGATCTCGACGCCGCCCGGACGGTAGCCGAGTTCGGTCGTCGCGTTCGTCGCGACGAAAACAGCCGTCTCGGCTTTGACCGGCGGCAGGAAACGGTTGCGCCTGTCGCCACCCTGACTGCTCTGCCACGCGACGCGGTAGTAGCCTTCGCGCTCGGGCGTGAAATTGAGTTGCGCCGCGCCGCCCTTGTCTGTCTTGACGGTCTGCGTGAGCACGTCGTCGTGCTGGTAGCCGCGAAACTTCAGTTGCCAGGGGCGCTGACCTTTGGCGACGGGCGGCGGAAAGTTGGCGGCGCGCTCGCGCGAGAGACGCAACGCTTCGCCCGTGACTTCGCGCCCGTTCGGATCAATCCAGACCTCGTACCAGTAATCGCGCGTGACCTTGACCGTGCCTTCGGTCACGACCGGCTGGTCGTTCGCGTCGAGCGCCTTGATGTCAACGGTGACTTTATCTTTCGGTTGATAGATGTTCCGCGCCGGGCGCGGATAGACGTAGTAGCGTTGGCGCGTGACGCGCACTTGGTCGCTCGCCGTGATCTCGCGGCGCGACGAGTCTGTGACGCGCGCCTCGACGCGGTACTCGAAATCCTGATTGTAGTTCTCGCGCGGCGTGTCGAACGTCAGAACGGCACGTCCCTTCGCGTCCGTCTTGAGCGTCTCGCGTTTGACGACTTGGCCCTGCCCGCCGTAGTAGCGCTGCTGCCGCTCGGTGTCGTCGTAGTACCAGGGATATTCGTGCGGCGGCGACCAGTAGTGGTAGAAAGGGTTTTGATAGACGACGACTTCGACCGAGGCGTTCGCGACCGGCCCGCCGAAGTAGTAGTCCGCCTGAATGTTGACTTCTACTTTCTCGCCCAGGCGGAAAGACTTCTTCCTGCCGTCCTCTTCCGGCGTCTGAACCGCGACCTTGAATTCGGGCAGCTTGTACTCTTCGAGCCGGAAGAGTGTCGCGCTGCCGATGTCGTTGCGCCGCCCTTCGTCCCAGAACTGTATCGTGTACTGCCCCAGCGGCAACTGCTCGGCCAGTTCGAGCGAACCCCAGCCGCTGCCGAACTCGTTGAGCGTCGCCTTGCCTTCGCTCACCTTCGTCCCGCGCGGGTCGTTGATCTGATACTCGACGGTCTGGTTCGCGGGCGTCGAATAGACGCCGCCGGCAAAGCGCCGCGCGATGAACTTCCACTCGACGGTCTCTTTGGGCCGGTAGGCGGGCCGGTCTGTGAAGGCGTAGATGCGCCAGGCTTGATCGGGGCGGCTGTAGCTGTTGACGTAACCGTTGCTGAAGGACTGGCGGTCGCCGCTCGCGGCGGCGGCGAACAGGTTGCGACCGTAATCGTTGCCGGTCAGCGCGAAGACCGCGAGGCCGTCGCTGTTCGTCGTGCGCCGGAGCTTGCGCCAGTGCCACTTGTCTTTTTCGTAGTAAGTCTCCCACAGCGCGACGTTCGCGTTGGCGACGGGCGCGCCGGTCACGGCGTTGCAGAAGTAGGCGAGCGCCTGCTTCGCCGAAGACTTCAGGACGAGCGACACGTCCGAGACGAGCACGAGGTCGCGCGCCGAGACCGCGCCGCTCTCGGCCACGAGCAGGTAAGCGCCGACGGGCAGCTTGCCTTCGATGCGCGCCTGCTCGCTGAACTGCTTGTGTTCGCCTTTGTCGTCGAGATTCTTCGTCCACGTCTTGACGGGCTGGCGGCCCGCGAGCGACAGCTTTTGCAGCCAGTTCCCAACCTCGCCTTCGCCTTCGTCTTCGTCCGTGTTCGCCGCGAAGCGCACGTCGCGCGTGAGTTCGACGGGGTAGAGCGCGAAGTTGACGCGGCTGACGTTGCGCGCGCTCAGGCCGAACTGAAGCTCGGAGTCGGGCAGGAAGATGTTGGAGACGCCGACGCCGACGGTCGGCTCGGTGATACTCTTGATCTGCTGTTGCGCCTGCTCGTAGTAGCGCGTCTCGCCCTTCGCGAACTCGCGGGTCAGACGCCGGTACAGCTCGAGCGCCTTCGTGTAATCAGGCTCCTGCTGCCACTCGCCGTTTTCCAACTGCCGGACTGTGCCGTTGCCGTTCATCCACTCCGCGTAATAGAAGAGCGCGTCGTCGTACCAGTCGGTTTTCTTCCCGGATTTGAGCGCGGCCTCGAACTCGTCGGGCACGCGCTGGCGCGTCTCCCAGTCGCCTGCCGTCGAACGCATGGTCATGGCGATGAGGAAGTGTAGGTGCGCCCGGTCGTTCTCGGTGGCGCTGATCTTCAGAGCGTTCTCCAGCACGTCGAGCGGGATGTAGTTGCCGTAGTAGGTGTAGAAGTAATATTCGTTCGCGTGCGGCGGCTCGGCGGCGTTGAAGACGATCTTGAGGTAGCGCGTGCGCGCGCGTTCGATGTCGCGTTGGCCTGCCCACCAGTCGAGCGCCTGCTGGTAATGCGGCCACGCCGCGCCCCAATTCATCTGATCGCGCCGCGTCCAGAAGAGGTCGCCGAGCGACTCGTGCGCCTCGGCCCAGACCAGGTCGCGCCCGTCCTCTTTGTCGTTTGCGCGGATCAACTCTTCGAGTTGCTGCTGTGCCTGCTCGAACTTCGTCGGGTCGGACGTTTCCGTCGCCGCCTGCGCGCGCCACGAGGTGTCGGCCAGCCGAAACTCAAGCCAGCGCGCTTCCGCCGGCGAGAGCTTTGTCTTGTCGGCTTTGGAGTAGAGTTCGCCCGCGCGCGCATACGAGCCGGCGGCGTAAAGCCGTTCGGCCTCGGTCTTGAGTTGCGTGTAGTCGGCCTGTTGGGCGGCGGCATTCGAGAGCGACAGCAGCGCGAGCAGCGCGATGGAGAAGATGTGTTTCATGGCGACGAGTTCGGACGTTCGCAAGTTTGTTCTGCCTGACTGAACGTACAACCGGAACGCGGGTCGGAGGCCGGACTAATCAGGAGACAGGCTGAAGCAGCCGCTTAACGTGAACCAAGGTGATCTTGGTTCGTTAGAACCGACTTCACGCGTCGGCGTTGCCCTTCGTTCCATAAATGAACGGGTCAAACCTGAACGTCTTGCGCGGGAGTCAACGCCTATTTCGTCGAATCATCGTCAGTCCGTTTGCGTGTCGCGCCGGTCGCCGAACTCCCGCCCGCGGCGCTCACCCGTTCGAGGGAACGGATCGGCTCGCCTGCCGTTGCTGCCAGTCCCGAATAGCTTCGAGCACCGCGCGCCCGAACTTCACGCGCGATGTCCATGACCCTGACGCGCCCATTAGGCGGACGCGTGTCATCTTCGGATGCTGGCAGACAAGAGCGCCGAACGACGAGGTGAAGTATCTGGAAAGTCTGAGAAGGAAGGGAGTCGCCGCTACTGTGAGCTACGCGGCGCAGGAGCATTCGTGAGTCGGAAAATCTCTCGACACGAAAACCTCAGGTAGATGTTAACCGGCGTCTGCGATTCTTATCATTCATCTTGCGCCCCCATCTTTTGATGGACGACCATAACCCTTCCTCGTTGAAAAAAAATCTCAGCCGCCGGTTCATCAATTTATTCACGGGTAGTTCTCCTTCCGCCCGCCGACGCGGGGATTGCGCGACGGTCAGACTCTACACGAAGAGACGGCGGGTGGGTGCGGCTTTTCAGCCAACCGCCGGTCGGTGCAGCGAACGTGCTTTTTCTGATTGTGAGTTGCGAACGGCGAACGGCGGCGCGGGGCACTCCGAACACGGCGGCGCGCTACTCGTAGTCGCTCATCAGGAGTTCTTCGAGGCGCTCGCGGCGCGCGCGGCTGAGCTTCAGTTCCGTGCCGTCCTTGAGGACGACGACATACTCGCCGTTGGGGTTCTGGTGAAGCTCTTTGACGCGGTCGAGGTTGATGATCGAGGAGCGGTGGATGCGGAGGAACGTGCGCGGGTCGAGCTTCTCTTCGAGTTCGTTCATGCTCACGCGCAGCAGGTGCGCTTTGCCCGCGACGTGCAGCTTGGCGTAGTAGTTGTCGGCCTCGATCCAGTCAACGTCCGAAGGGTTGACGAAGACGACGCGGCTTCCCAGGCGGATCATGAACCTCATCAGGAAACTCTTTCGCCTCGGCGCGTCGTGTCCGGCGCGGTCGTCGAGGAGCGCGCGCAGGCTCCGGCTCAGGTGGCCGAGTTCCTTCAACCGGACGTGTGACTTGGCCTGCGCGAGCGCCTCGCGGAACCTCTCGTCCGTGAAGGGCTTCAAGAGGTAGTCGAGCGCGTGCACCTCGAAGGCCCGCAGCGCGTACTCGTCGAACGCCGTGACGAAGACGATTGCGGGGATGCGTTCGTGCTCGACTTTTGAGAGAACGTCGAAGCCGCTCATGCCGGGCATCTGTATGTCGAGGAAGAGGAGGTCGGGCGGCTGCCTGCGTATCGAGTTGACGGCCTCCGCGCCGCTGCCGCACTCTCCGACGACTTCGACTTCCGTGTCCTCGCGCAGAAGCTCCCTGATCGTGCGGCGCGCCAGAGGCTCGTCGTCAACTATCAGCACCCTGATCTTCTTCGCGTCGTCGCTCATCTCCGCCTTTCGCGTCCGCGCCCGTCAATCTTCTTCAAGTCCGCGCCCTCACTGTCGAAGGCGGGCGGGCTTCGCGGAACGGTATCGCGACTGAGGCCGTGACGCCGCCCGACGCGCCGCCCCGCAGGTCGAAGCGTTGGTCCGGGCCGTAGAGTCGTTCGAGCCGCGCGCGCGTGTTGGCGAGTCCGATGCCCTCGCTCTGGCCGTCGCGCCAGCCCGACTGCAAGCCCGGCCCGTCGTCGCAGACGCTGAGATGCAGCGTCGCGTCCGAGCGGTAGGCGTTAATGACGATAGTGCTTGCCGTCTCGTCCGGCGAGACGCCGTGGCGGACGGCGTTCTCGACGAGCGGTTGAAGTATCAGGTTCGGCACGAACGCGTCGAGGGCGTCGGGCGCGACCTCCACGTGAACCTTCAGCCGGTCGGAGAAGCGAACCTTCTGGATGTCGAGGTAGAGTTCGACGAACTTGATTTCCTCCCGGAGCGGAACCTCCTGCTCGGCGGCGCTGTCGAGAGCGCGCCGCAGGAGTTCGCTGAGTCCCGCGATCATGTTCACGGCGGGCGAGCGCTCGCCCGCGCGCACGAGGCCGGAGATGGTGTGCAGCGTGTTGAAGAGGAAGTGCGGGTGCAGTTGCATCTTGAGCGATTCGAGCTGCGCCTGCGCGAGCTGCGCGCGGAGCTGCGTGGCGAGCGACTCGCGCTCCCGATACCTTTCCCTGTAGTCGAACGCGTAGCCGACGCCGAGTATGGCCCAGTACATGACGAACTCGAAGAGGAAGAAGCTGCTCAGCTCGCTCCTGTACTGCTGGAAAAACGGACTCGTGTCGCTCCAAACGTCGAACGGCCTGATGACCATCTTGACGTATGTGGCGGCTGCGATGTGCACAGCCGAGATGAGCGCGCTGACCGGCAGGTGAATCAGAAGTCCGCGCCACCACGCCCCGCCTTCGACGGGGAAGCGGCGACCGAGGTCGAGGATGACCGGCGTCAGGCAGCACCAGGCGTACCACACGACCAACTGCCAATAGACGATGCGCCACCACGAGTGATGCATCGCGGGGTTGTGCAGCATCTCGAAGTAAATCTGGTTGGCGTAGAGGAAGCTGAAGAACGTCCAGAAGCCGAAGATGATCGCCCACTTCAGCCTGTCAATCCTGAAGCGCCCCGCGGTTCGCGGCTCTGGGCTGTGAGTTGTTCGTGCCGCATCGTTCATCTTTAGGTCACTGGGTCTCGCGCGTCGCGCCGAAGAGAGTTTACTCGATGTGCGTGAGTGGCGGCATCAAGTTTTCACTCGCTGCGGAGCGCGAGCATCGGATCAATGCCCGTCGCGCGGAGCGCGGGGACGAAGCAGGCCACGCCCGCGACGAGCGTCAGCAGCAACGAGACCGCCGCGAACGTCGCGGGGTCTGCCGCCGGGGTTGCGAACAGCAGAGAGGTGACGAGCCGGTCGAGCGCGAGCGCGCCCGCCACGCCCACGAGAAGCCCGACGACCACGAGCGTCATCCCCTGCCGCATCACCGTCGCGACGATGCGCGCGCGCGTCGCGCCGAGGGCGATGCGGATGCCTATCTCGCGCGTGCGCTGCGTCACCGACAGCGCCATCACGCCCGTTATCCCAGCCGCCGTGATGACGAGCGCGAGGCCCGCGAAGAGTCCGAGCAGCCACGCCGTCAGACGCGGGTTCGCTACCGACTCGTCCCTCACCTGCTGCAAGGTCTCGACCTGATCCACAGCCGTCTCCACGTCCGTCCGGTGAACCACGTCCCGAATCTGCTTGGCCTCCGACAAGGGGTCGGCGTTCGTCTTAACGACGAGGAACGTGGCGAAGGGCCCCTGCGAGACGGGGCCGTAGATTTCGTCCGCGGGTTCCTTGTCGAGTCCGTACTGCCTCACGTCGCCGACGACGCCGACAATCGTCGCCCACGTCCGCCCGTTGTCGAACGACACGCGCTTGCCCACCGGGTCTTCGCCCTTGAAGCGGTGGCGCGCGGCGGCCTCGTTGATGATGACGACCTGCGGCGCGTTTTCGTCGTCGGCGTCGGTGAAGGCGCGCCCGCGCGTCAAGGGTATGCCGACCGCGCGGAAGTAGTCGGGACTGACGGCGCGCGGGTCGAGCTGCGGCGTCGCCTGTCCGTCTCCGACGGGGCGGCCCTCGACCTGGACGCTGACGGTGTTAGGCCCCTGCGTAATGCCCGCGGCGTTGAGCGGGTAGGTTGACGAGGTCGCGGCGGCGACGACGCCCGGCTGCTCCTTGACCCTGTCGAGAAGCTGCCGGAAGTACACGACCAGCGGCACGTTGATGGCGGTGGGGTTCTGGTTGTTAGGGTTAAAGAACCTCGACCAGTTCGGCGCGAGTCGCATCACCAAAACATTCTCCGGCTTGAATCCGGGTTCGACCTGCTGGAGTTTGATGAGGCTGCGAAGCATCAGCCCGGCGGCGATGAGGAGCATGAAAGAGATCGCGACCTGCGCCACGACGAGCAGCGCGCGCAGGCGTCCGCGTCCCGCCGAAGTCGAGCGACCGCTGCCTTCCTTGAGCGCGGAGGCGAGGCTCGTGCCCGCCCCTCGCCCGAACGAGAACGCGGGCACGAGTCCGAAGACGAGGCCCGTCAAAACGGAGACGAGCAGCGTGAAGACGAGGACGGAGAGGTCAATCCCTATCTCCCCGGTGCGGTTCGTGAAGCGCGCGGCGAACGAGACGAGCAGGGGCAGACTCCAGTACGCCAGCATCAGCCCGACGCCTCCGCCCGCGAGCGCGAGCAGCGTGCACTCGGTCAACAACTGTCGGACGAGCCGGGCGCGGCTCGCGCCGAGCGCGACGCGCATCGCGACCTCCTGCCGGCGCTGGAGCGCGCGCGCGAGGATCAGGTTGGCGACGTTGGCGCACCCGATGAGGAGGACGAGGCCAGCCGTGGCGAGCAGTATCAGTAGAGTCGGGCGGGCGCGCTCCGTGAGCGCGTCGCCGAGTCTGTCAACCTGTGCGGCGAAGCCGATGCTCTTGGGGTACGCGTCCGGGTTTTCGGTGACGAAGTTGTTCGCTATCGTGCCGATGTCGGCCTGCGCCTGTTCCAGAGAGACGCCGGGCTTGAGTCTGCCGAAGACGGTCGAGAGGAGTCGCGCCTGACGGTTCTCGATGATCCTCTGGCTCGAGCGGAAAGGGCAGTTCACGGTCGGCATGTAAACGTCGCTCTCGGAAGGGTACTCCGGGACGGGCGGCAGGACGCCGATGACGGTGTGCGGGCGGTTGTTCATCTGGAAGACGCGGCCCACGATCTTGGGGTCGCCGCCGAAACTCCGCTGCCAGTACTTGTAGCTGAGCATGAGCACGGCGTCGCTGCCGGGCTTCTCGTCGTCGGGCGTGAAGCTTCTGCCGAGCAGCGGTCTCACGCCGAGCACGTCGAAGAAGTTCGCGGAGACGACGCCCGTCTGCACGCGCTCCGGCTCGTCCCGACCGTAGAGGATGAAGTTCATCGAGTGGTGCTCGACGACCGTCTCCATCGTCTTGTTCTGGTCGCGGTAGTCGTAGAACTCTTTGACCGAGAGGCCGAGGCTGCTCACGTTGTTGAGACGCCCCTGCTGGTTGATGACGACGAGCCGCCCGCCGTCGCGGTAGGGCAGCGGGCGCAGGAGCACGCCGTAGATGACGCTGAAGATGGCCGTGTTCGCGCCGATGCCGAGCGCGAGCGTCAGCACAGCCGCCAGCGTGAAGCCACGGTTCCTGAGCAGAACCCTCACGCCGTAGCGAACGTCCTGCGCGACCGTTTCGAGAAAGCCCCCGATGCCCCGGCGCCCTCGTGTCTTCATGTCTCACCTCGCGTGTCGTCCGGCCTTGCCGGACGTGACTCCGATTTTTACGGCGGCAAGAGAATAGTTCTTCGCGGCGCGGGACGCGCCCGCTCGTGGCCGAAGCCGCCGTTCGTCGTTCTATACAACATTCGGACGCGGGCAGGTTCGTGTTTGCTGTAAGCCCCGGAAAGATTGCTGTGAACGGACGGAAAATATAACCGAACGGTCGGGCGTAAGAACCTCTTTGAAACACTACCCTCAAGACGGCCTTTCGTGGCAAGATGTATTCACGACATTAAATTCAACAGAGTGGTTTGAATCGGCCCGACGGCCCTTTCTTCACCTGTATTCGTCTGAGGAACTAGCCCGCGTGTAAAGACGGGGAGGCGCATGAGTCATTCAACCGACCGAGACGGGGCCGCCGCCGAAGGGGATGCACAGTTGCGGCTGGCGACGGGCAGCGCGGGACTCGACCGAGTCCTCGAAGGCGGGTTCCCGGCCAACCGCCTCTACTTGTTGGAGGGCGACCCCGGCACCGGCAAGACAACGCTCGCGCTCCAGTTCCTGCTCGAAGGCGCGCGCCGCAAAGAGCCGGTGCTCTACGTCACGCTCTCCGAGACGAAGGAGGAGTTGACCGCCGTCGCCCACTCACACGGCTGGTCACTCGAAGGCGTCAACCTCCACGAGCTGGTGCCGCCCGAGGAGAGCCTGAAGGCCGAGGCGCAGTACACCATCTTCCACCCTTCGGAAGTGGAACTGGGCGAGACGACGCGCGCCGTCATCGAGGAGGTCGAGCGCATCCAGCCGCGCCGCGTCGTCTTCGACTCGCTCTCCGAGATGCGTCTGCTGGCGCGCGATCCCTTACGCTACCGGCGGCAGATACTCGCGCTCAAGCAGTTCTTCGCCGGGCGCAAGACGACCGTCCTGCTCCTCGACGACCGCACCTCGACCGACGCCGACCTTCAGGTGCAGTCCATCGCCCACGGCGTGCTGATGCTCGAACAGTTGGAGCTGGACTACGGCGCGGAGCGGCGGCGGCTGCGCGTCTCGAAGCTGCGGGGCAGCCGCTTCCGAGGCGGCTTCCACGACTTCACCATCCGCACGGGCGGCGTCGAAGTCTTCCCGCGCCTCGTCGCCGCCGACCGCCGCGCGGAGTTCAAACAGGAGTCGGTCGCGAGCGAGGTGGCCGAACTCGACGCGCTGCTCGGCGGCGGCCTCGACCGCGGCACGGCCACGCTCGTCCTCGGCCCGGCGGGCTGCGGCAAGTCTTCGCTGGCGGCGCACTTCGCGGCGGCGGCTGCCGCGCGCGGCGAGCGCGCCGCCGCCTTCATCTTCGACGAGGGCGTCAACACCTACCTCAACCGCGCCGCCGGTCTGGGGACGGACTTGCGGAAGGAGGTAGAGGCCGGGCGGCTGACATTGCAGCAGGTGGACCCGGCGGAGCTTTCGCCGGGCGAGTTCGCGCACGCCGTCTGCGAGGCGGTCGAAGGCGGCGCGCGACTGGTCATCCTCGACAGTCTCAACGGCTACCTACAGGCCATGCCGGACGAGCGGTTTCTGACGGCGCAGATGCACGAGCTGCTCACCTTCCTCAACCAGCAGGGGGTCGTGACGTTGCTGGTGATGGCGCAGCACGGCTTCATGGGTTCGATGTCGTCGCCCGTGGACGTGAGTTACCTCGCCGACACGGTCGTGCTGCTGCGTTACTTCGAGGCCGCGGGCGCGATCCGACGCGCCATCTCGGTCGTCAAGAAGCGGACGGGCCGCCACGAGGACACCATCCGCGAGATGCGCCTCTCGGCGTCGCGCGGCGTCGAGGTCGGCGAACCTCTGACGGCGTTCCGCGGCGTGCTGACCGGCGTCCCCGTCCTCGTCGGCGGAGCCGGGAAGAAGGGCGCGCTGCTCGGCGGTGACGATGACTGACCACGGGCACGAAGGGCTGGACGGGCGCGTGCTGCTCCTCACGCCGACGGGGCGGGACGCCGACCTGACGGGCCGCTACCTGACCGCGGCGGGCATCCCCGTCGAGGTCTGCGCCGGGATTGAAGAGTTGTGTGAGAAGTGTCGCCGGGGGGCCGGGGCCGCGCTCATCGCCGAGGAGGCGCTCACGTCTGAGAACAGCCGCCGCCTGCTCGACGCCCTCGGCCAACAGCCGGCGTGGTCCGACTTCCCTCTGGTCGTCCTGACGGCAGGGGGCCAGCGGGCGTCCGGCGACGCGAGCGCGGTCAGGTCTCTCGGCGACGCGGCCAACGTGACGCTCGTCGAGCGCCCGACGCGCGTCATCACCATCCTGAGCGCCGTCCGCTCGGCGCTGCGCGCGCGACGCCGCCAGTACGAGGTGCGCGCGCACCTCGCGGCAGAGCGGCTCGCGCAGGAGGAGCGCGCGCGCCTGCTCGACGAAGCCGTGGCCGCGCGCGCCGAGGCCGAGGCCGTCAACCGCGCCAAGGACGTTTTCCTCGCCACGCTCTCGCACGAGCTGCGGACGCCGCTCACAGCCATCCTCGGCTGGGTGCGAATACTGCACGACAAGAGCGCGGACGCCGAAATCTCCCGGCACGGGCTTGAGGTGATCGAGCGCAACGCAGAGGCGCAGTACCAGCTCATCCGCGACCTGCTCGACGTGTCGCGCATCATCAGCGGCAAGCTCCAGCTCAACACGCGTCAGATCGGTCTCGCCCCCGTCGTCGAGGCGGCGCTCGACTCGGTGCGGCAGGCTGCCGACGCGAAGTCCATCCGCCTCGGCGCTGAGTACGACGACGAGACCGACCTCGTGACGGGCGACCCCGACCGGCTTCAGCAGGTGATCTGGAACCTTCTCTCGAACGCCATCAAGTTCACGCCCAAGGGCGGGAGCGTCGGCGTCCGCGTCGGTCGCCACGGCTCGGACGTGCGCGTCAGCGTGAGCGACACGGGCCAGGGCATCAGCCCGGAGTTCCTGCCCCACGTCTTCGAGCGCTTCCGTCAGGCCGACGGCTCGACGACGCGCGAGCACGGCGGGCTGGGGCTGGGTCTCGCCATCGTCCGCCACCTCGTCGAGCAGCACGGCGGGCGCGTCTCAGCCGAGAGCGACGGCGAGCAGCGCGGCTCGACTTTTTCCATCGACCTCCCCATCGCGGCGGTGAAGACTCCCGCGCGCGAGGCCGAGGGGCGGCCAGATTCAAAGCGCCCGCCGGCGGGGGCCGCGTTGGCGCTCGGCGGCGTCCGCGTCCTCGTCGTGGACGACAACCCGGACGCGCGCGAGTTGCTGACGCTCGTGCTGGGCGGGGCGGGCGCGGAGGTCACGGCGGCGGCGTCGGCTGCGGCGGCGCTGGAGCTACTTCAACAGGCGGAGGTGGACGTGCTGATCTCTGACATAGGGATGCCGACCGAGGACGGTTATGCGCTCATCGGTCAGGCCAGAAGCCTGACGGCCCGGCGCACTCCTTCCGTCGCCCTCACGGCGTACGCGTCGGAAGAGGACAGGCGGCGAGCGCTCGCCGCCGGCTTCGACGCACACATCACCAAGCCGGTCGAGCCGGCGGAACTCGTCTCCGTCCTCGCGGGTCTTGTTGCTTCACCAAGGCGAGACGCGTGCCCTTCCGACTGAAGGCCCGGCAGCATCGACTCGGCGAGACGTACTTGAAAGTCGGCTCCTGGTTATTGCTCAGGCGTTGATGACAAGTCTCGGAGGAAGTATCGTGAACGTGACAGACGAACAGGTAGATTTCAATCAGTAGATTTTTCATCGCAAGAAAATTCTGCTCAATCTCCTATTCGTCTGTTTTTTCAACCACTGGTTTGCATATATGTTGGGGCGGCTCGCACTCCTTATCAACGCTTCAAAGAGCAGCGCCGCGCCCGTCCGATGAAAACAGTCAGGGCGATTGAACTCGGTGGCGGGGTCGCTACGGCTTTGCTCGGGGTGGCCCTATCCATCTCTGTCATGAAGCCAGCCGTGACGCCTTTAGATTACCTGGGGCTGTTCAGCGTCACGACTTGCGGGTCGCTCTTGGTGGGCGTCGGCGCGTATGCGCACGCGGTCAGCCGTAACCCGTGGGGGCTGATTCCGACATGGGCCGGCGGGGCGACGCTGATCTACGAGGCGGCGTCGCTGCTCCTGCACGTGCCGGTGGGTTTATATTTCCTCGGCTGGGTCGGTTTATTCCTGGTGCTGCCGGGTGTGGCGGCTGCCCTGACGCTAATCGCGTCGCTCTTTTCCGCGGTCTGGACAAAGAAATGAAGGGCCATAGCCACGCACGGGGGCCGTTTATGGAAGGGAATTAGCCCGCCATAGCTTCAATGGATTCTTGCCAAATATTTGGTTGACATCCACGGGCAATCAATCTATATTGGGCGCTCCATAAACGGTCTTGATGGAATTTTCCATTTTCTAGCCCCTTGAACTCTCACGTTTTTGATAAAGGGATCGGTAACGTAGTCTAGTCCTGCCGAACTGTTACACGGGCTTCCCAAAGCATCAACAATGCTTTTCGCAGAGGTGCTGCGGCGTGCCTTCAGAGGAGGCAGGGAGGATTCATCTCATGTTCCGGGGAACTTGAAACAAACGTAGGCCCGCTCATCACCGGCAAGTGATGGGCGGGCCTTTGTGACATTACAACCCCTGCCCCGTTCGGCGCAAGGGATGCATTGCCCAGCAGCACGCATCTTACCGCAGAACGGGGCAGGACTCAATGATTTCCTTCTCGGTGTTGTCCCGTCATGTGTACGCTTCACCGTCCTGCGGACTCCCGCCAGAGGTTCGCTCCAGCCGACGGACGACCCGCGTCCGTCGGGCACGGCCCTGCTAGAGCGGGCCTCGTCACCCGCGCCCCCGACAGACTCCGCACCGCCCGGAAGCAGCCTGCCGGCGCGTGCCACGCGCGCGACCACCTCCTGCCGTTAACACTCGGCCTGATCATCCTCGCGGTCGCGGCCCTCCCGGCCCGCGCACAAGACGCTTCGGCGGCGAAGCCGGTCGAGGCCGGCGCGGACGACAAGGCCGAGGAGAGGGCGTACGCGCTCCTCGAAGATGTCATCGCCAAAGCGCAGGCGCTCAAGCTCCCGGAGAATCGCATCAGGTTTCAGACAACCGCGGCCTGCCTGCTCTGGCCGCGCGACGAGGGCCGCGCGCGCACCATCATCGCGGAGAACATGAACGCGCTCGCGTCCCTCATCGCGGGCGCGGACACGACCGACCCGCGCTTCGCGGAACGGTCGCAGGCGTACACGATCCTGCGCTACGAGCTGGTGCGGATGATCGCCGCGCGCGACGCGAAACTGGCCCTCAACTTCTTACGCGGCACGCGGCAGGAACGGCCCGCCGCCCGCCGCCCGCCCGCCGTCTCTGCCCCCGACCCGGAACTCGCGTTGGAGCTGACTCTGGCCGCCCAGATCGCGCCCGGCGACGCGAAGGAGGCGGCGAGGATCGCCGAAGAGAGCCTCGGCAGCGGGGTGGCCGCGGAGCTTCTCAACGTGCTCGGCAGGTTGAGCACGGCGGACGGCGAGGCGGCGACCGCGCTCGCGACCGACATCATCAAGAAGCTTCAGGCGGAAGACCTCACCTCGGAGGGCGATGCCACGGTCGTCGCCGTCGGCCTCCTGAGCATGACGCGCGCGGCGCGAGGGTCGGCGGAGGCCGCACCCGACCGGGCCGACGCGGACGCGCGCGCCGTGATAACAGTTGACGAGCAGACCCGCGGGGACTTGATCGGCATGATCGCCGCAGCCGCGGCGTCGGTGCCCGCCGGGCGCATGGCAAACGCCCACCTCCTCTTTAACAGCCTGCCCGCCGTCATGCCGGAGCTGGAAAGGTACGCGCCGGGGCAGTGGGCCGCCGTCCGCGCGAAGTCCGACGAGTTCGGGCGCTCGCTCGACCCGTCCGCGAGGGCTTGGCAGAAGTATGAGGGCCTGGTGCAGCAGGGTTCCGCCGACGCCCTGCTCGAAGCGGCGGCGAAAGCCCCGGCGGAGGTCGGCGACGAGCTGTACGCCGACGCCGCCTTCAAAATCCTCGACGACGGCGACCCGGAGCGCGCGCGCCAGATCATCAACAGCATCTCAGACCCGCAGCGGCGCGCGCGGAAAAGCAAGCTGCTCGAACAACAACTGCTCGAACGCTCGCTGCTGCGCGGCAAGCTGGAAGACGCCGCACAGCGCATCCCGCCCGACGCCACGCCGGAAGAGCGCTTCTCGACGCTCCTCTACCTCTCGAACCTCGCCGCGCAGAGGAAGGAGACGGCCCTCGCGCGCCGCTTCATCTCGGAGGCCGCGGGGCTGGTCGCCGGGCGCGTCCGCAGCGGCTCTCAATTCACGGCGCGCCTCCAACTCGCGCGCGCGCTCTCGGCCACCGAGCCGAAGCAGGCGTTCGCCGTCCTCGACGAACTGGCAGACCAACTCAACGACCTGCTCGCCGCCGCCGAAGTGGTGGACGGCTTCGGCCCGGACTGCTTCAGCGAAGGGGAACTCAAGCCGTTCGCGGGGAACTTGTGGGGCGGGCTGGTCGCGCAGTTCGGCGAGGAGTTGGCGGCGCTCGCGCCGAAGGACGCGGAGCGCGCCGCCTCAATCGCGCGGAAGTTGCAGAGGGACGAGGTGAACGTCTCCGTGTCGTTGCGCGTGGCCGGGCGCGTGCTGGCCGACGCCGCGGCGAAGAGGCGCGGCCACGCGCCGACCGGCGCGCGGTAGCTCGCGGAAGGGTTCACGGCGCGCGAAAAAGTTTCCGAAGGTCGCTTGGCGGCGCGACATCTCGGTCGCCACGGCACGCGGGGGCAGTTTGTCCTATCAGATGTTTGGAGCTTGACTTCAGAAGGAGGAGACAGAACATGAGAGCGGCTTTGAGAAAAAACCTGGGGCTGACACTCGTCGTCGGCCTGATCGTCGTTCTGGGCGGGGCGGCGCTGGTGATGAGGGGGGTGGGCGCGTCCGTGGTCGTGCCCGCGGGCTACGACGCCTTCACCACCCCCGCCGACGCGCAGACCCATGACGACTTCTCCGCGCACCCGATCCCGGCGGGCTTCTTCGGGACCGGGTCTTTGCAGTACACGGGGACGGCAACTTATCAAGGCGGGCCGCCCGTTGACCAGACGCGCTGGGGCAGCGCCGACACCGTCATCCATCGCACCAACGACGTGACCGTCCCCGGCGACACGGGGCTTTCGGTTCAGGGGCTTTCGTTCGTGAGTTCTTCGCCGATCACGGTGCAGTATCAGGACGGGCACAACGAGCAGTGGAACGTGACCGTCAACCAGTCCACCGCGACGGGTTCGGTCGGGACGATGCACTTCAACTCCGACGGCACCTTCAATTCGAGCCTGTCGGTCTATCCGAAATACACCTTCACGATGACGGGCCGCTCGCCGCTCACGTTCGACACGGGCAGCGGCGGCGGCGGCGCCCCGATCAACCTCTCAAGCAGCAACGGCACCTGGTCGCAGTCCGGCTCGGTGACGGTGGTCAACCCCGGCTCGGAGCAAAGCCTCCTCGCCAGCCACAAAGTCACGCCGACGCCGACGCCCTGCCCGACGGCCCAGCCCATCGGGGGAGCCTCAACGTCAGGCGCGAAGTCAGCCGCCACAGCCCAGCCGCTGGCGGCGCGGTGCATTCAAGCGCAATAGCAACCTATGGCGCATCCGGCGCGCGCGGGGCGGACACTTGTGTCCGCCCCCGTGCGACGCCGGGACGGTTGCCAGTCACGAACAGAACGGAAGACCATGATTTATTCGGCGGGCCGGCTCCGCAAACTCATCTTCGGCATCTCGCCCGACGAGGCGAGCATCAGGCGTCGCGGCTTCCGATGCCCCGACGAGCGCGCGCGCCTGAGACTTGAAGGGATCGGCGTGACCTTCCTCAAAGGGTATCACGTGGCGCTCGAAGCCGGGGACGACGACACGCTCGCGCGCCGGCTGGAAGCCGTGGAGGCGGAGCTTCGCGGGTTCGCTTTTGAAGGGGCCGCGATGGGATTGGCCCTGATTGACTTTCTGAAGCCGTGGGGCCGCAGGCGTCTCAAGCCCTTCGTCGAAGGCGCGGGCGCGGCGCACGTGTACATGGTCTGCGTCGGCGCGGGCTGGGCGCTGGCGCGGCTCAGGCGCGACCCGGCGCGCGCGCTGAAAAGTTTTGACCCGCTGCTCGGCTGGCTGGCGGTTGACGGCTACGGCTTCCACGAAGGCTACTTCAAGTGGCCCGCCTGCGTCGCGCGGCAGCAGCGTCCGCGACGCCTGCGCGGCTACGCCCGGCGCGCGTTCGACCAGGGACTGGGGCGGAGCCTCTGGTTCGTCGAGGGCGCGGATGCCGGAAGGGTCGTTGGTACCATCGCCGCCTTCGCGCGGGATCGTCACTCAGACCTCTGGAGCGGCGTCGGCCTCGCGTGCGCTTACGCGGGCGGCGCCGGTCAAGACGGACTCGAACACTTGCGCGAGCGCTCAGGGCGCTTCGCCCCGCAACTCGCGCAGGGCGCGGCCTTCGCGGCGAAGGCCCGCCGCCGCGCGGGCAACATGACGGCGCACACCGAGGCGGCGTGCCGCGTCCTGTGCGGGATGAGTGCGGACGCGGCGGCTGAAGCGACCGACGAGGCCCTGCGGCTTCTTCCGAGCGACGGCGGCGAGCCTGCATACGAGGTCTGGCGGCGAAGGATTGCGGAGGGGATGTCACTTGCCGTGCATCCATCCACGCGACACAGAGCGCGGGCGGAAGCTGCGGCTGAGGGCCGCCCGGCCTCGCTGCGGTGCGCGTTGTGAAGGAGCGTTTGAGATGAAGACTTTGACGAGAGGCTTGCGGCGTTACGCGGCGCACGTCGTGGCGGTCTGCGCGGTCTTGACGATCTACGGGCTGGCGCGGCTGCCGCAGGTGTCGAGGGCCGAGCGCGCGGCGATGGCCGGGCGCTTCGCCTTCGAGCGGCACGCGCTGCCGGAGTTGAACCAGTCGTCGCGCATCGCGCGCGCCGTCCACCCCTCGATGAAAAAAATCTCGGCGTGGATTTCGTCCGTCGGCGCGGCGGTGGCGCTCGGCGACCTCGACGGCGACGGGCTGCCCGACGACGCGTGCCACGTGGACCCGCGCAGCGACCAGGTCATCGTCGCGCCCGTGCCCGGCACGACCGCGCGTTACGCGCCCTTCGAGCTGAGCGTCGGGACGCTGCCCTACGACCCGGCGACGACTGCCCCGATGGGCTGCCTCATGGGCGACTTCAACGAGGACGGCCTCGAAGACGTGCTCGTCTATTACTGGGGGCGCACGCCCGTCCTCTTCATGCGCCGCGCCGAACAGTCGTCGCCCGCTCGCCCTCTCTCGCGCGACTCCTACGTCGCGCGAGAGCTGATGCCCGTGCAGGAGCGCTGGTACACTAACTGCGCGACGCAGGCCGACCTCGACGGCGACGGCCACCTCGACCTCATCCTCGGCAACTACTTCCCCGACGGCGCGCACATACTCGACGCCGCGGGCGGCGGGCGCGAGGAGATGGCCGAATCGCTCTCGCGCTCCTTCAACGGCGGGCGCAACCGCCTGCTGCTGTGGGCAGGCTCCGCGGAAGGGGCGGAGCCTGCCGCGCGCTTCGAGGAGGCGAAGGGCGTGCTCGACGACGAGGTGGCGCGCGGCTGGACGCTCGCGGTCGGCGCGGCAGACCTCGACGGCGACCTCCTGCCCGAAATCTACTTCGCCAACGACTTCGGCCCCGACCGCCTGCTCCACAACCTCTCCACGCCCGGACACCTCCGCTTCGAGCTGCTCGAAGGCCGGCAGAGTTGGACGACGCCGCACTCGAAGGTGCTCGGTCGCGACTCGTTCAAGGGCATGGGCGTTGACTTCGGCGACATCAACGGCGACGGCCTGCTCGACATCTACGTCAGCAACATCGCCGACGAGTACGCGCTCGAAGAGAGCCACTTCGTCTGGGTCAACACGGGCGAGACCGGGCTGATGAAGCAGGGCGTCGCGCCGTTCGTCGAGCGCAGCGAACAGTTGGGCCTGGCGCGCAGCGGCTGGGGCTGGGACGCGCGCCTCGTGGACTTCGACAACGACGGCGTGCCCGAGGCGATTCAGGCGACGGGCTTCGTCCGCGGCAACACGGATCGCTGGCCCGAGTTGCAGGAAGTCGCCATGACGAACGACCAGTTGCAGGGCGACACGCGCATCTGGCCGCGCATCCAGCCCGGCGACGACCTGAGCGGCCACGGCCACGACCCCTTCTTCGTGCGCGCGGCTGACGGGCGCTACTACGACCTCGCAGCCGACCTCGGCCTTGACCAGCCGCAGATCACGCGCGGCATCGCGGTCGCCGACGTGGACGGCGACGGGCGCATGGACTTCGCGCTGGCGAATCAGTGGATGACTTCCTACGTCTATCTCAACCGGAGCCAGAAGGCCGGCGGCTTCCTCGGACTCAACCTGCTCCTGCCCGCGGCGGGCGCGCGGGCCGGCGCGAAGACGACCGAGCGCGCCGGGATGCCCGGCCCCGACACGCGCGGCTACCCGGCCATCGGCGCGCACGCGACCCTCTACCTCCCCGACGGGCGGCGCATGGTCGCGCAGGTTGACGGCGGCAGCGGCCATTCCGGGAAGCGAAGTCCGGGCCTGCACTTCGGACTCGGCAAGCTCCCCGCCGACACGCCGCTCAGGGTTGATCTCGACTGGCGCGACGCGCAGGGGCAAACGCGCCACGAGAGGCTGCGGCTCGCGGCGGGCTGGCACACGATTCTGCTCGGCAGTCAGGCTTGAGGTCGGAGAGATGAGCGAGAGGGATAGAAGAGGGCGGCAGGAAGAGGGACAGGCGAAACGCCTGGGCG
>DASRCS010000243.1:0-4612 GCA_035652995.1 Pyrinomonadaceae bacterium
ATGTGCGGGAACGCCTTGTTCTGAGTCGCGTTCACCGGCAGTCCGAGCGACGCGGTGTTGAAGCCGAGCGTCGTGTTGCGGTTCGCCACGTCGAAGCGGTTGAAGCCGAAGTTGAAGTGGTTCAGCAGCCGCGGCCCGAAGGTGTAGTCATCCTGAATGCGGACGAAGGTGGACTTGAAGAACTGCTGCCACCTGTCGAGGGCGATGACGGGTTCGGGGAAGCGCGGCGCGCCGCCCGCGATGCGCGTGTTGTTGCGGTAGGCGTAGCTGAAGCTCAGGTGCTGCTTCTGCGAAAGCACCGTGTCAATCTTGAAGGTGGGGTTGTTCATGTCGGTCGGGAACGTTGAGGAAGCGAGGTAGTTGTGGAACACGCCGGGGAGGTTCGGCGGCGGGAGGGCGTTGATGATGTTCTGGCCCACGGGGTCAATGATTGACTGTCCCGTCGGCAGCCGGAAGAGGTCGATGCGGTTGCCGGGGATGGCGACGCGCGTCCCCGGAGGCGCGACGATTGGGCGGCCCTGCGCGTCGAAGCCGGCGATGGGGCTGAAGAGTTGAATCGGGCCGCCGTTCTTGGCGAGCACCACCGGGTCGGTCAGCAGTTCCGAAAAATCGCCCGTCCTCATCTTCAGCGTCGGCACGGAGATGAGCACGTTCTCGCCCTGCGTGAAGCGGTAGCTCTCCATGTTGAAGAAGAAGAACGCCCTGTTCTTGAAGCTCTGGTAAGACTTGCCGCCCTCGCCGAAGCGCGGCAGGTAGATGGGGCCGCCGATGTTGCCGCCGAAGTCGTGCTGGCGGTCGAGGTTGCGCGGCGTGCCGTTCAAGTTGTTGAGGAAGCTGTTAGCGTTCAGCCCCTCGTTCTGGATCAGGTCATAGACCTCGCCGTGGAACTCGTTGCCGCCCGACTTCAGCGTGAAGTTGACGACGCCGCCCGAAGACTGGCCGAACTCCGCCGAGTAGTTCGAGGTCGAGAGGGTGAATTCCTGATACGCGTTCGGCCCCGGCGCGACCTCCGAGAAGAACGAGCCGTTCTGCGCGCGCCGGGTCGTCGCGCCGTCTATCTGAATGTCGGTGCCGAGGCCCTGCCCGCCGCCGATGCGGAAGTTCGACGCGTTCGTCCCCGTCCCCGTCGCCGAGGTCACTGTGCTGTCGAGGAAGATGAAGGAGAGCGGCGTGCGCCCGGCGAACTCGGAGGTGACTTCGAGCGGAAGCTCCTTGACCTGACGCTCGGTGACGTTGGTCTGCCGCACGGGCGTGTCGGTCTGGATGGCCGCGGTCTGATCGCTCGTGACGGTGACAACGTCGGCGACCGCGCCCACGTCGAGCTTCACGTCGAGGCTGTGCGTCACGGAGACGGCGACCTTGTAGTCGTCAACGGTCGTGGTCTTGAACCCCTGCGCCTCGACCGTGATGCGCCAGCGACCGGCCTTCAGCTCCGGCAGCGTGTAGCTGCCCTCGCCGCTCGTCGTCGTCTCGCGCACCTCGCCCGTGTCGAGGCTCGTCGCCGTGACCTTCGCGTTCGGGACGACAGCGCCGCTCGGGTCCGTGACGTTGCCGGTGATCGTGCCGCGGTCGCTCTGCGCGAAGACGGGCGCGGCGGCCACGAGCGCCATGAACGCGACGAGCATCAGTGCCGCAAAAACCTTTTTCGATCTCATACGACTCCCCTCCCTCAATCGAGAATGAACACCCGACTCCCGGACAGAAAGCGCGCGCTTGGAGCAAGCCGCGAAGAGTCGTCCGCCGACGACTCTTCGGACAGTTCCGGCCTGTCTCAAAGCGAGGCTAACGCCCCGGCCTGCGACTTGTCGGGCCGGGGCGGATCATTCAGTTGTGCTTTAGAAGAAAGCCCAACAGTGCCGCGGTAAAGCGATTACGCAAACGTTTAACTTGACAGGCTTATAACGAAAGAGAAGGCCGGTTGTCAACAATATTGTTTCGGACGACAACAAAATTATCGCGAAGCGCGCCTCCGCCGCGAAGTAAGGCCGCTCGGCCCGAAACTTCAACGCCCGCGGCCTTCACGAGTCGAACCCGCGCCGCGTGACAGCCGCGCTTTTGCGTGCGCGAGTGACGCGCGCGGGTCGCCCGCGCGCGCCGACTTTTTCGTCAACATTCCGGCCCCGCGGACACTCCGCCGTCACACAATCGTCATCGTTTATTCAACGACATCTTTTACTCTCTCGGCGGCGTTGAAAGCTGTACGCTGGCGAACAGACATTGTCTGTTACTCCTCATTACTATGCTTTCACCTCCGACTAAAATTTCTTGCTTATCCCCTTTTATTCCGCCACGGCGGAAGTGTCTTTACCCGATCTCCAAGCGTTCGCGCAGAGGAATTTGGAATGCAGAAAAGAACATTCGACTTAACAGAACCCGGAACCGGCGCGACTCCCGATTTGATTTGCTTTTCACACCTGCGCTGGGACTTCGTCTATCAGAGGCCGCAACACCTGATGAGCCGCTTCGCCAAAGCGCGGCGCGTCTTCTTCGTCGAGGAGCCTGTCTTCGACAACGGCTCGCTGCGTTTGGACGTGAGCCGGCGCGAGAACAACCTTTATGTCCTGAGGCCGTGCCTGCCCGTAGGTCTTTCGAGCGAGGTCGCCAAAGAGGCGGTGCAGCGCGAGATGGTTGACCGCCTGATCGCGACACACGGCGTCCGCGACTTCGTCGCCTGGTACTACACGCCGATGGCGCTCGGCTTCTCTTCGCACTTGAGGCCGCTCGCGACCGTGTACGACTGCATGGACGAACTCTCCGCCTTCAAGGGCGCGTCGCCCGCGTTGCGCGAGCGCGAGCGCGAGTTGTTCGAGCGCGCCGACCACGTCTTCACCGGCGGGCAGAGTCTCTACGAGGCGAAGCGCGAGCAGCACACGTCCGTCCACGCCTTCCCTTCCAGCATTGACCGCGCGCACTTCGCGCAGGCGCGCCGTGGACTCGCCGAGCCGGAAGACCAGCGCGACATCCCGCACCCGCGCCTCGGCTTCTTCGGCGTCATCGACGAGCGCTTCGACATCGAGCTTCTGCGCGCGGTCGCCGCGGCGCGCCCCGACTGGCACTTCGTGATGATCGGCCCCGTCGTCAAGATTGACCCGGCGACGCTGCCGCAAGGGCAGAACATTCATTACCTCGGCGGCAAGGACTACAAGCAGTTGCCCGCCTACCTTGCGGGCTGGGACGTGGCGCTCCTGCTGTTCGCGCGCAACGAGGCGACGCGCTTCATCAGCCCGACGAAGACGCCGGAGTACTTGGCCGCGGGCAGGCCCGTCGTCTCGACCTCGATTCGCGACGTGGTGCGGCCATACGGCCAACTCGGACTCGTCCGCATCGCCGACACGCCCGAAGATTTCGTCGCGGCGGCTGAGGCCGCGCTCGAAGAAGAAGGCCGCGCGAAGTGGATCGAGAGCGTTGACGAGTTTCTGGCGCAGACCTCCTGGGACGAGACGTGGGCGCGGATGTGCGAGTTGATTGACTCGGCGGTCGCGTCGCGCCGCGCGTCGCGTGCGGCACTCACGAAGAGCGCCGCGGCGCAGTCGGCTGGCTTCGGGCGTCTGGTCGGCGCGACCACATAAGGGCAGGCGGTCGTCATTAAATTTCATAAGGGGACAAGGGGAATAGGATGTTTGACTATCTCATCGTAGGCGCGGGCTTCGCCGGGAGCGTTCTGGCCGAGAGGCTGGCGGCGGGGTCGAATAAGAAGGTTCTGATCTGCGACAAGCGCCCGCACGTCGGCGGCAACGCTTACGACCATTACAACGATGCGGGCATACTCGTCCACAAGTACGGCCCGCACATCTTCCACACCAATTCGCGCGAGGTCTTCGAGTATCTGTCGCGCTTTACCGAGTGGCGCTCGTACCAGCACCGAGTGATGGCGCACGTTGACGGCCAGCTCGTGCCCATGCCGATCAACCTCGACACGATCAACAAGCTCTATGGCCTGAGCCTGACTTCATTTGAACTCGAAGAGTTCTTCGCGAAGGTCGCCGAACCCGTCGCCGAGGTTCGCACGAGCGAGGACGTGGTCGTCAGCAAGGTCGGTCGCGAGCTGTACGAAAAATTCTTCCGCGGCTACACGCGCAAGCAGTGGGAACTCGACCCTTCGGAGTTGGACGCGTCGGTGACGGCGAGGGTTCCGACGCGCACGAACCGCGACGCGCGCTACTTCACGGACACCTATCAGGCGATGCCGCTCCACGGCTTCACGCGGATGTTCGAGCGGATGCTCGACCACCCGAACATCAAGATTCTGCTCAACTGCGACTACCGCGAGATCGAGCGCGAGGTACCTTTCCGCGAGATGATCTACACGGGGCCGGTTGATTCTTTCTTCGACTACCGCTACGGCAAGCTCCCCTATCGCTCGCTCGAATTCAAGCACGAGACGCACGACCGCGAGCAGTTCCAGCCCGCGCCCGTCGTCAACTACCCGAACGAGCACCTGTACACGCGCATCACCGAGTTCAAGTACCTGACGGGGCAGGAGCACAAAAGGACGAGCATCGTTTACGAGTTCCCGCAAGCGGAAGGCGACCCGTACTACCCTGTGCCGCGCAGGGAGAACGCCGAGGTCTATGCGAAGTACAAGGCGCTCGCCGACGCGACTCCGGCGGTT
>DASRCS010000244.1:0-15480 GCA_035652995.1 Pyrinomonadaceae bacterium
ACAGTAGAGCAGCGCGCGCCGCTTCAACTCCTCAACGTCGAAGTAAACGCGGAACCCGGTCGCATAGACGTGCGCCACGTCAACGAGCAGCACCGCCGGAACCCAAGTCCAGTCCGGCGCGTCATCGTGCAGCACGCCCACGCGCGCGCCCAACGCGAGCAGCGCCAGCGACACCAGCGCGCTCCCCGCAAACACGCACGCGTCCACGCGCGGCGAGAAGAGCCACCAAGACCTTCTCGCGGCTGCCGGGCCTGCGTCATCGGTCGTCGCGACGACGCCTGTGTTCAGAATCTCGGCGGACATCTCTCTGGGCGGATACCTCTCGGAACTCGACCGGATGAACTTTAGAGCGCCCGACAAAAACGGCGAGTCCGCGAATCAACACGAAGCGGCACGAGTGATGGTTCGTGTTGATTCGAGCGACTTCGCGGATAGAATCTTAACTCCGTCAACCTCGCTCACACTCCTTCGCACGTTCGCGCGCGGCGCGCGTGAGTTTATACTGTGCCCGCCCGCGGCTGAAAGATTTTTTTGAGCCGCGTCAAACTCACGACGGGCGACAACGCATGGCGGGATCGGATGACGAGACGAAACGGACACGGGGAGACGGCGCGGGCCGCGCGTGCGCGACGTGCGCTCGAACGCCAGCTCGCGTACCAGCGCGCGAAGGCGCAGGTCGCCGTCGGCCACGAAGACGAGTACGTCGGGGCCATGCGCGCGCGCTCGGCCCGCGTGCGCGCGCGGCTCGAAGAGTTCCGCCCGGTCGCAGCGGACGCTCGCGTGCTCGAAGTCGGCAGCGGCGCGCACGGACTCGTCTTCTTCTTCGGCACGACGCGCGGCGTGGGCGTTGACCCGCTCGCCTGCGACTACGCCGCGCTCTTCCCCGCGTGGCAAGACCGCGCGCGGACAATCGCGGCCTGCGGCGAGCGTCTTCCCTTCGACGACGCCTCGTTCGACATCGTGCTGTGCGACAACGTCGTTGACCACGCCGAAGACCCCGCCCGGATCGCGCGCGAACTCGTGCGCGTGCTCGCGCCCGGCGGACTGCTCTACTTCACGGTCAACTTTCACCACCCGTTCTACTCGGTCGCCGCGCGCCTTCACTCAGCGTGGAACGCCGCGGGACTCCGCTTCGAGATCGGCCCCTTCGCCGACCACACCGTACACCTCACGCTCGACTCCGCGCGCGCACTCTTCCGTGGACTGCCGCTCCGCGTCCTCGCCGAGCGCGGCAACACGGCGGAAGCGAAGGCGCTCGCGCGCCAGCGGCCACCGCGCCATGCGGGCGACCGCCTCAAACGCGTCCTCTTCAAGAACGCGCTCTATGAACTCGTCGCCGAGCGCGAACCGTGACGAATGCGGAATGCGGATTTCGGATTGCGGATTAATCTTTGCGGGCTTTACGCCTTTGCGCGAATTTAGCCTCACGCAAAGGCGCAAAGGCAGAACGGCACGGCTCTCGTGCTTCATTAATCCGCAATCCGCATTCCGAAATCCGCAATCAACGTAGGCTCTCGGACTTGATTCCGCGCGCGGCGAGGACTTCTTCGGCGGCCCGGAGGCCGTGGTCGAAGGCTTCCTCGAAGAGCGCGACGCCGGAGAGGTCTGTGTGCGCGAAGTGGACGGGGCCGAAAGGCCGTTGGGCTTTCTGACGCGCGCCGCCCCACGCGAAGCCGACGCGCGGGCGAATCATCGCGTGGCCCCAGCGCATCACGTCGAGCCGGCGCGTGAGCGCGCGGATGTCCTGATGCGCGCGCGCGAGGTCTGAGAGCGCAACGTCGGCCCAGCCCTTCCAATCTGTTGAAAGAAGTCTGGTGCGCGCCTCGCGCGGATTCGCGTCCGTCAGCGGGTAGTAGTAAGTGAAGACCGTCGGCCCGCGGTCGAGTCCGCGCTGGTGCGTGGCGACGACGTAGCCGAGCGAGGGACTCTCGTACAAAACATTGTCCCACGCGAGCGGGAACCCGAAGCCGCCGCGCGGCCTGTCTTCGAGAAAAAGGTTCGCGACCATCCACGCGCCGTACTCGAACTCCGCGACGTGCGCCGGTGTCGCGCCCTCGCGGTAAGACTTGATGAGATACTTCGACAGGAACTGCGGCGCGGCGAAGACGACGCGGTCGGCGCGAAACCCGAACGCGCTCCGCCCGTCGCTCGTAACCGCGACGACTTCGACGCCGCCGTCGCCGCGAGGAACAACGCGGCCCTCGTCGCCCGTAGTCCAATTCTCTTTGCCCGACGGGCGAACGTCGGCGACCGCGAGGCCGAGTCGTGTGTGCGCGCGGGATTTTTCGTAGAGGTGTTTGACCAGATGCCCGTTGCCTTCGGGCCAGGTGATGAGCGGCTGCGACTCGGCGCCGGGTCGCTTCATGCGCGAGGCGAAGTAGAAGAGTCCGGCCCAAGCGCTCGCCTGCTCCGAACTCATCCCGTAGTCGTCGCGGCACGCGTAGTCAACGAGCCAGCGCAGCCGCGGCGAAGTCAAACCGCGCGCGTCCATCCACTCCGTCATCGAGACGCGGTCGAGCGCCGCGACTCCGGCGTCGTCCGAACAGTTCGCGACCGGAATCGCGAACGCGCGACGCCCCTTCGAGTCGCGCCAGCCGGCCCACCGGTCAATCTCCGAATTGAAGATTTGAAGCTGCCGCGCGTCCTCGTCGCCCGCGCCCGCGTGAAGATAGAGTCCTTCGTACCAGCGGCCTCGATAAAAAATTCTCTCTTCGGGGTCGCGGCAGACGAACTGCTCTGCGACGACCGGCTCGCCGTCCGGGTCCGCGCCTTCGAGCACGCCCAGCTCGTCGAGCAGAGTGACGAGCGCGCGATTCTCTTTCAGCGGCGCGGGGATGTAGTGCGCGCCCCAAGGGTAAGGCACGACGCCGTGCGCGTCGCCCGAGCGCGCAGTCCCGCCGGGCGCGGGTTCGAGTTCGAGCAGGACGAAGTCTTCAAAACCCGCCCTCAAAAATCTCCACGCCGCCGCCAGCCCCGCCACGCCGCCGCCGACGATCACGACGCCCACACGCTCCCAGGCGTCCGCCGCAGGCTCAGGCCGCAAGCCGTCGCGAATCAAATGGCCGATACCGTCCGACGCTCCGACGATCTCGCCTTCGGGCAGCGCGGGCACGTCGGCGCGCGAGCGGCACGCGGCCAAAGCGAAAGGCACGCCGAGGAACGCGGCGAGGATTTCGCGTCTTGTGAGACGGCTTGGTTCCATGAACGGATTCAAAAAGTGCGTGCGCGCTCTCCGGGCCGTCGCAGCGCCGCAGGCCCGCGCCGGAGTCGGAAGATTGGCACCATTCGCAGTTTCATCTTTTCGTCGGCTTGACAGGGTCGGGGGCGGCAATTAAACTCCGCACCCTCGTTTCCGCGGTGTGCTGCCCGCAAGGCTCCAGCAATACCCTCTTACGTGGCCCGCCGAGAAGACAGCTCGTGTTCTCCGCGGCGTCCACATTCTCCTAAATCCGGGTTCGATACCCCAGCATCAGAAAGGAACTTGCCCCCATGAAACGTGTGTTCTTAATGTTCTTCGCGGCGCTCTGTCTGACAGCCGCCGCGTCGCTGACGACCAGGGCACAAGCCTGCTCGTTCACCACCTCCGCCAAGTCCAAGACCATGACGCTCAACGCCGACTGCACGACCGACCACAGCGTCGTCGTCCCGAACGGTTACACGCTCGACGGCGCGGGCCACACCGTCACGGCGGTTGACCCTTCGGGCGGCCACTTCGTCGGCGGCGTCGTCCAGAACGGCGGGGCGGCGGCCAACGTGACCAACCTGAAAATTACCACGAGCCACCTGATTGATGTCTGCGACGGCGGCGCAGACCGTCTGCGCGGCATCCTCTTCGACGGCGCGTCCGGCTCGATCACCGGCAACGATATTTCCAACATCAACCAGGGCGCGAGCGGCTGCCAGGAGGGCAACGCCATCGAGGTTCGCAACTTCGGCTCCTCGCCCTCGACCGTCCACGTGACCATTGACGGCAACAAGACGACCGACTACCAGAAGACCGGCATCGTCGCCAACGGCGACGTTGACGCCACCATCACCGACAACATCGTGAGCGGGGGCGCGCCGGTCGGCTACATCGCCCGCAACGGCATCCAGGTCGGCTTCGGCGCGACCGGCATGGTCAAACGCAACACGGTCTCCGGCAACTCCTACACCGGCACGTCGGACGCTTCCGGCGGCATCCTTATCGTCGGCGGCCCCGGCTACGGCGGCGACTTCTGCCTCAACGTGCAGGTGCAGCAGAACACGATCAGCGAGTCGGATGTCGGCGTCTATGTCTCGCAGTACGAGGCCGACTTCAGCGCGCCCGCGACGGCCACCAACATCAAGGTCGTCAACAACACGATCAGCAAGGCGGGCGTGACCAACGGCTTCGTCTATCAGGCCGGCGTCTCCGACGTGGGCAACAACGACAAGATCATCGCCAACAACATCTCCGGCGCGGGCTACGACCCGAACACCCTGCCCGGCCAGACCTTCTCGGTGGACGCCGACGCGTCGTTCACCAATCGCGCGAAGGTTCACGCCAACAAGTAATCCGCCTTCGAGGCGGTTTCAACATTCGACTGAAGGCGGGGCCGACGTGCCCCGCCTTTTTTCATGCCGCTCACTCGTAGCGCTTCCACTCGGCCTCGTAGTAGCGGACGAGCGACTGATTGTCCAGACGATTGATCTCGACGGGCACGGGGCCGAGGTCTGCGGAGAGCGTGAACATCGCGGCGAGCGCCTGGTCGTTCAAGAATCGGAGCGCGACCTGCGGCGCGTGCGCCGGAACGTCGAAAGGCTCGCGGCGCGCGAGCGCGAAGCCCCAGACGCCGAACGAGGGGACGGCGGTGTAGTAGGGCCGCACTGCGAAGCCCGCGGCTTCGAGCGTGCGGACGATGCACCAGAAGGAGTTGCGCGCAAAGAGCGGCGACGTTGACTGGACGCTCACCGCAGCGCCGTCGGCGAGCCGAGCCTTGAGCATTTTGTAGAAGCGCGTCGTGTAGAGTTTGCCGAGCGCGAAGGTGTTGGGGTCTGGGAAGTCAACGATTGCGGCGTCGAAGGGCGGCGCGTCCGATTCAAGCCAGATCATCGCGTCCTCGTTGACGACGTGGACGCGCGGGTCGTCGAACGAATTTTGGTTGAGGCGCGCGAGCGGCGGGAAGCGGTGGGAGAGCTGCGTCATGTTCGGGTCGAGGTCAACGAGCGTGATCTCCTCGACGGTCGGGTACTTCAGAAGCTCGCGCAGCGCGAGTCCGTCGCCGCCGCCGAGCACGAGCACGCGGCGGACTGTTCGCCCGCCCTCGGACGCGAGCATCATCGCCGGGTGGACGAGCGCCTCGTGGTAGCGGTACTCGTCCGCCGAGCTGAATTGCAGGTTGCCGTTGAGGAAGAGTTGGAAGCCCGCGCGGTTGCGCGTGATGACGATGCGCTGGTACGGCGTCGTCTTTGAGTAAACAATGTCGTCGGCGAACATCCCGTCTTCGGCGAGCGACGTGAGCGCGTCGGCCTTGACGAAGGCGACGGCGAGCAGCGCCATCACGACGCAGCCCTGCGCGCGCAGGCGCGACATGCCGCCGCCGATGAGCGGGCGCATCAGCCACGTCGCCCAGAGGCCGACTCCGGCGTTGAGGAAGCCGAACATCAGACTCGTGCGGACGAGTCCGAGTTTGGGGACGAGGAAGATCGGGAACAGAATCGAGGCGATGAGCGCGCCGACGTAGTCGAAGGCGAGCACGCGCGCGACCAACTCCTTGAAGTCGAGCTGGTCTTTCATGATCCGCATCAGCAGCGGAATCTCAAGGCCGACCAGCACGCCGATAAGGAAGACCACGCCGTAGAGCACGACGTGGAAGAAGCTCAAATGCGCGAAGCTCAAGAACAGCAGCGGCGCGCTCGCCCCGCCGATCAAGGCCACGCCGAACTCCACGTCAACGAAGGTGCGCGCGAGTTCCCTTTCAATAAATCTTGAGAGCCACGCGCCCGCGCCCAGCGCCGAAAGGTAGATGCCGATGATGAGCGAGAACTGCGTCACCGAGTCGCCGAGCACATAAGAGGCCAGCGTGCCGGCCAGAAGCTCGTACACCAGCCCGCAGGTCGCGATGACTAAGACGTTGAGGAAGAAAATCGGAGTGCGGTTCATACGATTGCGGATTGCGGAATTCGGATTGCGGATTTCTCTCGAAGCCTGAAGAAGCGCTCGGTCATGCGCGCAGGGGCTTCGAGCCGATCTTCCAGCCGTCGCGCTCCATACTCTTGACGTTGGGGTGCTGTGTCGCCGCGCTCTGGTCTTTCACGCCCTGCGGGATGGCCGACCTGCCGATGAACCACGCGGCGATGCCGCCCGCGATGGCGAACGACAGGGCCACGGCGGGGATGATGACGAAGCCGAGCGTCGGCCTGAAAATGATTCGCGCGAGGGTCGGGATGAACATCAGGCCGGAGAGGTACAGCAAGACCGTGAGGACGACTCCGAGCAGCAGTCCCACCTTCCAGCCCCTCTCGACGTAGCCCTCACGCTTGTCGTGCGCCCGCTTGCACTCGGCGCAGCGCGGCACGGGCACGCTCGTCGTCTCCCAGCTCGGCGCGGCGATGCTGGCGACCTCGTCCTTCTGCTGCTCCCTCGTCTCCTTGTACATGTCCCACTTCGAGGCCGAGTCCCTGTCGGGCGGCCTCGTCTCGCAGAACCAGCAAAGCGGCGCGTTCGGCCTTTCCTGTGACACGTTGACCTCGCTTTTCTTCTTTCGTCAAAGCAAGCACGGCGGCCCGGCGATTCTTTGACAGCGGCCCGGCGCGACCGGCTTAGCTGTGGACGGCGGCGGCGATGATGAGCGCGACGCCGATGATGACCGAGCCGATGATGATCGCGAGCGCCGTGTTCTGGTCGTCCTCGATCTCCTTGCGGATGGAGAAGGGCGTGGCCTTGACGATAATCATGTAGGCCAGCCCGAAGACGAGCAGGCCGAAGACGGTGAAGATCACCGTCGTCAGGAGCACGCCCGCGAGGTCGGGCAGTTGCACGGCGAGCGCGAGCGGCGCGAGCGCGGGACTGTAGTTGAGCATCATTTTCCTCCGTGGAATCCCGAATGCCAGAAGTGGAACGAGCGGTAGCCGCCGGGCGAGTTGCGCACGTCGGGCGGGAGCGTCTGCCGCGGCGCGGACGAAAGCTCCCAGCCGCTGAGCGCCAGCGCGACGTAAATCAGAAGCACGAAAGCCCCGAAGACGAGATAGATTTTGCTGAGCATAGTTTTCGCTTACTTCCCGCGTCGCGCCGGGGCGGCATTGAGTTGTCTGAGCACGCCCTTCTTGTAAACCCATGTGGACGGCGGCGGCTTCTTGAAGCCCGGCTCCTGCTCGTCGCTGAGGTGGTAGTAGCCCTGAAAGCGGAAGGTGAGTTCGTCTTCGGGGAGTTGCTGGAGCGTGATGGTCGGCGAGTCGCCGCAGTCGCCGAACTCGTCGGTGACGCTGACGCGGCCCCCGTCCTCGACGCGCACGACGCGGAACTGCGCCGGGCAGGCCGAGCCGCCCTCGCTCGTGTACATGACGACGAGTTCGCCGGAGTTGTACGTGCGAAACTGCGCGACGAAGCTCGCCTCCATCGTCTCCGTGATGTCGAAGACCTTTCGCCCTTTCAGACGAAGCTCCATCTTCATGTCCGTCGCGTCGCCGACGCGGACGATTGTGAGTTGGCCGGCCTTCGTCAGAACGCTGTCAACCGTCTCGCTGCCCCGCGGGAGAGCGGGCTTCGCGCCGCCCTGCGCCCACGTGCTCACGCACAGTGAGAGCAACACGGCGACGCAGGCGCAAAGCCTCGCCGCACTTGCGGCCAGGGAAGGAATGCACGCACGTAAGCGCGCGCGACTGGTCGAAGAAGAGTTAACTGCTGCTCGATTCATAAGGGTTGAATGCGCTGTCGGCCCAGCGGCGGCGCTCGAAGCTGAAATGTCGGAAGGCGAAGAGCACGGGCACGACCGACAGCACGACGATGACGATCAGAAGGTTCGAGAAGCGCGGCACGCCCTGCTCGACCTTGATCGAGACCTGCGGCGGCGCGGGCTGGTTCCAGTTCTCCCACTGCGCTTCGAGGCGCATCGTATATTTGCCTTCGGGCACCGCCGGGAGATAGACCGTCTGCTCGCGGTCGCCCTCGCTCCAACTCTCGCCGTCCTCGACGCCGTAGTAGTACTCAATCGGCAGCTCGAACTGTTGAATCAGTCCGGTCTGCTCGTTGATTAAATCTCCCTCGACGTAGAGCCAATTGTTGTCAACGTTGGCGCGGCCCGTGACGGTTATGTTCCGGCGACCGCGGAGCGGAAGCGGGTCTGTGAAGATGACCTGCGTCTTCGTGTTGCCGTTCTCGGCGGCGTCCTGCGCGGCCTGCGCCGCTTCGGGCGTGCCGGGCGTCGGGGTCGGGGTCGGCTGCAAGGTGTAAACTTGCGTGAAGACGGTCGAGCGCGGCGTGACGGCGAACATCGCGATGCCGGCGAAGAACGCCGCGACGAGCAGCACGAGCCAGTAGCGGTAGATTTTCTTGTGCGGCCAGGGCTGGTTCGGCGCGACGTTCGACGGCCTCGACAGGCTCACGCCGAACTTGCGCTCGACCTCCCTGACCGGCGTGTAAGCACCGAGCGACCAGTTGATCTCTTCGGCCTCAAGCACGCTCTGGCCGCCGCGCCGGATGATCGGCACTTCCTTCGAGAGCATCAGCGGCGCGGCGACGTAGTCGGTCGCCTGCACCAACTCGCCGACCGAGACCTTCCAGTAGAACTCGCCCTCGACGTACTCGACGCGCGCCGCCGCGTCCTGAAAAATCCGAAACGACTTGCCGCCGTAAATCACGCCGCGCCCCGACCCGACGACCTCGCCGGGCGGGACTGACTTAACGTAGCTCCAGTGCGCGTCGGACTCGACGAGCCAGCGGAAGCCGACGGCTGGGTTGTAGAGCAGGTATTCGTTCCAGAAGTAGCGGACGCCCTCGAACTCGACGCTTCTGATCATGAAGCCGATGACGGTCATCGGTCGCCCCTCGAACTCGGCGGTCGCGCCGACGGGGATCGAAGGCGGCGGGTCTCTGCGGACGAGCGTCGTGAGGTAGCGGAGTTGGCCCTGATTCACGTCGAGCAGCGAGCCGCAGTTAGGGCACGTGACGCGCTCCGAGCGGTCGGGCGCGCGGAGTTCGAGCGGGCCGCCGCAGTTCGGGCAGTTGAGCTGCGCCGCCGCGACCTGTTGGGCTTCGCGCTCGCGCGTGCGCGTGGCGTGCGCGAGTCCGAGTTCTTCGAGCGAGACTTCGCGCCCCGTGAAGACGAGCGGCGGCTGCTCGCTGAAGTCGAGCGTGGCGAACGCTCCGTCGTGGCCCGAAAGGTCTGCGTAAGGATATGTCTCGCCGGGGCGGACGAGGTACGGAATCTCGCCCTCGGCGGCGAGCATCTGCGCCGTGCCCTTCTCCGCGACGACCGGCGGCTGCTGCGCGGGGATGGCCCAGACCTGCTGTCCGAGTTGGAGCGAGTCGAACGAGGGAAGCGCATTCGGCGCGGGAACCTGAATCTGGAACGTGAGGTAGAAGCGCCCTTGAGCCTCGGCGAGCCAGCCCCAGCGACCGTCCGAGAAGGCCGCGTACCACTCGTCCCAGAACCCGCCCGCCGCGTGGCCCAGTTGTGCGCGCCCCGTTAGCTCGAACGGCACGCCGAGATACGTGCCGCGCAGGTTAACGTCGAGCGGCGAGCCGGACTCGACAACGTCCGCGACCTTGCCCACGTCTTCGACGCCGCGGTCTGTGCGCGCGACGACCGAGTTGCACGACTCGCACACGACGACGACCGACGAGCCTGCCTTGAAGACGACGGGCGCGCCGCACGCGGGACAACTCGCCTGGTACGCCATCAAGCCTCCCCCTCGCGCGCGGCCTGCGCGAGACCCTCGAACGCCGAAGGCGCGGACGCCTGAACCGATTGCGCGTGAGTTTGAATTGAAGGAGCGTCGGGTTGACCTGAAGAAGCGTGAGCCTGAGCCGAAGGCGTGTGAGTCTGAGCTGATGGCGCGTGTGCCGTGCGTCGGAGGCTTCGCACGCTCACGTCTTGCGCGCCGAGCATTTCGCGCAGGCGCTCAGCCCAAGGCCACGCGGCGCGCTCGCGGCAGCAGTAGAGGTTGAAGGTCGCCGCGTTCAGCTCCGGGTACGTGTGACAGGCGAGGTGCGATTCGGTGAGCAACGCGAGGCCGGTCACGCCGCCCTCGCCCGGAAACTTGTGCCACATCTGCTCGCCCACGACGCGCAGCTCAAGCTCGCGTATGGCGCGCGCGAAGACCTCGCGCAAGGCGGCCTCGTCGCGCAGCGCCCCGGCGTCGCAGCCCGAAGCCTCGATGAGCCATTCCGTCCCGACCGTCAACATTGCTTTGGAAGAAAACGCGAACGAGAGATGAACTTGAAAGTCGCCGTTCACGAACGAACGGCGGTGAGCATAGGCGAAAGAGGTCGCGTTTGCAATAGCCTTCTTTCGATTGCGGATTTCGGATTGCGGAATGCGGATTGGCGCTTGTCGGCAGGTGCGCGGTTTCGATTGTTTCTGCGCGGATGAGTCCGAGCAGCGATGACGGGAGGCGCGCTTTTCTAATCCGCATTCCGCAATCCGCAATCCGCAATCGGCACGCTCTCTTGCAAGACTCGACGACGGGCGGCGTTCTGAGGTCAGTGCGGCCAGCCAGACTTTCGTTAAGGAGATTCGAGACATGAAGACCCGACTTCGACTCATCAGCGCCTTCGTCCCCTTCATCCTGATTTTCGCGCAGAGCGCCGCGGCCCAGACGCAGGGCGCGGCCACGCACCTGAGCGTCTATGACGCGGGCGTGGCCGAGTTCCTCGAAGAGCGCACGGTCGAGCTTCAGCCCGGCGTCAACCAGATCGAGTGGCGCAGCCTGATGCCCAAGGCTTTCATACGGACGGTGCGCGTGACGGCTGAGGACGCCGAAGTCGTGCGGCAGGACTTGACCTACGACGGCGCGGAGGTTCGCAGCCAGCGCTCACCGGTTCTCCACATCGTTTTGCAAAACAGAGGCGCTTCCGGGCCGCGCCGCGTGCAGGTTGACTACCTCGCGCCCGACCTCAGTTGGCAGAACGACTACTCAATCGTCCTCGACGCGGCGGGCGAAGGCGAGCCGCCCGCGTCCGCCGCGCTCGACTCGTGGGTCACGCTCAACAACAACACGGGCGCAGACCTCCGCGCCGGAACCGTTGACCTCATCGCGGGCGAGGTCGCCCTGCTCACGGCGGACGGCGCGACACTCGACCGGGCGGAGTTGGGCGCGAACGCCATGCAGCGGGACGACGAGCGCAGAGAAGTCGTCGCCGTCGTGCCCGCGTCCGCCGACGCTTCGGGCCTGAGCGTCTTCAGCCGCTTCCGCCTGGGCCGCGAAGTGGCGCTCGACTCGAACGTGCCGCAGAGCCGCCTGCCGCTCTTCCAGCACCAGCGCCTCGCCGTCACCCAGCGCAACGTCTTCGAGAACGAGTACAACACGCAGACGCTCGCGCGCGGCGGCTTCGTGCTGCTGCCGCGCGGACTCGAAGTCCGGCTCGTCTCGAAGAACCCGACCGAGAACTCGATGCCCGCCGGGCAGGTGACGATCTACGCGCGCGACGGCGGACTCGCGCAGATCGTCGGACAGGATCGCGTGCCGCTGACGCCTCCCGGCGGCGAGTTCAGCGTCACACAGGGGCGCTCGTCCACCGTCTTCGGCACGCGCCGCATACTCGAACGCCGTCAGGTCGAGTACAAGAATCAGGACGGCGACACGCGCGAGAAGCTCGTCACCAAAATCGAGGTCGTCATCTCGAACCGCTCCTCGCGCGCGGCGGAAGCCTTCGTCCGCGAGGGCGTCGAGCCGTTCGCCGAGAACCAGTGGACGATCCTCGAATCCTCGCACCCGACCGAAAAACTCGCCGCCGACAATTTCCAAATGAAAGTCCAGGTTCCCGCCGGCGGCAAGACGGTCGTCACCTACACGGTCGAGACGAAATAGAGGTCGGAGGTCGGAGGTCAGTTGTCCTGTCTCACTCGTCATCACGATTTGACGACGGGCTTGCGCCGAAAAGTTTTTTCACTGACCTCTGACCTCCGACCTCTGCTATGATTCGGGCGAACTCTTCGGGGGCTTTAATTTCAAATGCTGTATCTCTCGCAGCTACTCGGTCGCCCGATCCGCGAGGTCGAGGGCGAGCGCGTGGCGACTCTGAAGGACGTGATCGTGCGCCTCGGCGAAGACCACCCGCCGGTGACGGGCCTCGTCGCGCGCTACCGCCGGCTCGACTTCTTCGTGCCGCGGTCGCACGTCTCGCGGATTGACGCGCAGGGCGCGCGGCTCAGCTCCGACATCCTCGACCTGCGGCGCTTCGCGCGGCGCGAGGGCGAGGTCTTGCTCGCGCGCGACGTGCTCGACAAGCAGTTGATTGACGTTGACGGCAAGCGCGTCGTGCGGGTCAACGACGTGCAGATCATCGAGGGCGGCGGCGAGTGGAGGGTGACGGGCGCGGACGTGACGCTCGCGGGGCTGTGGCGCAGGCTCGCGCCGCAGGGCTTCGCCGCCGCGACGCGGACGGTCGAGGTCATTGACTGGGCCGACGTAGGCTACCTCGCGACCGACGCGGCGACCGTGCAGTTGAAGTCTTCGCGCGACAAGCTCGCCCGCCTCCACCCCGTCGAGATCGCGCGCCTCGCCGAAGCCCTCTCGCGCGACCAGACCGCGGAGGTCATCGAGGCGCTCGACGACGAGACGGCGGCAGAGACTCTGGAAGAGATGCACGCCGACGACCAGGCGCGCATCATCGGCGAGATGGAGGAGGAGCGCGCCGCAGACATCCTCGAACACATGTCGCCCGACGAGGCCGCGGACGTTCTCGGCGACCTGCCCGAAGAGAAGGCCGAAGACCTGCTGGAGTTGATGGAGCACGAGGAGAAGGCCGACGTTGAGGAGCTTCTGCCTTACGAAGACGACGAGGCGGGGGGCCTCATGACGACGGAGTTCGTCGTGCTGCCGAAGCACATCACGGCGGGCGAGGCGCTGGCGCGTCTGCGCGAGATGGCCGAGACGCCGAACATGATTTACTACCTCTACGTCGTCGAGGAGGAAGGCTCTTGGAAGCTCTGCGGCGTCATCGCGCTCCGCAACCTCATCCTCGCCGACACGGAAGCGCCGCTCTCCGAGGTGATGCGCGACGAGTTCCAGTTCGCGCACCCGAAGGACTCCGCCCGCGAGGTGGCCGAGCGCATCGCCGAGTACAACCTGCTCGCGCTCCCCGTCGTTGACGACGCGGGCGACATCGCCGGCATCGTCACCGTTGACGACGCGATGGAGTTTCTACTCCCGAAAGACTGGCGGCAGAGATTGCCGCGCGTGTTCGGTTAGGGGTAGTTCCGCTCGACTTTCTTGTGTGATAAATGCTAGACCTGAAGAGATTAAAAGCGACAGCTCAGTACGTCACAAACAACGACGGCGAGAGAGTCGCAGTTGTCGTGCCGATTAAAGATTTTGAAGAGTTGCTTGAAGATTTAGAAGACCTCGGCGCAGTAGCCGAGCGCCGTGATGAGCCGACCGTCTCGCATGATGAATTGCTCGACGAGTTGGCTCGCTAAACTTCTTAATTTTATGTCCGCTGACGGAGAACCTCCGAGTGGCCTCGATGCGCGCAGAGAGTGTGCGGGACGCGGGTCGCCGTCTGTGGCGGCGCGGCGGTCGCGGCGTGCGCCGCGCGGTCTCGACTCGGCGCGGACTCATCGCCTACCTCGCCGTCATCGGCCCCGGAATGGTCGCCGCCAACGCGGGTAACGACGCGGGCGGAATCGCGACCTACGCCTCCGCCGGAGCCGACTACGGCTACAAGCTCCTCTGGACTCTCATCCCGATCACAATCGCCCTCGGCATCATTCAGGAGACCTGCACGCGCATGGGCGCGGTGACGGGCAAGGGGCTGTCCGACCTGATACGCGAGCAGTTCGGCGTGCGCTGGACGGTCGTCGTGATGCTCGCGCTCCTCGTCGCCAACGGCGGCGTGACCGTCTCGGAGTTCGTCGGCATCGCCGCGGCGACCGAGCTGTTCGGCGTGCCGCGCTACGCCTCGGTGCCGCTCGCCGCGCTGGCCGTCTGGTGGCTCGTCGTGAAGGGTTCGTACCGCAGGGTCGAGCGCGTCTTCCTCGTCATGTCGCTCGTCTTCCTCGGCTACATCGTGTCGGCCTTCCTGGCGAAGCCCGACTGGTCGCAGGTCGCGCGCGGACTCGTCCGACCCACGGTCGAGTTCAACGCGGGCTACATCTTCACCATCGTCGCGCTCATCGGCACGACCATCTCGCCGTACATGCAGGTCTTCGTCCAGTCGTCGGTCGTCGAGAAGGGAGTGACCGAGGACGACTACGGCCCGACGCGCGCCGACGTTTGGGTGGGCACGACCTTCTCCGACCTCGTCGCCTTCTTCATCATCGTCGCGACCGCCGCGACGCTCTTTAAGCACGGCGTCCACGTCGAGACGGCGGCCCAGGCCGCGGAGGCGCTCGAACCTCTGGCCGGGACTTACGCGAAGCTCCTGTTCGGCGTCGGACTCTTCGGCGCTTCGATGCTCGCGGCGGGCGTGCTGCCGCTGGCGACGGCCTACTCGGTCAGCGAGGCGCTTGGGTTCGAGAAGGGCGTCTCGCGCTCGTTCCGCGAGGCCCCGATCTTCCTCGGCATCTTCTCGTTCCTCATCGCCGTCGGCGGACTCGTGGCGATGATACCGGGGCTGCCGCTCTTCCGCGTGCTGCTCGTCACGCAAGTCATCAACGGGCTGCTGCTGCCCGTGCTGCTCGTCTCGATCCTGCGCCTCGTCAACAAGCGCGAATTGATGGGTGCGAACGTGAACGGTCGGGTTTATAATGCCGCGTCGTGGCTGACGGTCGTCGTCGTGTCGGCGCTCTCGCTGCTCTACATCGCGACGCAACTCTTCCCCGGTCTCTTCAACCTTTGAAGAGTTCAAAGTTTAAAGCTCGGGCCGGATTTAACTTTGAACCTTGAACTTTGAACTTTGAACTTTGACTTACTACGATGAGTCGCCCTCCGCTCAGAAAGCAGATCGCGTTCCCTTTGCTCGCGTCCGCAGTCTTCGGGCTGACGCTCTATCTCCTGCACAAAATCTCCGGCGCGGCGTTCTCGTCGGAATTCATGACCGACCCGAAGGACGCGCTCCAGTGGGCGATGCGCTTCGTCAGCATCGCCTTCTGGCTCTCGGTCGCCTTCGTCGTGGCGCGCGCTCTCAACGAGTTGGTCTTCCTCGTCTTCCGCAAGCGCAAGGGCTACGAGGCCCCGAGCCTGATGCGCGACCTCTTCTCGCTCGTCCTCTACGTCACGGCGGTCTCGGTCATCCTCAAGCTCCACTTCGAGTCGCTATCGTTCGGCGCGCTGCTTTCGGGGTCGGCCCTGCTCGGCATCATCCTCGGCCTCGCCCTCCAGGACACGCTCGGCAATCTCTTCTCCGGCATCTCGCTC
>DASRCS010000245.1:0-9176 GCA_035652995.1 Pyrinomonadaceae bacterium
CGAGTGACGAGCCAAGAGGCTTAGCCGGTCACTCGCCGCTCGCCGCCGTTCACACAAACTCTGCTCACTCGGAACGCAGCGCGACCATCGGATCAACCTTCGTCGCGCGCCGCGCCGGCACGAGGCAGGCGACGAGCGCCACGAGCGAGAGCAGCACGGCGACCGCCGCGAAGGTCAGAGGGTCGCCGGGGCTGACGCCGTAGAGCAACCCGGTCAGGAGCCTTGAGGCGGCGAGCGCCGCGACGAGTCCGACGCTCAGGCCGACGAGCGCGAGCGTCATCCCTTGACGGACGACGAGCGCGAGCACGTCGCGCCGCGCCGCGCCGAGCGCCATGCGGACGCCGATCTCGCGCGTGCGACCAGCGACGGCATAAGACATGACGCCGTAGATTCCGACGCCCGCGAGCAGCAGCGCGAGCGCGCCGAAGCTTCCCAAAAGGATCGCCGCCGCGCGCGCCGGAAAAAGCGGCACGCTCATGTGCTCTTCGAGCGTCTTCACCTCGTAGAGCGGGAGCGTCGGGTCGAGCTGCTGCACCTCGCGCCGCAGCGCCGCGATGAGCGAACGCGGGTCTCCGCCCGACGAGCGCGCGACGAGCGTCACCGACGTGTTGTAGTCGCGCAGCAGCGGGCGGAAGAAGGCGGGCTTCGGCTCCTCGCCGAGCGTCTCGTACTTGCCGTCCGCCACGACGCCGACGACCGTCCAGTAGGGGTCGGACGGGCCGCTGTGGTTGAAGCGCTTTCCGACGGCGTCATCGGTGCCGAAGAACTTGCGCGCGAAGGTCCGGTTGACGACGGCGACGCGAGACTCGGGCTTGCTCTCCTGCCCGTTGAAGTCGCGCCCGGCGAGCAGCGGAATCTCCATCGTGCGGAAGTAGTCGGGCGTGACGAAGTTCGGGATGGCGAGCGGGAGGTCGCTGCTCGACTTCGGGGCCTGTCCCTCGACGTAGATCGTCGAGTTGTTGTAGTTGAGCGAGAGCGGGAGGTTAAAGACGAGCGCGGCGGAGCGCACGCCCGCCGTCTCCCGCGCGCGCCGCAAGACCTCGCGCTGGAACTCGCGCCCGCGCTGCTCGTCGTAGCCTTGCAGCCCCACGTCGAACGACATCGCCACGGCGTTCGCCGGGTTGAAGCCGGGGCGCAACGCCTGCGCGGCCAGAAGACCGCGGACGATGAGGCCCGCGCACGCGAGCAGCACGAGCGAGAGCGCGACCTGGATGACGACGAGCGAGTTCCGCAGGCGCGAGCGGCGGAAGCCGCCCATCGAGCCTTCGTCCTTGAGCGCCGGCACGAGTTCCGGCCTCGAAGACTGGAACGCGGGCAGCAGGCTGAAGACGACGCCGGTCACGAGCGAGATGCCGACGGCGAAGGCGAGCACGCGCCAGTCAATCCGCAGGTCGAAGACGATTGCCACGTCGGTCGGAAGTTTGATCGAGGCGACGAGGTCGTTGACCCACGCGGCGAGCAGGAGTCCCGCCGCGCCGCCCGCGAGCGCGAGCATGACGCCCTCGGTCACGAGCTGCCTCATGATGCGCGCGCGCGACGCGCCGAGCGCGAGGCGGACGGCCAGCTCCTTGCGCCGCTCGGTCGCGCGCGCGAGCAGGAGGTTCGCCAGGTTGACGCACGCGAGCAGCAGCACGAGCGCGACGACCGCCATCATCACGCCCGCGAACCCGAAGACCGAATCCCTTATCGAAGGGATGAACAGCCCCGGCGATTCGAGCCGAACCCCTCGGCCCGCGTTCTCGTCCGGGTGCTCTTTGGCGAGTTGGAGCGTGACGGCCTGAAGGTCTGCCTGCGCCTGCTCGCGCGTCACGCCGTCCTTGAGGCGACCGACGACGAAGAGGTTGTCGTCGGTGCGCGCGTTGAGCCAGGTGCTTCCCGGCTCGATCTGCTCGGCCATCATCGTCGGCACGAAAATCTCCGGCCCGTAGGCGATCTCGGTGCCGACGAAGCCTTTGGGCGCGACGCCGATGATGTTGAACTTCATTCCGTTGAGCATCACGTCGCGACCGACGATTGACTGATCGGAGTTGAAGCGCCTGCGCCAGCAGTCGTAGCTGATGACGGCGACGGCGCGCTCGCCCGGCACGCGGTCTTCCTCGGCGAGAAAGAAACGACCGAGCGCAGGCTTCACGCCGAGCACGTCGAAGTAGTCGCCGGAGACGAGGTAGCCCCACACGCGCTGGTTGTTCCCCTCGTGGCTCAGGCTCATCACCACGAAGCGGTAGGCCATCACGCCCGCGAGCGTCCGGTTGCGCTCGCGGTAGTCCTTGAAGTTGAGGAAGGACTGGATCGTGTAGTCCGCGCCGTCGTGCAGCGTGCCGTAGAGTTCGACGAGACGGTCGGGGCGCTCCACGTTGAGCGGGCGCAGCAGCACCGTGTCAACGAGGCTGAAGATGGCCGTGTTCGCCCCGATGCCGAGCGCGAGCGACAGCACCGCGACGAGCGTGAACCCCGGACTCGACTTCAGCCGCCGGAAGCCGTAGCGCACGTCCTGAAGCAGCTTGTTCATCGGCAGAACCTCCGAAAGAGCAGAAGCCAGAGAGCCATGAATGCACAGTGATGAGTGATGGGTGATGGGTGATGAGTTGTAACGGTTTGCTTTTACTCATCACTCATCACCCATCACTCGTATCTCAGCGCCACGCCCGGATCAACCTTCATCGCGCGGCGCGCGGGGATGTAGCTGGCGAGGAGCGCGACCGCCGCGAGCAGGAGCGCGATGCCGGCGTAAGTGAGTGGGTCTGTCGCGGTGACGCCGAAGAGGAGGCTCGACATCAGGCGCGTGAGCGCGAACGCGCCCGCGAGTCCGATGGCGAGTCCGGCGGCGATGAGCAGCAGCCCCTGGCCGACGACCATCTTCAGGATGTCGCGGCCTTGCGCGCCGAGAGCCATGCGAAGGCCGATCTCGTGCGTGCGCTGCGCGACCGAGTAAGACATCACGCCGTAGAGTCCGACGACGGCGAGCGCGAGCGCGATTGCGGCGAACGAGCCGAGCAGGAACATCGAGAAGCGGCGCTGCGCGAGCGAGTCGGCGACCATCCGCTCCATCGTCGTCACGCGATAGACGGGGAGGTCTCTGTCAACTCCGGCAATCGCTCTGCGAACCGAGGGCGCGAGCGCGGCTGGGTCGCCGTCCGTGCGGACGACGACGAAGAGGTTGGGCGAGCCGGAGCGCTGCGCGTAGGGGACGTAATACTGGACGCGCGACTCGCCTTCGAGTCCGTCGTTCTTGACGTGGCCGACGACGCCGACGACCTCGCGCCACTTCGGCTGTTGCATCGTGCCCTCGAAGGCGATGCGCTTGCCGACGGGGTCTTCGCCCGGCCAGTACTTGCGCGCCATCGCGTCGTCAATGATGGCGACCCACGGCGCGTCCGCGGTGTCGTGCGCGTCGAAGAAGCGTCCGCGGACGAGCGGCACGCCCATCGTCTGGAAGTAGTCGTCCGAGGCCATCCAGCGGTCGCCGTGCGGCGAGTCCTGCCCGCGCGGCGTCGGCTTGCCCTCGATGCCGAAGCTGCCGCTCTGGTTGAGGCCGCTCATCGGCAGAGTCGTGATCGTGGCCGCGCTCTTCACGCCGGGGAGCGCGCGCACCTGTTCGAGCATCTGCCGCATGAAGGCCGCGCGCGAAGAATCGTCGGCGTACTTGTTGCCGGGCAGCGAGACCATCAACGCCAGCACGCCGCGCGGCTCGAAGCCGGGGCTGACCTGCTCCAACTGCGTGAAGCTCCTGACGAGGAGGCCAGCGCCGACGAGCAGCACGACGGCGAAAGAAATCTCGGCGACGACGAGCGCGCCGCGCACGCGCTGGCTCACGCCCGCGCGCCCCGTGCGACCGCCCTCCTTGAGCGTGTCGTGCAGGCTCACGCGCGAGGTCTGGAACGCGGGCGCGAGTCCGAAGACGACGCCCGTCAGGACGGAGACGCCGAGCGTGAAGAGGAGAACGTTTTTGTCCAGCCCCACGTCGTAGGCGCGCGGCAGGCGGTTGTCGTTGAGCTTCAGGAGGAGGTCAACGCCCCAGACCGCCAGCAGAAGCCCCAAGCCCCCGCCCGCGAGCGCGAGCAGCACGCTCTCGGTCAGGAGTTGACGGACGACCCGCCAGCGCGAAGCGCCGAGCGCGGCGCGCACGGCCACTTCCTTCTGCCGCGCGGCGGCGCGCGCGAGCAAAAGGTTGGCGACGTTGGCGCACGCGATGAGCAGGACGAAGCCGACCGCGCCGAGCAGAATCCAGAGCGCCGAGCGAATCTTGTCGCCGACGACGACCTCTTCGAGCGGCGTGACGAGGAGTCCCCAGTTGCTCTCGTCCAGGTCGGGCATGTACTGCCGGCGCAGCTCGCCGGCTATCGAGTTCATATCGGCCTGCGCCTGCCCGGCGCGGACGCCGGGCTTCATGCGCGCGACGACGCCGAGGAACTCGCTCGTCAGGTTAGTGTTCGGGTCGAGCTGCTGCTGCGTGAAGGCGATGGGCGCCCAGAGGTCGGGGCCGGTCGGCGCGAACTCGCGCCCGAACTGGAAGCCCGGCGGCATCACGCCGACGATCTCGTAGTTCTCGCCGTTGAGCGTGATCTTCTTGCCGACCACGTCGAGGCCGGCGAAGCGCCTGCGCCAGAAGGCGTCGCTCAAGACGACGACCCGGTTGTTGCCCTCCTGATTCTCCTCCGCCGTGAAGGTGCGCCCCTTCGCCGCCCGCGCGCCGAGAGTCTGGAAGAGGTTGGCCGTCGCGCTCATGCCCTGCACACGCTCCGGCTCGCCCTCGCCCGTCATGTTGACGTTCATCTGGCTGTAGGCCGCCACGTCGGAGAACGACTTGGCGTGGTCGCGGTAGTAGAGGTAGCCGGGCGCAGAGACCGCCGCGCGCAGGTCGAGCTTCTTGTAGTTGTGGTTGATGAGAACCAACTGGCCGGGGTCTCTGTAGTCGAGCGGTTTCAGCAGCACCGCGTTGACGACCGAGAAGATGGCTGTGTTCGCGCCCACTCCGAGCGCGAGCGCCGCGACGGCGACCGCCGTGAAGCCCGGACTCTTGCGCAGCACGCGCGCCGCGTAGCGAACGTCGTTCAGCAGTGTGCTCATCGGTTCACCCCTTCGGAAGTGATGAGTGATGAGTAGGAGGCCGACGCTTTCTCTCATCACTCGTAACGAAGCGCCACGCCCGGATCAACCTTCGTCGCGCGGCGCGCGGGAAGGTAGCAGGAGACGAAGGCGATTGCGGCGAGCAGCAGCGCGAGGCACGCGTAGGTGAGCGGGTCTGTCGTCGTGACGCCGTAGAGAAGGCCCGCCAGCACGCGCGTGACGGCGAAGGCCGCCGCGAGTCCGACGGCGACGCCCGCGAGCGCGAGCGCCATGCCCTGCCCGACGATCAGGCGCAGCACGTCGCCGCGGCTCGCGCCCAAGGCCATGCGGACGCCGACCTCGTGCGTCCGCCGCGTCACCGTGTAAGCCATCACGCCGTAGATGCCGAGCGCGGCGAGCGCGAGCGCGACCGCGGCGAAGACGCCGAGCAGCGCCATGTTGAAGCGCCGCGCCGCGACCGAGGCCGAGACCAACTGGTCGAGCGTGCGCGTCTGCCAGACCGTCTGCTCCTTGTCGAGTTCCGCGACCGCGCCGCGCAGCGCCGCCGCCATCGAGGCCGGGTTCGCCGCCGACGTGCGGACGACGAGGTTCAAGCGCCGCTGCGGCAACTGCTCGTTGAGCACGTAGAACTCCGGCTCCGCCGCCGCTTCGAGCGACGCGCGCCGCGCGTCGCCGACGACGCCGACGATCTCGTAAGTCACATTCCCCAGCGGCGCGTCGTAGTCAATGACGAGCCGCTGGCCGACCGGGTTCTGACCCGCGAAATACTTGCGCGCGAGCGCCTCGCTGACGAGCATCACGCGCGGCGCGTTCGGCCCGTCCTGCGCCGAGAACATCCGGCCCTCGCGGAGCGGAATCTTCATCGCCTCGAAGTAGCCGGGGCTGACGACCGTGTCGTTCGCCTCGGCCTCCGCGCCGGGCGGGAACGGCGGGCGGCCCGCGATGTTGAAGGTCAACTCGTCAACGTTGTGGGTGAGCGGCAGGTTGTTGACAAGCCCCGCGGCCTCGACGCCGGGGAGTTGTCGCGCGCGCTCGACGAGTTGGTTGAAGAAGGCGGCCTGCTTCTGCTCCGTGTCGTAGCGCTGACGACTGAGCGGGATGTCGAGCGCGATGACGCGGCTGGGGTCGAAGCCGGGGTCGGTCTGCATCAGCCGCACGAAGCTGCGAATCAGAAGCCCCGCGCCGATCAGGAGCACGAGCGAGAGCGCAACCTCCGCGACGACCAGAAGCGAGCGTGCGCGGTTGCGACGGAAACCTTCGGTCGCCCCGCGCCCGCCCTCCTTGAGCGCGCCGGTCAACTCCGTCTTCGAGGCTTGCAGCGCGGGCACGAGTCCGAAGGCGACGCCCGTCAGAGCCGAGACGAGAAGAGTGAAGATGACGACGCGCGCGTCGAGGCCCACCTGCTCGACGCGCGGGATGTCCGACGGACTCGCGGCGACTAAAACGTCCGCGCCCCAGACCGCGAGCAGGAGTCCCGCCGCGCCGCCCGCGAGCGCGAGCAGGAGACTCTCGACGAGAAGCTGGCGGACGATCCTCCAGCGCGACGCGCCGAGCGCCGTCCGCACCGCGATCTCTTTGTGACGCGCGGTCGCGCGCGCGAGCAGGAGGTTGGCGACGTTGGCGCACGCGATCAGAAGCACGAACGCGACCGCGCCGAGCAGAATCAGGAGCGCGGGCCGCACGTCCCTCGTCACGTCGTCGCGCATCGAGGCCCCGGCGATGAGGACGGTCGTGTTCGAGTCCGGGTACTGCTGTTCGAGCCGGCGCGAGATCGTGTCGAGTTCGGCGTTCGCCTGTTCGACCGTGACGCCCGGCTTCATGCGCGCGATGATGTTGTAGCTGCGGCTGTCGCGCTGCTCGCGCGCGGGGGTGGGGCGGTCGTCGAGCGGCTCCCAGAAGTCCTGGTGCGCCGTGCGGAACGGGTACTCGAACCCCGCGGGCATCACGCCGACGACCGTCATCGTCGAGCCGCCCAGCTTCAACTGCTGGCCGAGAACGTCGCGCCTGCCGCCGAAGCGCCGCTGCCAGAGCGAGTGGCTGATGACGACCGCGTCGGCGTCCGGGTGGTTGTCTTCGTCGGTCAAGACGCGCCCCAGTTCGGGCCGCTCGCCGAGCACGGCGAAGTATTCGGGCGACACGTCCGCGCCGTGCAGTTGCTCTTCCTCAAGCCCCTCGCCCGTGAGTATCGCGCCCGAATTCCAAAAGGCGGCGACGTGCGCGAGCGTCCGCGCCTGCGCGCGCACGTCGCGGTAGTCGGGGAACGAGAACGAGCCGCGCTCGGCGAGCGCCTGCCCGCGCGTGCCCTCGCCGAGCCGGAGCAACTGCCCCTCTTCGGGGAACGGCAGCGGGTTAAGAAGCACCGCGTTGACGACCGAGAAGATGGCCGAGTTCGCTCCGATGCCGAGCGCGAGTGCGAGCACCGCGACCGCCGTGAAGCCGGGGTTCTTCGACAACGTGCGAAGCCCGTAACGAACGTCCTGCCAGAGTGTCCTCATCGCCTCACCTCAACTCGATTGCGGAATTCGGAATGCGGAATGCGGATTAGAAGACAAAGCGCCTTTCATCAATCCGAAATCCGCATTCCGCATTCCGCAATCACTCGTAACGAAGCGCCACCATCGGATCGACCTTCGTCGCGCGGCGGGCCGGGATGTAACAGGCTACCAGCGAGACTGCCGCGAGCAGCACGACGATGGCCGCGTAGGTCGGCGGGTCTGACGCGCCGACCTCGAACAGAAGGCTCGACATGAGGCGGGTGAGGGCGAGCGCGCCGGCAAGCCCGATGGCGATGCCGGCGAGCGTGAGCAGAAGCCCCTGCTTCAGCACGAGCGCCAGCATGCGATTGGGTTCAGCGCCGAGCGCCATCCGCAGACCGATCTCGCGCGTCTGCAAAGTCACCGAGTAGTTCATCACGCCGAAGATGCCGACCGCGGCGAGCAGCGTCGCGAGTCCCGCGAAGAGTCCGAGCAGGAGCGTGTTGAAGCGCGCGCGGCCCAAGGTTTCGGCCATGACCTCGTTCATCGTGCGAACGTCGGAGACGGGCTGGTCGGGGTCGAGCGCGGCGATCTCGCGTCGGACGGCGGGCGCGATTGAGGCGGGGTCGCCGTCGGTGCGGACGACGAAGGTCATGAAGGAGTATGTGAGTTCGGGCGTCGGGAAATAGACGGTCGGCTGCGCCGCGTCCGTCAGGCTGTCGTAGCGCGCGTCGCCGACGACGCCGACGATCTCGGTCGGGTCGGGCTTGTCGAACATCTCGACGCTGACGCGCTTGCCGACGGGGTCTTCGCCGCCAAAGTACTGGCGCGCGAACGACTGGCTGATGAGGACGACGTGCCTCGCCTCGCTCTGCTCGGCGTCGCTGAAGTTACGCCCGCGCAGCAGCGGTACGCCCAACGCGCCGAAGTAGCCCGCGTCGGCCACGCGCACGTTCGTCGAAGGCCCGGTGCCCGGCGGCGGCGCGGGCCTCCCCTCGACCGTGAAGCCGGTCGCCGAGCCGAGTCCGCCGTAGAGCGGAAGGTAGTTCACCATCCCGACGCTCTTGACTCCGGGGAGCGCGCGGACGCGTTCCTCGGCCTGCCGGAAGAAGGCGACGATCTGCGGGTCGTCTTTGTACTTGTCCCCGGCCAGCGGCAGGACGAACGTCAAAACGTTCTCGGTGTTGAAGCCCGTGTCAATGTGTTGGAGGCGGACGAAGCTCTTGACGAGCAGTCCGGCGCTCGCCAAGAGCACGAGCGAGAGCGCGACCTCGGCGACGACGAGCGCGCCGCGCAGGCGACGGCTGCGCGTGCTCTGCGCGCCCGCGCCCTTGCCGCCTTCCTTGAGCGCGTCGTTCAGGTTCAGGCGCGAGGCTTCGAGCGCGGGCGCGAGTCCGAAGACGATGCCGGTCACGAGCGAGATGGCAGCCGTCCACAGAAGTACGGCGAGGTTGATGCCGACGCCTTGCAGGTTCACCATCTCGCGCGGGCTGATCGCGACGAGCGCGCTGGTGCCCCACCACGCGAGGCCGAGTCCGACGACGCTTCCGAGCAGAGCGAGCAGCAGGCTCTCGGTGAGGAGTTGCCGGACGACGCGCACGCGGCTCGCGCCGAGCGCGGTGCGGACGGCAATCT
>DASRCS010000246.1:0-11416 GCA_035652995.1 Pyrinomonadaceae bacterium
GAGGCCGCGCTTCACCTCGCGTTCTTCGTCGCGGAGCTTACGGGCCGCGAGGAGTCGGGCGAGGGTTGCGAAGCGGGCGCGCGACTGCTCCGGCTGTTGACGCCGTTGATGAAGTTGACGACGGCGCGCGCGGCGGTCGCCGTGGCGAGTGAAGTGTTGGAGGCTTTCGGCGGCGCGGGCTACGTCGAAGATACCGGCTTGCCCGTCATCCTGCGTGACGCACAGGTGCTCTCGATCTGGGAGGGCACGACCAACGTCCTCGCGCTCGACGCCATGCGAGCGGCGGCGAAGGAAGACGGCGCGCTCGCGTCGCTCGATGAAGAGATAAAAACCTGCGCGCGCTCAGTCCGTGACGCGAGGCTCGCGCGTGCGGCAAAGACCGCGTGCGACGCATTCACACACGCGGCGGTGTGGCTCGACGACGCGCGAAAAGAGAATCAGGTGACGCTCGAAGCCGGCGCGCGGCGATTCGCTTTGACGTTGGGGCGGGCGACGGCGCTCGCGCTCCTCGCGCGACAGGCGCAGTGGTCGCTCGACGAGGAGTGCGACGCGCGCGCGTCCGCCGCCGCCCGTCGCTTCGCGCTCTCAGGCGTTGACCTCATCGTCGAGGCGGACGCCGAAGACTCCTTCGCGCTCATGTCCGAATCCCAGGCGAACTGAAAGTCTGAGAACACTCGCCGTCACGCCGCGCGACGCACGACGCCGTTCACCGCTTCGAGGTGACTGCCGCACGAGGGGCAGTCGAACTCGGAGAGGTGTTTCGGCTCGTCGAAGCGCGCGTTGCAGACGGGGCAGACGGTCTTGACCGCGGTCGCGCCGGCGCGGAACAGAATCAGCGCCGCGACGATGACGACGGCGACGAACGGGACTGCGAGGACGAGTCCGATGCCCGTCGTCACGCCGAGAATGATGATCGCCAAAAGCGCGATCAGGCACAGCACGAGTCCGACCATCAGGCCGAAGCCAAGCCTCCAGCGGCCCTCGTCCACGCGCCCGCCCGCGCGCGACGCGTTGACGAATCTGTCTTCGATCAATCTGTCTTCCCGCATGACTCACCAGCTTTCTGTCGGCCAACGCACCGAAGCGTCAGCCGTTGTTCGCCAAGCGGACACGCGCGACGCACATCAATGATACGTTGGTTTGGAAAGGACAGCCGCGCCGCCCGCGTTTCCGCTCGATTAGTCCCCCGATGACTTGAAGACGAGCAAAGGCGATGCCACGCGCGCCGCGCGCGACTCCGGTTTGACACGTGCGGCGAGAGGTGGAAAGCTAAACGCCGCGAGACACGCGAACGTCCGTGAGTGACCGACGACGCACGGCAGGAGGAAAAAGTTTATGCCGGTTTTTGAGTACGTCTGCCGCAAGTGCGGCCAGCGCTTCGAGAAGATCGTGCGCGGCGGCGAGCAGCCCGCCTGCCCGGAGTGCAAGAGCAAGCGGCTCGAAAAACAACTGTCCGTCTTCGCCGCCGGCGTGAAGGGCGGCACGCGCGCGCCGAGAGAGTTCCCTTCGACTCCGTGCGGCACGTGCGGCGACCCGCGCGGCCCCGGCTCCTGCTCGATGAACTAAAGCGCGGCGCGTGTCGCTCGCCCGTTGTCCGCGCGTGAAAAGATCGCACACACAAATACAGAACAAACTCTTCGGCGCGACGCTGGCGCTCGCCCTGCTCGCCGCGGTGGTAGCGCACGCCGGGGGCGCACGCCCGCACGCGCAGGGTAGTGTCGCGCGCGCGACGGCGGCGCAACTCGACTCGATACGCGAGTACATACGCCGTAGCTGGCACACGCTCTCGCGCTCGAACCGCGACCTGGCCGCGGCGGCGGTTGACCCGAAGTTCAAGCCGGCGGCGGAAGGGCGTTGGCCCGTTTACGTCTCGCACACCGAAGATTTGAGCGCGGTCGAGCGAACTCTGCGCGCGCAGTTAAAGCCCGAAGACTTCGCGCGCATCGAGCTGCGTCGTTTGCCAGCGCGCGCGACCGACGCCGGGCCGGGGCTTCTTTATCTGCCTCGTCCATACGTCGTGCCCGGCGGTCGCTTCAACGAGATGTATGGCTGGGACAGCTACTTCATCGAGATCGGATTGCTGCGCGACGGCGAGACGGAGTTGGCGCGCGACATGGTCGAGAACTTCGTCTATGAGATAGAGAACTACGGCCTCGTCCTCAACGCGAACCGAACCTACTACCTCACGCGCTCGCAGCCGCCGTTTTTGACGCGCATGATTCTCGGCGTCTTCGAGAAAGAGAGAGACGCGCGTTGGCTTCGCGGCACGCTCCCCGCGGTCGAGAAGTATTATCGGTACTGGACTGAAGGGCCGCACCTCACGCCGCGGACGGGACTCGCGCGCTACTTCGACGCCGGAGCCGGCCCCGCGCCCGAAGTCGTCGCCGCCGAACGTGACGCCGAAGGCCGCACGCACTACGACCGCGTCCGCGAGTTCTTCCGCGCGCACCCGCAAGTCCCGGACTACGACGTTGGAAAATTCTACGACCGCGCGCGCGACGAGTTGACGCCCGCCTTTTACAAAGGCGACCGCTCGATGCGCGAGTCGGGCTTCGACCCTTCCAACCGCTTCGGGCCGTTCAGCGCCGACATCACGAGCTACAATCCCGTCTGCCTGAACTCGCTCCTCTACGTTTACGAGCGCGACGCCGCCGAGATCGCGCGCACGCTCGGTCGCGCGGGCGAGGCGAGAGTGTGGGAGCGGCGCGCGGCGGCACGGAAAGAGCGAATCAACCGTCTGATGTGGGACGAGCGCGAAGGGCTTTACTACGACTACAACTTCGAGCGAGGCGAGCGCCGACGCTACCCGTTCGTGACGACCTTTTACCCGCTCTGGGCCGGCGTCGCCACGCCGCGACAGGCCGCGCGCGTCGTCTCGAATCTAAAACTGTTCGAGCGCGCGGGCGGCTTGCAGACGAGCACGAACGAGTCGGGCAGCCAGTGGGACGCGCCCTACGGCTGGGCGCCGATGCAGCTCATCGCGGTCGAGGGCCTGCGCCGCTACGGCTACGAGCGCGAGGCCGACCGCGTCTCCGCGAGCTTCCTCTCGCTCGTCCTCAAAGACTTCATCGCGCACAACACGATTGTCGAGAAGTACGACGTTGCGGCGCGCACGTCCTCGCTCGGCGCGGGCCTGCGCTTCGGCTACCAGTCGAACGAGATCGGCTTCGGCTGGACGAACGCGGCCTTCACGGAGCTTTACGCGCAGTTGCCCGAAGGCGAGAGGGCGAAGGTTTTAGAACTCGGCGGCGTGCCGTTGAGGTAACTCGGCGCGTTCGATAAGGCTGGTACAATTTTCACCTAGGCATGAAAGCTAAACGAGGATTCGCGAGCGACAACAACGCGGGCGTTCACTCGCGCGTGATGGAGGCTTTGCGCGCGGCCAACGAGGGGCACGTGGTCGCGTATGGCGACGACGTTTACACCGAAGCCGCGGTCGAAAAATTCCGCGAGCAGTTCGGCGAAAGCGTCGAGGTCTTCTTCGTCTTCGGCGGGACGGGCGCGAACGTTTTGGGTCTTTCCGCGCTGACGCGCCCGCACCACGCGGTCGTCTGCGCCGAGTCGGCGCACATCAACGTTGACGAGTGCGGCGCGCCCGAAAGGTTCACGGGCTGCAAGCTGATTGACCTGCCGACGCCGGACGGCAAACTCCGGCCTGAGCAGGTCGAGCCGCTGCTCGCGCGCTTGGGCGACCAGCATCACGTGCAGCCGCGCGTCGTCTCGGTCTCGCAGGCGACGGAGTACGGCACGGTTTACACGGTCGAAGAGTTGAAGCGCCTCGCGGAGTTCGCGCACACGCACGACCTGCTGCTGCACGTTGACGGCGCGCGCCTGTCGAACGCGGCGGCGGGCTTGAATGTGAGCTTGCGCGAGTTGACGGCGGACGCGGGCGTTGACGTTCTCTCGTTCGGCGGGACGAAGAACGGGATGATGTACGGCGAGGCCGTCGTCTTCTTCGGCGCTGACTTGGCGCGCGGCTTCGAGTTCGTCCGCAAGCAGGGCGCGCAGCTCCCGTCGAAGATGCGCTTCATAACCGCGCAGTTCGGCGCGCTCCTCGCGGAAGACCTCTGGCTCCGAAACGCCGGGCACGCGAACCGCATGGCGCGAATGCTCGCCGCGGAGCTTCAACAAATCCCGAACGTCAAGGTTACGCAGGCGGTCGAGTCGAACGCCGTCTTCGCGATCATCCCGCCGGAGCACGTCGAGGCCATACGCGAGCGTTTCTTCTTCTACGTCTGGAACGAACAAATTTCTGAGGTGCGTCTGATGTGCTCGTTCGACACGACTGAAGAAGACGTGCGCGGGCTGGCCGAGGTAATCAGAGAGACGGTCGGTTGACGGCGACTAACCGGCGCGTCGGCTTTGAGCGGAGGCGGTGCGCGATAGTTGGAGGGAAAGTTTGAGGGCGAGTGAAGCGAACTTCACTCGCCCTCTTCATTCATGCGGCAACCGCGCTGCTCGGTCGGCGAATGCTCCGACAGTTACTCGACCGCAGTCTCGACCGCGAGGGGTGCGCTCGCCGTCGAGAGCGCGACCGTGTCTTTGCGTTCGAGCTTGCCCCAGCCGACGAGGACGCCGCGCGCGGCGGAGAAAAACGACTTGACCATCACCGTGTACATCACCTGCCGGTAGCCGAAGCGTTGCAGGAAGAGCCACCACAGGAGGCTCCACTGCTCGCGCTTCTCGAGCGCGAAGGCGAAGGCCGCCGAGGCCCAGTCAACCGCGAGGAAGAGCGCGTAATAAAACGCCACCTGCCCGAAGTTCGAGACGGCGGGCTGGGTCGGGTGTTCGAGCCGTTCGAGCGCGGCGGCGACGAACGTCCAGAGGAACATCAAGTCCATCAAAGGCGAGATGAGCGGAAACAGAATCTGAAATATCCAGACGTTCGGCATCGCCACGAAGCCGAGGGCGCGGTGGCGCGGGCGCAGGAGCGCGCCCTTGTGCTTCCACATGCATTGGAGCGTGCCGAATGACCAGCGGAAGCGCTGCTTGCGAAGACCCTCGAAGGTGTCCGGCGCTTCCGTCCAGGCGACCGCGTCCTCCTCGTAGCCGACCTCGTAGCCGAGGCGTCGGACGCGGAGCGTCAAGTCCTGATCCTCGGCGAGCGTGTCGGAGCTGAAACCCCCGACGCGCTCAACCAGCTCGCGCCGCCAAGCGCCGACCGCGCCGGGCACGACCGTGATGCAGTTTAGGGTCGAGAAGGCGCGGCGGTCGAGGTTCTGCGAGGTGACGTATTCGAGCGCCTGCCACCGCGTGACGAGGTTGATGCGGTTGCCGACTTTCGCGTTCCCCGCGACCGCGCCGATCTTCGGGTCAACGAACCGGCGCGCGAGCGCGCGGAGCGTGTTCGGCGCGAACACCGTGTCGGCGTCGAGGCCGACGACGATCTCGCCGCGGGCGAGCGCGAGTCCGTAGTTCAAAGCCTCGGCCTTGCCGCCGTTCTCTTTTCGGAAAAGGCGGACGCGCGGCTCCGAAGAGAAGCGCTCGGCGACGACCTCGCTCGTCCGGTCAGGCGAGCCGTCGTCAACGACGACGATCTCGAACCGCTCGTAGTCCGACGCGAGAAGGCTCTCGACGGTCTTGCAGATGACGCGCTCCTCGTTGTAGGCCGGGACGATGACGGTAACGTATGGCTCGAAGCCGCGGCCAGCGTGCGCGCGTTCGCGGCGGCGCGAGCGCAGGCGCTGGGCGAGCGCGAGCGCGCCGATGAAAATGAGTCGCCCGATGCCGAGCAGGATGCCGAGGATGAACGTCCAGCGGATGATCCGACCGCCGGTCGAGAGCGCGTAGAACGTGACGGCGTCGGCGCTCGCGAACAGCCTGTGATCCTCGTGGACGGCGGGCATCGTCTGCGCCTGCTTGAGGCCGGCGAGTTCCGAGACGGTGACGAAGCGGTAGCCGCGCGCGCGCAACTGCTCGATGATTCGGGGCAGCGCCTCGACCGTCTGCTCGCGGTCGCCGCCGCCGTCGTGGAGCAGCACGATCTGGCCGCGCTGGTCGAAGTCCGTGCTCTTGCTCGTCACGCCCTCGACCGTGCGCTTGACGATCTCGTCCGCGCCCGGTGTCGCCCAGTCGTCGGGGTCAACGTGGAGGCCGACGGTCAGGTAGCCCAAATCCTTCGCGCGCACAATCGGCTCGACCTCGTCGGACGTGGTCGGCTCGGCGTCGCCGAAGTAGGGCGGGCGGAAGAGGATGGTCGAGCGCCCGGTGAGCGACTCGATGAGTCGTTCGGTCGCGTTGAGTTCCAAATCCGTGACGCGCCCCGGCATCTCGCCGAGGTTCGGGTGCGTGTAGGAGTGGTTGCCGATGTCGTGGCCTTCGGCGACGATGCGCTTGACGAGCGAGGGGTTCTCCTGCCCGTTCTCGCCGATGATGAAGAAGGCCGCGGGCACGTGCTCCTGCTTGAGTATGTCGAGGATGCGCGGAGTCCACGTCGCGTCGGGGCCGTCGTCGAACGTCAAGGCGACGAGGCCGGGCTGGTCGCCCGTGCGCTCGACGACGTAGCTCGAAGGCGTCTCCTTGAGCGACTCGGTCGTGACATAGCCCGCGTCGTCCAACTGGTACTCGCGCAGGCCGTCGTGCGGTTGGGCGGCGACGTTTAAGATTTCGCCCGTGCCCTCGAAGTCAATGTCGTAGCCGTAGCGTATGTCGCGCAGGTCGTCCGAATCAATCCTGCCGTCGGCCTTCGCCAGCGCGTTCGAGCCGAAGACCTGCCAGAGCGAAGGGTCTTCCGAGCCGAGACGCCAGAGCGCGTAGCCCGCCGGGTGGTACTGCGCGGAGGCGCGCATCTCGTTGTAGGCCGTCACGGCGTCGAGGAACCAGACCGAGTGGTGCGAGCCGTCGTCCTCGTCGTAGGAGAAATGCGGGTTGCGCGTCGCCGGGTCGAAAGTGACCTTCGCGTCCGACTCCTTCGCGGAAAGCACGGCCTCCTGGAACGTGACTTCGGGCGCTTCGCCGCCCTCGCTCGTCCAGTCGTAGCCGTAATTGCCGACGCAGACGATTGTCTTCGCGGGGTCAAGCCCGCGCATCCGCTTGGCGAGCAACTGCTCGAACCACTGTTGCGACGCGACCGAGCCGGGCGCGCTCGAAGCCCAGTGCTGGTCGTAGGCCATGACCATCAGGTAGTCGCTCGTCGCGGCGTAAGCCTTGTAGTCCCAGTCGTCGTCGTCGAAGGGAACGGCCTGCGCGACGAGCAGCCCGCGCGAGTGGAACGCGTCGTGAAGCTCGCGCATGAAGGCGTAGAGGTTCGGCTGCGAGGCGGTCGGCACCTCTTCGAGGTCAATCGTGACGCCGCCGAACTTGTTCTCTTCGACCGTCTGCAACAGAGCGCCGACGAGCTTCTGCCGCGACTGCTCGGTCGCGACCGCGCGCGCGAGCAGTTGCGGGTTCCACTGCTCGTTCTGGTAGTTCTGCACGAGCGGGAGAATCGGCATCGTCGGGCGCTCGCCGCGCACGAGGTTGAGCGCCTGCGGCGCGAAGTCGCGGACGAGCGGGTCGTCGCCGTCCTGCAAGCGAATCCATTCGGGCACGAGCCAGTCGAGGTCGTTGATGTTGCGCTTCAGAGAGGCGTAGCTCGAATCGTCCCAGTTGACGTAGAAGCCGACGGCCAACGGCCTGCCCGCGGGAACGACGGGTTGCGCGTTCGGTACTTGCGCGTTCGAGGCTTGCGGCGCTTTCGACGGATCGTCGTCCTGCGCGCCCGCGGCGGGACGCGCGCTCGCGGGCGTCGCGAGTTGCGCCTGCGCGTCGGCGGTCGCGGCCTGGGCTTGCGCGTCGTTCGCCGCGGACTGAGCCTGCGTGTTAGTGGGCGGCGGCGTGACTTTGATTTGCGAGGGGCGGCGCGAGGGCACGAACTTCGTCTTCTTCAAAGTCTGCTTCAACTCGTCCGCAGCTTCGCGCGCCTTCTCTTCGGCGGGCGTCGTCGGCGGCGGCGTGTTCACCTGCGTGCGCGCGTCAACCGCGTGCGGGATGTGCGCCGACTGGCGCAGGTTCAGTTGCGGCAGAGCCGGCTGGACGAGGACGCTGATGATGAAGAGGACGGCGAGCGCCGTCGCGACGATGCCGAGCGCGAGCCAGGTGCGGCGCACGCGCTTCCAGCGCCGACCGCGGGGGTCGTAGAAGATTTGCGAGTCAGGGGAAGACAAACTTTTTCAGTGCTCCTTCGGGCCGCCTTGCGGGCCACACGGCGGGAGTCGAGTGCAACGTGCGTTCCAGCGGGTTTCGGAAATCGGCGCGCGTCGGAAATTTATTTCGCGCCGAAAAGGCAGTAAATCCGCGAGGCTTAGACGTGAAAGCGGCCCCGCGAGTTTGCCGCGCGCCGGGCGCGGCGTCGGAGCCTTCGCGCGGCTGTGGCGCTCTTGCCCCGGAAAGCAAATGTGTCACACCGCGCGCCGCGGCGCAAACGCTCCGGCGAGAGCGCGCCGCGCCGTCAACGCGCCGGCTTCCAAACGACCTTGCCCGTCTTGTCAACGTAGCCCGTGAGCGCGCCGCCGAGTTCAAAGCGCATGACGGCGGCGAGTCCGCCGTGGAAGGGCGACGCGTCGTCGAAGGGGAGGCTCAGTACGGTCGCGCCGGTCTTGTCAACGAAGGCGAGCTTCGAGCAGTTCGAGACGTTCGCGAGTCCTTCGGAGAAAGGCCCCGCGTACTCGAAACGCGGCGGGACGACGAAGCGGCCCGTGCGGTCAATGTAGCCGTAGATTTTCGTGCTGGTTCTGGTCGCGCCCTGCTCGTCCATCGGGCAGGTGACGTAGCGGCTCTCGTCAACCGTCACCTTCACGGCGGCGAGTCCTTCGTAGAAGTCTCCGGCGTCGTCGAACTGCGGGGCGATGACGAGCCGGCCCGTCTTGTCAATGTATCCCCACTCGCCTTTGATCTGGACGGCGGCGAGACCTTCGGAGAAGGGACGCGCCTCGTAGTCGTCAATCTTCGGCGTCGGGAGTTTCCGCCCCGCGTGGTCGAGGTAGAACATCGCGCCGTTGCTTCGGACGAGCGCCAGCCCCTCGCTGAACCCCCAGCTCACGTCGAACGGGAACTCGATACGGACGCGGCCCGTGCGGTCAATGAAGCCGCTGCGCTCGCCTAAGCGGCGGGCCATCTGCACCGGCGCGAGTCCTTCCGAGAACGAGTCGGCGCGCGTGAACTTTAGGGGTACGGCGAGGCGGCCCGCCTTGTCAACGAACCCCCAGCGGCCCGGCTCCGCCGTGATGCCGATGTTCTTGATCGTCGTCCAGCCGTTCTCGACGAAGGCGAGTCCTTCCTGAAAGCTGCCGACCTGATCGAACTTCGGCCTGAGGACGACCTCGCCGCGCGCGTTGACGAAGCCGGGCCTGCCGCCGAGCGTGACGCGCGCGAGTCCTTCGCTGAAGCCCGCGACGTTGTCGAAGCGCGCGGGGATCACGACCCGCCCGCCCGCGTCCATGAAGCCCCACTTGCCGCCCTTCGAGACGGGGAAGAGCGCGGGCGTCGTTCGCGACTGCGCGACGCGCCGCGCGTGCCGCGCGGCCTGACCCGCGACCGTCGCGGCGGTGAAAGACAGGCAGAGGCAGAGGAGCGTCGCGCCCCCCGCGTTTCGCTTCAGAAATTTTCTCTTCATCGTTCGCCTCCGGCCCGAAGCGTCGTCCGCGTCGGCGTTGGGCGACCCGTTTGATTGGGGCCGCGTTGACGATTCACGCGCGAGGCGGCGAGGCAAAGTTATTCAGCGGCGCGGAGGCGGCGTCGGAAAACGAGGAGGCGGCGTCGGGAAACTCGGCACGGGTATGGGCGGAAGCGTCGGCATTGGCTTCGGCTGCTCGCTGAAGCAGACCCACTCGACGCCTTCCGCGCCGCTGACGATTGACGCCCTGAACTTCGAGGCGTGAAGCGTCGGCGCGTTCAGCGTGATGGTCTCCGGCGTCTCCCTCGTCAACGCGCCCTTCGGCACGGCGAGGACGAAGTAGTTGCCGCGACCGCACGGCGTGCCCGAAACGTACTCGGCGTCCGCGCCCTTCACGCTCAAGGTCTTGTCCTCCTGCATGAACAGAAAGCCCTCGGTCAGCCGGTAGTAAAACGTCCTCTCCTTCCCGCCGGAGTTGAAACGCGAAGGCTTTCTCGCGCCAGTCTCCCACCTCGCGGGAATCGCGACCGTGTAATTTTCAGACGAGCGGAGCTGTTCGGAAAAGGCCCCGTACTCCTTCGCGTCGCGCGCGGCCTGTCGCGCCGGGCGGTACAGCGACGCCGCGAACTCCGCCAGCGCTACCACACCGGCCAGCCCGATGATCGCGGCGAGGACGGAGATTGCGACCTTGAATCTCTGCTTGCGGTCGGCGGCGACCAACTCGCGTTCGGACAAATCCGGCAGCGCGTCGGGCACGATGATCTTCGGGCGCGCGGCCTGCTTCTCCGCGACCCACTGGCGCAACTGCCCGGCGAGCCGCGCGGCGACGGCTTCGTCGTTGAAGACGGTGAAGAGGTCTGCGCGCGTGCCGTCGCGAAAGACCGCGCGCACGAAGTAGAGCGTGTTCCCCTTGATCTGCACGGCGTGATAGACGTTGTAGCCTATCCGCCGCACGTCGGCGATGTCGCGGGCGTGGCCGGCGGGCAGCGGGAAGGGCACGGGGCCGAGCCGCACGGCGAAGGTCTTGTCGCCGACCGTTATCGTCCGCCGGTTGAAGAACCAGACCGCGAGGCAGTATGTCGCGGACAGCGAGAGGATTGTGAAGCCGGGGTAGTCAATGAGGTTGAAGTTGTCCCAGCCGGCGATGCCGACGTAGGCCATCGAGATGAAGGCCAGCACCATGACCCACACGAAGACGATCAGCGAGCGCTGAGTGTTGTTCGCCAGCCTGTAAGTTATGACGTGCCCGCCCGGCCCGCTGCTGATCGAGACGGGTTCGCCGCCGCCGCGCGCGACGGCGGAGTCGCTTCGCCTCAACTCTTCCGCGTCGTTCAACCTCTCTTCTCCCGACGCGCTTGAAAGCGGAATCGTCTCGCGGCCCGTGGACAGGGCGGGGAGTCGGCGCGAGGTTGGCCGGCCCCCCGCGAACGTCTTTCACTTCCCGACGACGATGAGCGTGAACGTGCCGGGCACTATGCTCGGTCGCGGTCGCGGGCGTTCGGGCGTCGGCGGGGGCGGCGGGCCGAAATCGGCGGTGACGAGGAAGACGCGGTGCGACTTCGTGTCAACGGCCATCGTGCGCGCGCCGCGCTGCGTCGGGACGTTGTCGAGCACGGTGAACTTCTGCGGCGAGTCTTCGTGAACGACGGTGAGCGTCGCGTCCTGACCGTTCGAGCTGAAGGCGAGGTCGCCGCCGTCGTCGAAGCCGTTGGCGTCAACGCCCGCGCCGATGGGCACGGTCGCGATCACCTTGCCGCTCTCCGAGTCAACGACGGCCATCAACTTGTTCGAGCAGCCGGAGAACAGCCGGTGGTGCTTGCGGTC
>DASRCS010000247.1:0-25525 GCA_035652995.1 Pyrinomonadaceae bacterium
CCGCGCGCACGCCCGTGAGCCACTGTGTCACGTAGAGAAGGCGCGCCGTGTAGAAGACGAAGAACGCGCACAGGAGCGCGAGGACGGCGGCGATGACGAAGAAGATAATAACGAGCGCCGGATTTTTTTGAGAGACCATGACACCTCCGTTCGTGAAGATTTGAGCGACTGACTTCATGCGCTGTCGTCTGTCGCGGATGAAACTTCAGCGCCAGCCGACCGAGCCGCGCACCGAGTCAATGATCTTCGCGGAGTCGAAGCCGACGCCGTCTTTGAAGACCGTCTCGACACGCTCGATGTCGGCGATGTTTGTCGAAGGATCGCCGCGCAGGACTACCAAGTCGGCCTGCTTGCCCGCGGCGATTGTGCCGACGGTGCCGGTCTCGCCGAGGAACTGTGCGGCGTTGAGCGTGGCGATGCGGATTGCTTCGAGCGGCGTGAAGCCCGCTTCGACGAGTAGCTCGACTTCGCGCTGGCTGCCGAAGCCAGCGACCGCGCCGCCGTTCCCCGTCGGGTCTGTGCCGGCCATGAGCAGCCCGCCCGCGCGCGCGAAGTCGAGTTCAAACTGCATCTCCTTCTTCAACGCCGCGGGCCACGGCGAATCTTTGCGCTCGGCTGCGCGGGCGCGCGAGGCGAGGTAGTTGGTGCGCGCGCCGTCGGACATCGCGTCGAGGACTCTCTGCTGGAGCGGCGGGCGGTCGGGCAGGAACGCCTCGAAGACGGCGAGCGTCGAGGTGACGGCGACGTGGTGCGTGACGAGATCGCGGATCATCTCACGGACGGGCGCGCTCTCGATGTCGAGCTTCGTCAGATACGTGACCGTCTCGTTCTGCGGCGGGCACACGTCGGGCTTCTTGTCAGGCAGGAACTCCGTGTCAACCGCGATGCCGTGTTCGAGGTTGTCAATGCCGAGCGCGGCTGCTTCGCGGAAGCCGACGGCGCAGAGGTGGCCCGTGATTTTGAATCCGCGCTTGTGCGCCGCATCCGCCGCCGCCGCGAGTTCGGCGCGCGTGATGTACATGTAAGCCTTGAACGATGTCGCGCCCTCGTCGGCCCAGAGGTTGACCATGCGGCGCGCGTCGTCGGCGTCACGGAGTACGTGGAACTGCGTGGCGAAACTCCCGACGCCGTCGAGGTAAGGGCCGGTGACGTGCATCTTCGGGCCGACGGCGCGGCCCGCGTCAATCAGCTTCTTGATGTTGAGGTCTGTGTAAGGCTCGACGCTGCCCGTCGTCCGCATCGAGGTCACGCCGCAGGCGAGGTAGAGGCGCGGGAAACTCCAGCCCATCTCGTTGTAGAGCGCGAGACGGCCCGTCGGGTAGAACAGGTGCTCGTGCATGAGGACGAGTCCGGGGATGACGCTCTTGCCCGTCAGGTCAATGACCTTCGCTCCGTCGGGAATCTTCGCGGTCGAAGAAGGGCCGAGCGACTGAATCTTGCCGCCGTTGATGACGATGGTTTGATCGTTCAAAGCGGACGCGCCCGTGCCGTCAATCACGCGCGCGTGCGTGAGCGCGACCACGGGCGCTTGGACGCTGATAAAGTCGCGCACTTCGGGCGAGAACGTCCCTGTCTGCGTGAACGCCGCGAGCGGCAGCAGCAGAACGCAGACGCACGTGATGATCCTTCGCATCGTGTTTCTCCTTCTGACTTGACAAAAAATGAGCGCGCGACTTTTGAGAAGCAGTTCGGAATTCCGCAGGTCGCGCCGCTCCGCGGCTGAGGGAACTTCCGAACAAGCTCATTTAGGCTTCAAAAGATGTAAGGGCCGCGCCATAATAGCAGCATTCAAGCCGCAGGTCAGAGAATTTCCGCTGGGGCACAAAACGGAGGGAGCGATGCGTCTATCGAGAAAACTGTTCGCGGTTCTGCTGGCCGCGATGCTTGTCTCCTTGTCCTTCGGGCCGACGCCGACGCGCGGCCAGCGCACGCAGAAGCCAGTGCTTCACGGCAAGCACTGGATGGCGATCACGGGCAAGCCGCTCGCAGCCACGGCGGGCGCGATGATCTTTCAGAAGGGCGGGAACGCCGTTGACGCCGCCGCCGCGATGATCGCCGCGACCTGCACGATGTGGGACACGCTCTCGTGGGGCGGCGAGACGCAGGCGCTCATCTACAACCCGCACACCGGAAAGGTCGTCGGCATTGACGCGCTCGGCGTCGCACCGACCGGCGCAACTGCGGCGTTCTACAAGTCGAAGGGCATGAGCTACCCGCCGGAGTACGGCCCGCTCGCCGCGGTCACGCCGGGCACGCCGGGCGGCGTCCTCACGATGCTCGCCGAGTACGGCAAGCTCTCTTTGAAGGACGTGCTCGAACCAGCGATTGAGATGGCCGACGGCTATCCCGTCGAAGCCGAACTCGTCAACACAATCGAGCGGAATAAGAGTTGGATCAAGAAGTGGCAATATTCGCGCGCGGTGATGCTGCCGCACCTCGGCCAGAAGCACGAAGCGCCGGAAGCGGGCGAAGTCTTCCGCCAGCCGGAGCTTGCCGCGACGCTCCGCAAACTCGTCGAGGCCGAGCAGCAGGCGCTCAAACAGGGCAAGAGCCGCAAGGAGGCCATCTACGCCGCATACGACCGCTTCTACAAAGGCGACATCGCGCAGGAACTCGCGCGCGGCGTGAAGGAAGAAGGCGGACTGATTACGACGCAAGACCTCGCCAACTGGAAGGTTCACATCGAGGAGCCGGTCAAGACCACTTACAAGGGCATCGAGGTTTACAAGCTCTCGCAGTGGACGCAAGGCCCGGCGATGCTCGAATCGCTCAACATCCTTGAGAACTTCGATCTCAAGGCGATGGGCTACAACTCCGCGCGCTACATCCACACGCTCTACCAGACGATGAACCTCGCCTTCGCCGACCGCGATTTTTATTTCGGCGACCCTTATTTCCCGCCCGCCGAGCCGATACAAGGAATACTCTCCAAAGACTTCGCGAAGCAGCGCGCCAAACTCATCGACTGGGAGCGCAACGACCCGAACGTCAAGCCCGGCGACCCGTACCCGTTCCAAGGCGAGAAGAACCCTTACACAGACCTGCTCCAAAAATGGTCGCCGCCCAAGCCACGCCCCAACGCCGCGCCTTCGGGCGGGCAGGACGCGACTTCCGTATCACAACTTGAGCCGGCGCTTGAACCTCTGATGGAATCCGCGGACGACTTCACGCGCGGCTTCTACGCGGGCACGACTTCGGTCGAGGCGGCGGACGAAGAGGGCTGGGTCGTCTCCGTCACTCCGAGCGGCGGGTGGGTTCCCGCGGTCATCGCGGGGCACACCGGAGTGGGCCTGAGTCAACGCGCGCAGAGCTTCGTCACAGACCCGGCGGAAAATCCCTTCAACGTCATCGAGCCGGGCAAGCGCCCGCGCGTCACGCTCACGCCGACGCTCGCCTTGAAAGACGGAAAGCCGTTCCTCTGCTTCTCCGTGCAGGGCGGCGACAGTCAGGATCAGAACCTCTTGCAATTCTTCCTCAACGTCGTCGAGTTCGGCATGGACGTGCAGCAGGCGACCGAAGCGCCCAACATCAACAGCTTCCAGATGAGCAGCTCGTTCGGCAACCATGAGTCGCGGCCCGGTCGCATACTTCTCGCCGACGCGATACCCGCGTGGACGCGCGCGGAGTTGCGGCGCATGGGCTACGACGAGACGTTCGAGGAGCGCACGTCCGGCCCCATCAACGCCATCGAACTCGACCAGAAGCACGGCACGATGTGGGGCGGCTCCAGCAATCACGGCGAGGACTACGGCATCGCGTGGTAGCGCCGACTGCGTTCGTCAGAATTTTGTGAGCGTGAGCGTGTCGCCGGAAGTGCGGGCCGCGGCGCGCGGCTGCTCGACGCGCATTTTCGTTGACAGCGTTTGCGGCGCGGGCATAACTTACTCAGCCGTCCCTGCTCTATTCCTGACGGGCCGACTCGTCAGACTCACATCAGACGGTCTAACACAGGCGAGAGAGGAGTACCCCGACCCTGCCGGTCGTGGCAGACGCCTCGCTCAACAGCTCTCAACAATTTAAGGAGGATAGAATTATGGGATTCTTCTCGAAGCTCAAGAAGGTTGTTGCGGGAGTGGACAAGGGGGCCGCTATTGCTGCCTCGACGCTCCCCGGAAAGGCCGGCCAGATCGCGGGCGACGTGGGGCAGGGGGCGGGCGTCGTCACCGCCGTCGTCCAGCAAATCCAGTCGCAGCCCGCCTCGGAGGTTCCGCCCGCGGAGGCACAGAAGCAGGCGACCCTCGCAACGGCTGTCGCCGTTGACGATCACGAGGAGCGGATAAAGCAGTTGGAGCAGACCATCCAAGAGCTTCAATCGAAACAAACCGGACAGTCAAACGGTCAGACCGCAGCGGCAGGCCAGTCGCAAACGTCCGGCGGAAGCGAACAGGGCGGCTGAAAAGCTGAGCCATTCTTCTCCCAAATTACTCGCGCCTGCGGCCCGCCGACCGCAGGCGCGAGTAACACGCCAACGGCCTCCGAGGTGTCGCGGTGTCACACCGCCGGGCGGCCCGCCTCACGCCGCCGAAGCTTCGTCGCGTAAAAAGCTTTCCGTCCGTATTTCTTTAATTTTGGCCGGGAAATCGCCGAATTTCGGGCGAGCCGGGCGGCGCTCTCGCGCATCTAAGCGAACGCCGGGTTTGCATCCGCGGGTGAAATAGAGAATATTAGAAAAAGGATCACAACCGTTCGCGCAAGCTTTTTAGGGACGGAACCCGCGCCGCCAGCCCTGCATCGAAGGCACGAGCCGGGGCGGTTTTAGGTCGCGACGATTTTTAACAAAGGAAGAATAATGGCGAAGAATTTAGTCGTGGTTGAGTCGCCCGCGAAGGCGAAGACGATTGGAAAATATTTGGGGCCGGACTACTGCGTCATGGCCTCCATCGGCCACATCAAAGACCTGCCGTCGAAGGGCCTCGGCGTTGACGTTCAGAACAATTTCGAGCCGAGCTACGAAGTCATCCCCGACGCGAAGAAGCGCAACAACCGCAGGATCGTCTCCGAGCTGAAGAGCGCCGCGAAGGAGGCCGAAGCGATATATCTCGCCGCCGACCCCGACCGCGAGGGCGAGGCCATCTGCCAGCACCTAGCCGAAGAGATCGTCCCGAAGCGCCCGAAGAAGCCTCACTTCCGCGTGATGTTCAACGAGATCACGAAGCGCGCCGTGCAGGAGGCTTTCAAGGAGCCGAAACAGATTGACGAGAACCTCGTCAACGCGCAGCAGGCACGCCGCGTGCTCGACCGCCTCGTCGGCTACAAGGTCTCGCCGCTCCTGTGTCGAACCATCGGCGGGCGTTTGAGCGCGGGCCGCGTGCAGTCGGTCGCGCTCCGCATGGTCGTCGAGCGCGAGCGCGAGATCGAGAACTTCGTCAAGACTGAGTATTGGACAATCACCGCCAACCTCGCGGCGAAGCTCCCGCCCGCGTTCGACGCGCGGCTTCTGAAAGTCGGCGAGCAGACGGTCAAGACTTCTAACTTCGACCAAGAGATCAAGAAGAGCGAAATCCTCATCGGCAAAGAGGAGCAGGCGCGCTCGATTGTCGAAGAGGCCGAACGCCAGCAGTTCGTCGTCTCGGACGTGACGACGAAGGAGCGCAAGCGCAACCCCGTGCCGCCCTTCATCACGTCGAAGTTGCAGCAGGAGGCTTCACGCAAGCTCGGCTTCCCCGTCAAGAAGACGATGATGGTCGCGCAGAAGCTCTACGAGGGCGTGGAACTCGGCGGCGAGGGCGCGGTCGGACTCATCACTTACATGAGGACTGACTCGACGCGCGTCTCCGAAGCGGCGCTCGGCGAAGCGCGCGACTTCATCTCGACGCAGTACGGCGCGGCCTACCTGCCGGAGAAGGCGATTCACTACCGCTCGAAGAAGGACGCGCAGGACGCGCACGAGGCCATCCGCCCGACCGACGTTTCGCGCACGCCCGACTCCGTCGCGCGCTTTCTCGACAAGGACGCGCTGAAACTTTACCGCCTCATCTGGCAGCGCTTCGTCGCGTCGCAGATGAACCCGGCGATCTACGACCAGACGACGATTGACATCGAGGCGGGCCGCCTGCTCTTCCGCGCGACGGGTTCGGTCATGAAGTTCGACGGCTTCCTCAAAGTTTACGAGGAGGGGCGCGACGAGAAGGCCGAAGATGATTCCGAAGAAGCGGCGCGCAACCTCCCGCCCGTCGCGAAGGGCGAGCAGTTGAAGTTGAACGCCGTCACGCCCGAACAGCACTTCACGGAGCCTCCGCCGCGCTACACCGAGGCGACGCTCGTCAAGGCGCTCGAAGAGAAGGGCATCGGTCGGCCCTCGACCTACGCGGCGATCATGACGACGATTCAGGATCGCGAGTACGTCGAGCGCGTTGACTCGCGCTTCCACCCGACGGCGCTCGGCATGACCGTGAACGACCTTCTCGTCGAGGGCGGTTTCGACGACCTCTTCAACGAGACGTACACGGCGCGGATGGAGCAGGAGCTTGACGAGATCGAGGAAGGGAAGCTGAAGTGGACGGACGCGCTCAATGACTTCTACGGGACGTTCGCGCGCGACCTCAAGGCTTTCGAGACTTACGTAAGAGGGCGCAAGCAGCAGGCCATCCCGACCGACGAGAAGTGCGAGAACTGCGGCTCGCCGATGGTCATCAAGCTGGGGCGCTTCGGTCAGTTCCTCGCCTGCTCTAATTATCCCGAATGCCGGACGACGCGCGAGGTCGCCAAGCCCGCGGGCGACGGCGACGGCGCGAAGGCCGAAGGCGCTTCGGGCGGGGACGGCGCGGAAGCGGTCGAAGAGACGTGCGAGCTTTGCGGCAAGCCGATGGCGATGAAGCGCGGTCGGTTCGGCCCGTTCCTCGGCTGCACGGGCTACCCCGAATGCCGAAACATCCGCCGCGTGAGCAAGAAGACCGGCGCGGTCGCGCCCGCGCCCGTGCCGATTGAAGGCGAGACGTGCCCGGTTGACGGCGCGCAGCTTGTGCGTCGGCACGGGCCTTACGGCGAGTTCGTCTCCTGCGCGAACTACCCCGCGTGCAAATACATCAAGCGCGAGACGACCGGAGTCGCGTGTCCGAAGCCGGGCTGCCGCGGCGAGATCGTCGTGAAGAAGTCGAAGCGCGGCAAAGTCTTCTACGGCTGCTCGGAGTACCCGAAGTGCGACGCGGTCTATTGGGACAAGCCCGTGGCCGAGCCTTGCCCGCAATGCAACGCGCCGTTCCAGCTTGAGAAGACGACGAAGAAGGGCACGACGCGCACGTGCGCGCGCGAGGACTGCGACTACAAAGAGGAAGTGCCGCAGACCGGGGTGCAGCCGCCCGCTTCCGGCACGCGCCGCGGGGCCGAGCGCGTGGCGCGCTGAGAACCAAAGCACGGATTGAGTCCGACGGAGGGCGAGCGTTCATGCTCGCCCTTTTCTTTTCGACAGATTTAGATTGAGTTTTGCGCCGGATGAGTTTAAATAGACGCGCCCGTTTCGACCCATGCCGCTCGCACCGAACACGAAACTCGGTCGTTACGAAATCACCTCTCCGCTCGGCGCGGGCGGGATGGGCGAGGTCTATCTCGCCAGAGACTCGCAGCTTGACCGCGCCGTCGCGCTGAAGATTCTTCCCGCCGAACTCGCGTCGAACCAGGAGCGCATGCGCCGCTTCGTGCAGGAGGCCCGCGCGGCGGCGGCGCTCAACCACCCTTCAATCGCTCACATCTACGAGATCGGCGAGTCCGGCGGCACGAGCTTCATCGCGATGGAGTACGTCGAGGGCGAGACTTTGCGCGAGAAGATTCACCGCGGCAAGACGGAGCTGAGGCGTCTGCTCGAATGGCTCGCGCAGGTGGCCGACGGTCTGACGAAGGCCCACGCCGCAGGCATCGTCCACCGCGACCTCAAGCCCGACAACGTCATGATCGCGCGCGACGGCTACGCAAAGATTTTAGATTTCGGACTGGCGAAACTCATCGAATTGCGGAATGCGGATTTCGGATTGCGGAATGAAAATGAAGAAGCCGAGACGCTGATGCAAATCCCGCAAGACAATCCGCATTCCGCAATCCGAAATCCGCAATCCACCTCGCCCGGCGTCGTCATGGGCACGGTCGGCTACATGTCGCCGGAGCAGGCGCAGGGCAAGCCCGTTGACCTCCGCTCCGACATCTTCTCCTTCGGCTGCATCCTCTACGAGGCGGCGACGGGTCGCAAACCGTTCGACGCGGACTCCGTCATCGCGTCGCTTCACAAGACGGTCTATGAGCCTGCGCCCCCGTTACGCGAGCTTAACCCCGCGGCACCGCCCGAACTCCAGCGCATACTACGCCGCTGTCTCCAGAAAGACCCGGAGGAGCGCTACCAGACGATCAAGGACGTGGCGATTGAATTGCGCGAGCTGCGCCGCGAGATGGGCGGCGGCGCGGAGATACATCAGACCGCCGCGCCTTCGCTTCCGAGCGCGAGTGCGAGCGGCTCAAGTGGCGCGAGTGCGAGTGGCGCGGGCGCGGTCAGCGCGCAGTCGCTCTCGCCGACCATAGCAACACAGCCGACCGTGACCGACGGTCTTTCGTCTGCGCCTCAGACCGCGAGCGCCGGGAGCGACACGACCCGGAGCACGCCGCGAAGCCGCGGCCTTCTGTTCGCGCTCGCGGCGTTCGGCGTCGTCGCGCTCGCGCTCGCCGGCTACGGCGTCTATCGTCTCGTCTCCGGGCGAAGTAAATCGGCGCTGACGTTTCAGGCGGCGAAGCTGCAACGCCTGACGACGAGCGGCAAGGTCTTGCTCGCCGCCGTCTCGCCCGACGGCAAGGAGGTCGTGCACGTCGTCGAAGACGCGGGACAGCAGAGCCTCTGGGTGCGGCAGGTCGCGACGCAGAGCAACGTGCAGATCGTCCCGCCCGCGAACGTGCAGTACGCCGGGCTGACGTTTACGCCCGACGGCGAGTACGTCTATTTCCTCAAGGGCGGCCCCGTCGGCGTGCTCTATCAGGTGCCCAAGCTCGGCGGCACGCCGCGCAAGGTCATCGAGAACGTTGACGACGCCGTAACGTTCTCGCCCGACGGCAAGCGCGTCGCCTTCATCCGCGAGGACGAGGCGCAGGGCGAATCAAACCTGATGATCGCCAACAGCGAAGGCGGCGGCGAGCAGAGACTCGCGACGCGCAAAGAGCCGCACGGCTTCTCCGGCAACGTGGCTTGGTCGCCCGACGGCAAGGTGATCGCCTGCGGCGTTGACGAGCCGGCCACGGGACAGCAGGCGGAAGAGTTGGCCGAGGTCGCTCTCGACGGCGGCGGCATCCGGCAGATCACGCCGCACCGCTGGGGCGACATCAGCGGCATCGCCTGGCTGCGCGACGGCAGCGGGCTGCTGCTGTCGGCAGCCGACTCTTCCGCGGGGTACTTCTACCAAATCTGGCACGTCGCGCACGCGAGCGGCGAGACGAGCAAGGTCACGAACGACCTCAGCAACTACTACGGCGCTGACCTGACGGCTGACTCGAACACGCTGCTCACGGTGCAGGCGGACTACCTCTCGAACCTCTGGGTCGCGCCCGCGGGCGACAGCGCGCGCGCGCGGCAGGTAACGTCCGGCAAGTACGACGGCTACAAGGGCGTCGTCTGGACGCCCGACGGGCATCTGGTCGAGGCGACGCGCACCTTCGACGTTTGGAGCATGGACGCCGACGGCGGCAACCCGCGCCCGCTGACCGGCGACGAGCATACGAACCGTTACGTCTCCGTCTCGCCCGACGGTCGCTACGTCTTCTTCGAGTCGTGGCGCACGAACGCGCGCCCGGACGCGAGCAACGGGCAGGTCTGGCGCACAGACATTGACGGCGGCAACCCCGTGCAGGTGACGAGTTGCCGAGGCTGGTGCACGACCCCGCAGGTCGCGCCCGACGGCAAGTGGTTCGTCTATGCTTCGAGCGATACGGGCACCGATACGCTCTGGCGCGCATCGGTTGACGGCGACGCGGCCACGCAGTTGACCGACGCCCTGTCTTATTATCCGGCAATCTCGCCCGACGGGAAGACCGTCGCCTGCGTCTATCGGCGCGACCCGCGCGGGGCTTTCAAGCTGGCGCTCATCCCCGCAAGCGGCGGTCAGCCCGTCAAGGAGTTCGACATCTCGTCCGACGCGCCGTACCTGACTTCACAGTGGCAACTGCGCTTCTCGCCCGACGGTCGCGCGCTCGACTACATCGTCAATCGCGGCGGCGTCTCGAACATCTGGCGGCAGCCGCTCGACGGCACTCAGCCGAAGCCGATCACGGACTTCAAGTCCGACCTCATCTTCGCCTTCGACTGGTCGCGCGACGGCAAGCAACTCGCGCTCTCGCGCGGCACGGTCACGCGCGACGCCGTGCTCGTCGGCAACGGGAAGTGAGCGCGGATGCTTCCGCGCTCAGGCCCGCCGCACGCGCCTGAAACTTTTCGCCGGGACGCGTGGTATAATCAAACTCCTTCTGGTCTTCAGCCAGTCAATAATTTAATTCAGAGGAGACACCCGCCATGCTACGACGCAAGAACGTTGTCGCGTTGTTGGTCTGCGCGCTGACGCTGACCGCTTCGCTGCGCCTCGCGCAGACGCCCGCGCAGGCGCAAACGACGACGGCCCCGCAACAGGCGCAAGCGCAAGCCGCGCCGACGCCGACGCCCGACAACACAATCGAACGAATCAAAGACGAAGGCATGAACCGCTCGCAGGTCATGCAGACTTTGAACTACCTGACGAACGTCATCGGCCCGCGCCTCACGGGTTCGCCGAGCATGAAGCGCGCGAACGAGTGGACGCGCGACAGGCTCACGTCATGGGGATTACAGAACGCGCACCTTGAGGCGTGGGGGCCGTTCGGTCGCGGCTGGGTCTTGAAGAGGTTTTCCGCCGAGGTCGTCGAGCCGCAGGCGTTCCCGCTCTTCGCCTACCCGAAGGCCTGGTCGCCGCCGACCGCCGGGCCTTTGACGGCTGACGTGGTTTACGTCGGCGCGACGAACGCGCAGGAGCTTGAGAAGTACAAGGGGACTCTGCGCGGCAAGATTGTCTTGAACGGCCCCGTGCGCGACCTCAAAGCCCACTTCGACCCCGACGCCGTGCGCGCGACCGAGAAGCAACTGCTCGACCTCGCCAACGAACCCGACCCCGCACTGCGTCCGCCGCGCCGCCCGCCGCAGGGCACGCCGGACTTCCGCGCCGCCGCCCTCTTCAACGCCGCGAAGATGAAGTTCTATCAGGACGAAGGCGTCGCGCTCCTCGTTGACCCGAGCCGCGGCGACGACGGAACGATCTTCGTCCAGCAGGCCACAGTCCCGCAGCCCACGCCCGTCGATCCCGCCGCTCCCGCGTTCGGCCCCGGCGCGCCGCGACGAGTCCAGCCCTGGGACGAGGACGCGCCCAGGATCGCGCCGCAGATGGTTCTCTCCATCGAGCAGTACAACCGCATCGCGCGGATGCTCGAAGCGGGCGAGCACGTCCGCCTGAGCGTCAATCTCGAAGACCAGTTCCTCGACCAAGACCCGATGGCCTACAACACCGTCGCGGAGATTCCCGGCACGGACTTGAAAGATGAAGTCGTCATGCTCGGCGGCCACATGGACTCTTGGCACGGAGGCACGGGCGCGACCGACAACGGCGCGGGCGTCGCCGTCGCGATGGAGGCCGTGCGAATCATCAAGGCTCTCGGACTTCAGCCGCGCCGCACGATTCGCGTCGCGCTGTGGAGCGGCGAGGAAGAAGGCTTGCTCGGCTCGCGCGCATACGTCGAGCAGCACTTCGGCAAGCTCGACGTGCCCGTGGGCCAGCCGCCGACTTCCGCCGCGCCGCGGCGCGGGACGCTGACGACGAAGCCGGAGTACGAAAAACTCTCCGCCTACTACAACCTCGACAACGGCACGGGCCGCATCCGCGGAGTTTACATGCAGGGCAACGACGCGGTGCGCCCGCTCTTCCGCCAGTGGCTCGCGCCGTTCGCGGACATGGGCGCGCAGACTTTGACGCTCGCCAACACGGGCAGCACCGACCACGTCTCTTTCGACGACATCGGGCTTCCCGGCTTCCAGTTCATACAGGACACGATTGACTACGGCACGCGCACGCACCACTCGACGCAGGACACCTTCGAGCGCATCCAGGAGGACGACATGAAGCAGGCCGCCACCATCATGGCCGCCTTCGTCTATCAGACGGCCATGCTCGACCAGAAACTCCCGCGCAAGCCCGCGCCCGGAAGGTGAAGCCCGACGTGATGAAGTCAGTACCGCCTGCGTCAGCGGGCGGGAAGCAACGTTGAACTCAGAACGCCGAACGATGGATTGAAAGACAAGCTCTCTTCATTCATCGTTCGGCGTTCCTGCTTCCTCGCTTTTCAGGAGACTTCGATGTTCAGACGAAACGCCGCAGCCGCGCTGCTCATCTTCGCGACGCTGTCGCAGAGTCTTGCGCTCGCGCAGCAAACGACGCCAGCGCAGAAAACAACTCCCACGCAGCAGCCGACGCCTTCACAACAACCGACGCCGACCGTCGCACAGCCCGCGGCGCAAACTCCGACGCCTCAACCCGCGCAGCCGGCGCAGGCGCAACCGACGCCGACGCCCGACATCATCGAGCGCATCAAGGACGAGGAGTTGAACCGCTCTCAACTCATGCAGACGCTCGAATACCTGACGGACGTGATCGGCCCGCGTCTCACCGGCTCGCCCGCGCTCCGGCGCGCGAACGACTGGACGAAGGACAGGCTCGCGAGTTGGGGACTCTCGAACGCACACCTCGAAGGCTGGCCCTTCGGTCGCGGCTGGACGCTCAAGCGCTTCTCGGCGGAGGTCGTCGAGCCGCAGGCGTTCCCGCTGCTCGCCTACCCGCGCGCTTGGTCGCCGGGACTCGACGCGCCGCTCACGGCTGATGTCGTCGTCGTTGACGCGAAGAACGAGCGGGAGCTTGAGAAGTACAAGGGTCAACTGAAAGGCAAGATCGTCCTCGCCGGCTCGATACGCGACTTGAAGCCGCACTTTGACCCCGTCGCGAAGCGCCTCTCGGACAAGGAACTGCTCGAACTCGCCGACGCGCCCGACCCCGCGAACGTCACCCCGCGCCCGCGCACGCCGCCGACGCTGGAGCAGATTGCCGAGGCGCGCTTCAACGCGCGCAAGACGCAGTTCTACTACGACGAGGGCGTCGCGCTCATCGTCGCGCCGAGTCCCGCGGGCGACGGCGGCGACCTTCAGTTCGTGCAGTCGGCGAGCGTGCCGCAAGCCCCCGACGTTCCGTTCAACCGGCGCGTCCAGCCCTGGCAAAGGGAAGCGCCGAAGCTCATCCCGCAGATCGCCGTCTCGAACGACCACTTCAACCGGCTCGCGCGGATGATTCGACAGGGCGTGCCGGTTCGCATGAGCGTCAACCTTCAGGCCGAGTTCGCCGACTCAGACCCCCAGAGCTACAACACGGTCGCGGAGATTCCGGGCACCGACCTGAAGGACGAGGTCGTCATGCTCGGCGCGCATCTGGATTCGTGGCACACGGCGACGGGCGCGACCGACAACGGCGTCGGCGTCGCGATCATGATGGAGGCCGCGCGGATACTCAAAGCGCTCGGCGTGCAGCCGCGCCGCACGATTCGCGTCGCGCTGTGGAGCGGGGAAGAGGAAGGCTTGCTCGGCTCGCGCGCCTACGTCCGCGAGCACTTCGGCCCCGTCGCCGCGAATGCAGCGAGTGCGAACGCTCCGGCGCAGACGCCGCCGTCAACGAGTCAAACGCAAACGCCTCCGCCGGCGGCAAGTCAAACACAGCCATCGTCAACGCCGTCGCCTCAGTCTTCCGCGACACAAGCGCCGCAGTTCAAGCCGGAGTACGAGAAGCTGAGCGTCTATTACAACGTTGACAGCGGCACGGGCGCGATCCGCGGGGTCTTCCTTCAGGGCAACGAGGCGCTTCGGCCCGTCTTCCGCCGCTGGCTCGAACCGTTCCGCGAGATCAAGGTCGGCCCGAACACCTACAACGCCTCGACCGTCACCGTCTCGAACTCCGAAGGCTCCGACTTCCTCTCCTTCGACGCCGTCGGACTCAACGGCATTGACTTCCTCCAGGATGAGATCGAGTACGAGCCGCGCACCTGGCACACCAACCAAGACAACTTCGACCGCGTCATCCCCGAAGACGCCGAAGAGGCCGCCATCATCGTCGCCGCGTTCGTCTATAACTCCGCGATGGCCGACGCGAAGCTCCCGCGCAAGCCTTTCAAAGCGCCGGGGAGGTGAGCAAAGGCAAAAGAAAAAGAAGAAGCCCCGTCAGGGGCGGAAGCATGTAGCCCAGGGCGTCCGTCCCTGGGTAACAGTTAACGATAAACCCATCGAAGCCCCGTAGGGGCGGCAGAGATTCCGAGCTTGAGAAAGACCCGGCTCGGAATCTCTGCCGCCCCTACAGGACTTTAAAATTTTCTTTGCTCTTGATACCCACGGCGCGCGGCGTGGGCTACTTTCTGCCGCCGACTCCGTCGGCTCTTGTTTTCTGCTGACTGTCGCTCCTGTAGGTCTCAGTCCGACGAGGTGCATCGCGCGCGGAATCTCTCGGTTCCGCATGAAGTAGCGCCAGACGAATCCGTCGCGCAGGTTCTCGGCGCTCAGGAGCGTGATGCCGAGGTCAATGCCGATCACGTCGGTGTCCACCCAGCCCGTCAGCGGATTGAAAGCGTCAACGAATCCGTAGTGGCCGTAAACCCGTTCGCCGTACTTCTCCCTCATCGCGCGCAGAGCCGCCAACGAGATGTCGGGCGTGAACATGAGCGAGCCTGCGGGCGCGTTCGGCACGACCGTGCCGTCGGTCGCCGGGTCGCGCGGAGGCCCGCCCCACGCGACGTAGCCGTGTTGACTGTCCGAGGCCGAGATGCCCCAGATGTCGGGGCCGTAGTCGGGGAACTCGCGCGCGAGGTCAATGCAGAACTGCCTGTGTGCGCGCGTCGCCGCGACCGAGTTCTCGAAGTAGTCAACGAACGGATACCAACTCTCCCTCATGCCGCGAAGGTCTGCCCAGCCTTGCGTGTACTGCTGCGTGAAGAGCGGCCCGTCGCTCATGTACGTGTAGCCCGCGTAGGTGAGCCACCTGCGCGACCACGCGCGCCACGCGCGCGGCGTGACGGGGTGAGTCGGCGAGCCGATGGCGAGGAGTTGAAGGATCAGGTGCTCGCTGTACGTGTTCCAGCGCGACTTGATGAATCCCGTTTCGGGCCGCCAGCCGTGCGAGAGCAACATCGAGTCTCCGTTGAGCATCCACTTGAAATCAACGCGGCGGTAAATCGCGGTCGCGAGACGGACGACTTCCGGGTCGTCGCGGAAATACTCGCGCGCGGTGAGCACGCCCGCCAGAAACAGCGCCGTGTCAATCGAAGAGTATTCGCTGTTCCAGCGGCGCTCGCCCGTCGGCGCGTCCATCCAGTGCAGGAGCCAGCCGTGCTCCTCGGCGGCGCGCTCGGCGAAGAAGTGCAGCGTGATGAGCACGCGCCTGCGCGCCTCGTCGCGCGCGATCCAGCCGCGCTCCGCGCCGACGCAAAGGGCCGTGAGTCCGAAGCCGGTCGCGGCGCTCGAAGCGATGTTGTGGCTCGGATGGCCTTCGGGGTGCGCCTCGCCGTTCGCGAGCGCGCGGTCGAGGACGAGTCCGGTCTGCGGGTCGGCGTGCTCGACGAAATACAGGAACGCGCGGTGTGAGAGGTCGGCGACGAAAGCCTCGTCGCCGCGCGACAATTTGTAGCCGCCGCGCTCGACCGAATCCTGCCCGCGGCGCGTGTGTGATTCGCGTCGCGAGTCTGAGACTCCGCGCTGACGCGACGGCGCGGCCTGCGCGCAGAGCGACACCGCGAGCAGTTGGACGATGATGAGGCAAAGAACGGCGCGGCGCGGCCTCCGGCGTGTCGCGTGCGAACCCGTGCGTCGTGTCTCGCGTGACATGGTTTTTGGCTGCGAATCCTTGCGGATTATACTAACGCCGAGGGGCGATGGGAAAACTTCGCGTGACAAAATCTTTTGCTCGTCTCCGTCGCGCGCGGCGCGCGGCCATTCGACCGCACGCGCTTCGCGTCTTCGCCGCCGTCCTTGTTCTCGCGGCGTCGTCGCACGTCGCCGTCGCGCAGGCGCGGCGGGGCGGCACGGCGGCGGCTCAGACGGGCGGCGTCGCGGGCGCTTCGCTCGCTCGCGCGGTGGAGCTTTTGCAGCAGGGCAAACTCGACGAGGCGGAGCCGCTCGTGCGCCGCGCGCTCTCTGCCGAGCCGCGTAACGCCGACGCCCACGCGCTGCTCGGAGTCATCCTCGACCAGCGCGGGCAAGTCGAGAAGGCCGAGGCCGAGTACCACGAGGCGATCAGGCTCCGGCCCGACGCGGTCTCGGCGCGCGCGAACCTCGGCGTCCTGCTCGCGCGCACGGGCCGCGCCGACGAGGCGATACAAAACTTCGAGGCGGTGCTCAAGCGCGTGCCCGAACACCCGCAGGCGACGCTCAACCTCGGACTCCTGTACGCCGAGCGCGGCGAGTACGAGCGCGCCGCGCCCCTGCTCGAACGCGCCCGCGCCGCGCAGCCCGAAAACGTCGCGGTGCTTTCGCAACTCGCCGTCACGCTCCTTCAGCTCAAGCGTGTTGACGAGGCCGCGGCGGCGGTCGCCGAAGCCGCGGCGGTCGCGCCCGACGACGCGGACGTGCTCTACGCTTCGGGCCTCGTCGCCTCGGCGCGCGGCGACAGCGAGGCGGCTTACGCCTTCTGGCAGCGCGCCGTCGAGCGGCGTCCGAACTTCGCCGCGGCGAACTTCATGATCGGCGAGCAGCTTCGCAACCACCGGCGCTACGACGGCGCGGTCGAGTTCTACGCCCGCGCGCTCGCCGAAGACCCGGCGCAGTTGGTTTACTACGTCCGGCTCGGCGGCACGTACATGCTCCTGTCGCAGTATGACAAGGCGCTCGAACTCTTCCGGCGCGCGGCTGAAAAGTTCCCCGGCAAGCCCGAAGTCTTCTACTTCGTCGGCGTCGCGGCGCGCGGTCGCGGCGCGTATGACGTTGCCGAGAGCTACTTCAGAAAGTCGCTCGCGCTCCGGCCCGACGACTTCGACGCGCTCGCGCAACTCGGCTTCGTCCTCGGCGAGCGCGACCGGACGGCGGAGGCCGAGCAGCTTCTCCGCCGCGCCATCGCGCTCCAGCCGAAACATTTTTACGCGAACTACGACCTGGGCCGCCTGCTCGCGAAGGCGGGCCGCTACGCCGAGGCTCTGCCCGTCCTCCGGCGCGCGTCGGAGATTCGCCCGAACAACGCGAGCGCGCATTACCAGTTGTTCCTGGCCTACTCGCGCCTCAAGCGGAAGGACGAGGCCGAGCGCGAGCTGTCGCTCTTCAAACAGTTGGACGAGGCGCGCAAGGAACGCGCCCGCGAAGGCCGGTCGGAGGATGACGAAGACGACGCGCAGAACGCGGGACACTCCGGGCCGTAGAGTTCGCTGAAGACGGCGCGTCGGAAGAGAACGCAAAGGGAAAGCGCGGGCGTGTGGGTCAACCACACGCCCGCGCTTTCGTCAGACCGCGGAAGGGCCGCGGGTTTAGAAGTTGAAGCGCCCCTGGAACTCGATGACGCGTCCGGCGAGCGCGCCCGGCGAGATGCCGAAGTGCGGGTCGGTGACGGTCGTGCTCGAACTCGCGAACGGGAACGACTGAAGGTTCAGGATGTTGAAGACGTTGAAAAAGTTCGCCCTGATCTCAAGGTTCGACCCCTCGTTGATGAACCTCGCGAGGCTGAAGCGCTTGGCGAGCGTCATGTCAACGTCCTTGTACTTCGGGCCGCGGAACGAGTTGCGACCGACGCCCGGCAGAAGCCCCGCCACCGGGCCGAACCCCGTCGCGCCGACGGTGGTGAAGAACCTTGAGCCGCCGCCGGGGAAGTTGCTCCCCGTGATGAAGGCGTCGTTGGAAGTGTCCGTGCCCGCGCCGCCGAAGTAGGCCGTCGGGCGCGCGGGGCAGACAATCGGCCTGTTGGTGCTCGGACAGTTGCCGACCACAGGCGTCCACGGGAAGCCCGTGTGATAAGTCGCGATGCCGGTGACTTCCCACCCGCCGAAGACCGTGCCGAGAAGGTCTTTGCGGTGCGCGAGGAACGGCAGGTCGTAGAGCGCCGACGCGACGAAGTAGTGACGCACGTCGTAGTCGGAAGGCCCGCGCTCCTGCCGAACGTCGAGCGGGAAGGTCGGGTTCGTCGGCGCGCCGACCTCGTCGCTTGAAACGATGTCAATTGACTTGCTCCAACGATAGTTCGCCGTCAACTGGAAGCCGTTGGAGAAGCGGCGCAGGAGATTCAGGAGCAGCGCGTTGTAGTTCGACGTTCCGTCCGGCGTCGGGAAGAAGACGCCCGAAGCGAAGAACGTGCCGGGGTCGTTCGGGAAGATGAAGCGCTGGTTGACGAGCCGGACCATCTTGCGGCCCGCGCTCCCCTGATAGCCCACGTCCGCCGTCAGCTTCCACGGCAGAGCGTACTGGCTGTCGAGCGAGTAGGCGTAAACGTAGGGCGTCGGCACCTTCGACGGCGCGCCGTAAACTTCGACCTGTTTGGTGCCGCCCTGCGTGTTGGTCGGAATCCCGTTGGCGTTGAAGTTGAGAATCAGAGCCGGGTTGGCCGGGTAGCTGAACGGCGTGTTGTTCGCGCCGAGCGCGTAGAGAATCTGGTTGTCGGCGAACGGCGTGCTGAACTCGTTGCCCGTGCCGCAGCAGATCGTGTAGCGCGCCTCGAACGGCGGGTTCGCGCGGACGTTCGTGAAGTCAACGAACGGGATGCGGTTGTACATCACTGCGAAGCCGCCGCGCAGGACGACCCGGCCCTCCTTGAAGAGTCCGCCGAAGCGGTCGCCGTAGTTCGGCGTGTAGGCGAAGCCGACGCGCGGCGCGAAGTTGTTGCGGTCGGGCGGGTAGAGCTGGTTGATGCCGGTGACGATGCGCGCGCCCGTCAACTCCTGCCCGCCCGCCGGGCCGAGCACGAGGTTGCTGAGCGTGTTGTTCTTCTCGCTGAGCGGCGAGAAGTATTCGTAGCGCAGGCCGAGGTTCAGAGTCAGATTGGGACGAATCTTCCAGTCGTTCTGCACGAAGGCGGCGATGGTCGTCGCGCGGAAGTAGCGCTGCGTGACGGGCGGGCCGCCCGTCGTCGGGTTCGCGGCGATCTGGTAGAAGAGCGGCGTGTCGTTGGCGAAGTTGAAGAGTCCGCCGAAGGTGTAGAGTGGGCGGGCCGCGCCGACGAGGTTGTTGTTGTCCTGATCCCTCCCCCACTCGAAGCCGAAGCTATACGCCTGATTGCCGATGACCTTGCGCAGCGTGTCGCGGAACTCGAAGGTGTTCTCGGCGAAGATACCGGGCGTCGTCTCCGAGTAGGGCGCGCCGATTTGAATTACCTTGTTGAGCGCGCCGGGCAGTCCGAACGACTCGATCTGAATGTTCGGGATGCCGAAGTTGGTGCTGCTCGAAGACTGAAGCTCGTTGAAGGCGAAGCGCGTCGCGTTGACGCGCGCCTCGTTGATCATCGTCGGCGAGAGCACGCGCGTGTAGGTGATCATGCCGAAGGTGTTGAGCGGGTTCGTCGTGATGTCGGCCTCGGGCCGCGCGTTCGAGGCGGCCTGCGCCTGCTGGCCGAAGAAGCGCGAGCGGTAGCCGCTGAGCGTCAGCGTGTCCTTTTGCGTCAGGTTGAAGTCGAAGCGGAGGTTGTACTGGTCGCCGCGCGTCCGCGCCGGGATGGCTAACTGCGCGAACTCAACGTCGGGTATGCCGTCGAGTCCGGCACCGGTCGGGTCGCTTGAGAGGACGTACTGGCCCCTCGCGCCCGTCGGCGAGCCGATGTCGAGTCCGCCCGCGACCTGCCGGCAGCCCGTGCTGTTCGCGGCGAAGCCCGCCGCCGTGCAGGGCACGGGGATGACGCCGACGACGCGCGGCTCGATCCCCGAAGAGCCGAGGATGGTCGCGGCGATGCTGCCCGGTCGAATCTGCTCGACGAGCGCGCGGTACTGCGACGTCTCGATGAAGGAGTTGACCGTGTCGGAGGTGTTTTGTCGAAGCGCCTCGTAGGAGAAGAAGAAGAAAGCCTTGTCGCGACCGAGGTGGAAAGTGCCCGTCGGCTCCTTCCTGAAGTCGGGCAGCGGGAGCGGGCCGCCGAAGCTCCCGCCGAACTGGTTGAGATGATTGTTGACGCGCGTCGGGGGCGCGTTGTTGAAGCCGCCGTACTTGTTGAAGGAGTTGAGTCCGGGGCTGTCGTTCTTCAGAAAGAGGCTTCCGTGAAACTGGTTCGTGCCGTTCTGCGAGACGGTCAGAACCTGCGCGCCGGAGTTGCGACCGTACTCCGCCGAGTATGTGTTGGCGATGACGCGAACCTCTTTGACCGACTCCTGGTTCGGCGTGATGACCGCCGCGCCGCCGTGCGTCAGGCTGTTGACGCTCGTGCCGTCGATCTGGAAGTTGTTGGCGGTGACGCGCTGGCCGTCCGCCGAGATTTGCACCTGGTTCTCGGTCTGGAAGATCGAGCGGGTCGAGCCGCCCGGCCCCGGCTGGTTCGGGAGGTTGGCGGCGTTTCCGTTCGCGCCGCGCGCGCCCTCGCCGAAGACTCCGGGCGTCAGGCGCGTCAGCTCATACGGGTCGCGCCCGAACTGCGGAAGCTCCCTGACCTCGGCGGTCGTGATCGCCTTGTCTAGGCTCGGATTCTCCGTTTCGAGCGCGGGCGCGGCGCTCGCCGTCACGGTCACGCTCTCGCTGACCTCGCCGGTCGTGAGCGTGACGTCGAGTCCCTGCACCTGCTCGGCGTTGACGATGACGTCGTTGACCGTGTTCTTCTTAAAACCCGTCTTCTCGACCGTCACCGTGTAGGTGCCGGGCGGAAGCTCGCTGAAGCGGTAGAAGCCTTCGCCGCTGGTCGTGGTCTGCTGTGTCTTGCCCGTCCCGTTGTTCGTCAGGGTGACGGTCGCCTGGCCGACGACCGCGCCGGTCGGGTCTGAAACAGTCCCCTGAACGCCAGCGCGGAACTGCGCGTGGGCAGTCGCCGCGAAGCCCAGGAGGACGAACGCGCAGAAGATTGCGCGGAAGAGAGCCGTTGATTTCTGCCTCATGTGGATGAAGACCTCCGTCTGCCGGAATCCCGCGTCCGGCGCGCGTCGCCGTTGCGGCGAACCACTTGAATGCGCCTCGGCGCGGGAAGATTTCAAAAGCGGCGGCAGTCGTGCCGCCCGATTCAAAGTCGGGTGCGGGAGGCGTCGGTAGCGCCTCGATCTTCCGGGGGAGCTTCGGATGTTGGTGTGTTGGCTGTCGGGGAAAGAAATAACACTTGGGGCTTAAAAATTCAATGGAAATTTTCTCGCCGCCTCTGTTAATCTTAGTCGCGTCCAAGCAGTCAATCTCGACCCAAGGCATTAAAAAGACGCCGAGAGACTCGCGCGCCCCGCCGCGCGAGTGATTACTTTGTGTCCTTTGTGAAATCCTCTGCGGCCTCTGCGGTTAAAGAATCCGAACTTAACCACAAAGGACACAAAAGGCATTCACAGAGGGCGCGAAGGCTCATGCAAATATAAGAGGTCGCAAAAGGAGAACATTGATGAGACAGGCGAGGGTTTGGTTCGCGGCTTTGATCGCGGCGGCGTTGATGGCCGCGGCGGTCGCGTGCGTCAACAACACGACGCAGAACTCTGGCGGCGGCTCGACGGCGGGCGGCTACCAGCGCAAGCCGCCGAAGAAGCCGGGCGAGCCGGTTCACATAGGCTTCTCGATGGACACGCTCAAGGAGGAGCGCTGGACGCGCGACAAGGATTTGGTCGAGGCCCGCGCCAAGGAGGTCGGCGCGACCGTTGACACTCTGGTCGCCAACAGCGACGACGCCGTGCAGACCAACCAGTGCAACGCGCTTTTGACGAAGGGCGTGGACGTTCTGATCGTCGCCCCGCACAACGGCGAGATCGCCGGCTCAATCGTCGAGGCCGCGCACTCGAAGGGCGTGCCGGTCATCTCCTACGACCGCCTGATTCGCAACTCCTCGCCCGACCTCTACGTCTCGCACCAGGTCGAGAAGATGGGCGAGATGCAGGGCAAGTACGCGCTCGACCACGTGCCCAAAGGCAACTACGTCCTCATCGGCGGCGCGCCCACCGACAACAACGCGATGCTGCTGCGCAAAGGTCAGATGAACATCCTCCAGCCCGCGCGCGACCGCGGCGACATACAGGTCGTCACCGACCAGTTCGCGAAGGACTGGCGGCCCGACGAGGCGCTGCGCTACACGGCGGACGCGATCACGAAGACGAACGGGAACATCCAGGCCGTCGTCGCCTCGAACGACGGCACGGCGGGCGGCGCGATCTCGGCGCTCGAAGCCGCGGGACTCGGCGGCAAGGTTCTGGTCACGGGGCAGGACGCGGAGCTTGCGGCCTGCCAGCGCATCGCCGCGGGCACGCAGACCATGACCGTCTATAAGCCGATCAAGCCGCTCGCCGACAGCGCGGTTGACTCGGCGCTCAAGCTCGCCTACGGCCAGCCGCTCGACGCGCCCGACAAGATCAACAACGGCACGACCGACGTGCCCTCGATCCTCCAAGTGCCCGTCGCCGTTGACAAGGCCAACCTCGACGACACGGTCATCAAGGACGGCTACCACAAGTGCGAGGAAGTTTATAAAGACATACCGAGCCACCAGTGCCCGAAGACGGCGGAGAACAAGCCGTCAACGACGGGCGGTCAGCGTTCGGCCTTCGCTTCCGCGCTCGCGCTCGTCGGCTTCCTTTTCGTCGGCGTCGCGGTCGCGTTCGGCAAGAGGCGATAAAGGGTAAGGGGTTTCAGAAGATGAGCACAAACGTCGAGGCGCGCACGCCGCTTCTGGAGATGCGCGACATCACGAAGTCGTTTCCGGGCGTGCGCGCCCTCGACGGCGTCTCGTTCGACCTGTACGCGGGCGAGCTTCACGCGCTCGTCGGCGAGAACGGCGCGGGCAAGTCAACGCTGATGAAGGTGCTGGGCGGCGTCTATCCCTACGGCAGTTACGGCGGCGAGATCGTGATTGACGGGCAGGTGCGACAGTTCGCCAGCGTGCGCGACGCCGAGAACGCCGGCATCGCCGTCATCTTCCAGGAGCTTTCGCTCATCAAGGGCCTGACCATCGGCGAGAACATCTTTCTCGGTCGCGAGCCGCGGCGCTTCGGCGTCGTGCGCTGGGAGGAGCTTTACAGCCGCGCGCAGAAACTGCTCGACGAAGTCCAACTGCCGTTCGACCCGCGCACGCCCGTCGAGCAACTCGGCATCGGGCAGCAGCAGCTCGTCGAGATCGCGAAGGCGCTCTCGCAGGAGGCGCGCATCCTCGTCCTCGACGAGCCGACCGCCGCGCTCACCGACGCCGAGGTCGAAACGCTCTTCGGCATCATCAACCGCCTGCGCGCGCGCGGCGTCGGCATGATCTACATCTCGCACAAGCTCGACGAGGTCTTCCGAATCTCCGACCGCATCACCGTCCTGCGCGACGGTCGCACGGTCGGGACAGACCCGACGGGCGCGCTCGACGAGCCGCGCGTCATCGCGCGCATGGTCGGTCGCGAGGTCGGAGACATCTTCCCCGAAGCCGTCCACGAGCGCGGCGAAGTGGCCTTCGAGGCCCGCAACATGACCGTCGAAGACCCGAACGTGAGCGGCAAACTGCTCGTCAAAAACGTCGGCTTTCAAGTCCGACGCGGCGAAGTCTTAGGGATCGCCGGGCTGATGGGCGCGGGGCGGAGCGAGCTTCTGATGGGCATCTTCGGCGCGTGGCCCGGTCGCGTCAGCGGCGAGGTTTTCGTCGGGGGCAAGCGCGTCCGCATCAGCCGCCCGTCGGACGCGATTCGCCAGGGCGTCGGCTTCGTCACCGAAGACCGCAAGCGCTTCGGACTCGTCCTCGACCAGACCATCCTCAACAACATGACGCTCGCGGGCCTGCCGAAACTCTCAGGCCGCTTCGTCACGAACGTTGACGCCGAGGCCGCCGCGGGCGAGCGCGCGAAGAAGGACTTACGCGTGAAGGCCAACTCCGTCTTCACCGTCGTCGGCACGCTTTCGGGCGGCAACCAGCAGAAGGTCGTTTTGGCGAAGTGGCTTCTGACGAACCCGCGCGTGCTCTTCCTCGACGAGCCGACGCGCGGCATTGACGTTGGCGCGAAGCAGGAGATTTACAGCCTCATCAACCGGCTCGCGCAGCAGGGACTCGCCATCGTCCTCGTCTCGTCGGAGCTGCCCGAAGTGCTCGGCCTCTCCGACCGCGTGCTCGTGCTGCACGAAGGCCACGTCACCGGCGAGTTCAAGCGCAGCGAGGCGACGCCCGAAGCCGTCATGTCCGCCGCGACGGGCCACTCGCAGCGCGCGGCGTAAAACGGTCTCGCGTCGCCGAAGTCGCCGGAACGGTCTCGACGCGTCGCGCGAAGTTTTCATCAGTCGTCCGTCGAAGCTCTGAGGAGTCGTCAATGCGAAGGGTTCGGTATCAGGTCGCGGCGAGTCTGGACGGGTACATCGCCGGGCCGGGGGGCGAGTACGACTGGATCGTGCAGGACCCGGAGATGGATTTCCGCGCCCTCTTCGCGCAGTTCGACACCTACCTCGTCGGGCGGAAGACGTTCGAGATGATGGATGCCGCGGGGAGGGCCGTGACGCCGGGCGTGAAGACCTTCGTCTTCTCGCGCACGCTGCGGCAGGAGCAACACCCCGGAGTGACTGTCGTCTCCGACAAAATCGAGGAGACCGTCGCCGCCCTGCGCGCCGAAGAGGGGAAAGACATCTGGGTCTTCGGCGGCGGCTCGCTCTTCCGCAGCCTGCTCGAAGCGGGGCTGGTTGACACGGTCGAGGTCGCCGTCAGTCCGGTGCTGCTAGGCGGCGGCATCCCGCTTCTGCCCCAGACCGCGAAGCAGACGAAGCTGAAGCTGACGGGGCACAGGATTTATCAGAAGTCGGGCATCGTCATGTTGCAGTATTCGGTTCGGAAGGACGACGCCTGACCGAAAGCGAATCGAGGAGACGGAGTTCTTACATGTCACAGCCAGCGAACCAGCCCGCGACCGACAGACCGCTCACGAACGCAGACGTGTCGCCGCCCGACGCCGTGCCCGAAGGGGTCGAGGCGCGGACGGGAGGCTTCCGCATCCCGACCGACAGCTTGCGCGCCTACTCGATGATCATCGCGCTCGTCGCCATCTGGCTCTTCTTCCAGTGGAGGACGATCAGCCCGGCCTTCCCCTACGGACTCTTCCTGCACCCGAACAACTTCTCGAACCTGCTCCAGCAGATGGCGGTCACGGGCGTGCTGGCGGTCGGGATGCTGATGGTGATCGTCGCGGGGCAGATTGACCTTTCGGTCGGCTCGCTCGTGGGACTCGCGGGCGGCATCGCGGCGATGACGCAAGACCCGACGGGACTCGGCGGCGCGCTCGGCTCGGCAATCGTCGTCGGCATCCTCATCGGCGCGTTCCAGGGAGTCCTCGTCGCATACGCGAACATCCCGGCCTTCATCGTCACGCTCGGCGGCCTGCTCGCGTGGCGCGGCGTGATCCTCGGCCTGAGCAAGGGCGAGACGATTCCGGT
>DASRCS010000248.1:0-62218 GCA_035652995.1 Pyrinomonadaceae bacterium
GTCGAAGCTCTGAAGGACAGGGACGCAGACCCAAGAGAGATGCGCGAGCAGGTCGCCGAACTCCGCCAAGCCCTCGTCGGCGCGTTCACGCAGATGCGCGACTACCGCGCGGCGATGGAGCAGCACGTCGAGATCGTCAACCGCGACCCCGACGACGAAGAGAACGTCGAAGCCGCAATCGCCTACGCCCGGCGCTACGGCGGCGCGGACGAACTGCTCGCCTACTACGAGAAGGTCGCGCACCAAGCTTACAAAAACTACCGATGGGACGTTGTGCTCGCGCGCATCCACGAGGCGAAGGGCGACATGGCCGCAGCCGCGCGCAGCTACCGCGACGCGATTGACAACCAGCCCGAAATGGTCGAGCTTCACGCCGCGCTCGCCGAAGTCTATGTGAAGGCCGGCGACTATGACGACGCGCTCAAGTCGCTCGGCAGGGCCGCGGAGCTTTCAAACGACGACCCGCAATACATTCGCCGCACGGCAGAAGTCCTGGAGAAAGCCGGACGCGCGAGCGAGGCCGCGGCAGTCCGCCGCAAGCTGCCCGCCCCGCAAGCGCCGAAGGCGGAGAACGCGCGCGACCTCTTCAACGCCGCGGCGTCGAAGCTCTCAGGCGACCGCGCGCAGGCGGTCGAGGAGTACCGAAAGGCTTTCGACGCGCTTACCGCCGACCCTTACAAACAAGACCTCCACGCCTCCGACATCACGGCCTACGCGCGCGCCGTGCGCGACGCCGAGCCGCTCGACCGGATATTCGAGAGGCTCTGGAGCTTCCGCGAAAAACTTGTCGCCGACGCGAGCCTCAAGGACGGGACGAACGCGGGCAAGGCCCGCTCCGCGCTTGTCAACCTCGACGGCGCGCTGCCCGACGCGGTCGGCTCGCTCGCGCGAGAGCAGGCGACGGGAGGCGAACTCGCCGCGCTCTTCGGGAGCCTGCGCGAGAAGGTGGACGCTTCGCTCCGCGCGCCCGACGCTTACGGCACACTCGCGCTGCTTCAGAATATCGGGCACCGCGCCGGCTTCGTCGCACTCGAAGAAAGAATACTCACCGCCGAGAAGGACGCGGCGCGCGACGGCGGCGACTCTCAAAGTTTCCACTTGCGTCTCCGCGCGCTCGCCTCTTTCTACGCCGACGGCGGCCAGTACGCGCGCGCCGTCGAGTTGCTCGAAGCGGAGAGCGGCAGGGATTCCGCGCGCGACGACTTCGACTACGCCGAGTTAGTCGCCGAGTACGCGCGACTCGCGGGCGACGGCGCGCGCGAGTTGGAGGCGCTGAGGAGTTACTACGAACGTCCGAGAGTCGCCACCGTCCTGCCGGGCGACGCGCTCGCCGGTCGCTACTTCGGGCTTCTCTACGAATCCGGCGAGCAAGGCAGAGACGAGTTGCGGCGGCGCACGCAGGAGAGTTCGCCGTTCGGCCTTCAGCTCGTCAACTTCCTCATCGCCAAAGGCGAGCGCGAACTCGCGCACGAGGCCGTCGAGCACGTCCGGCTTCCGCCGTCGTGGAAGCTCGCGCGCAACGCCGAAGTGAGTCTCGCGCTGCGCGAGTTCGACGCGCGCGGCGAGGGCTACTTCGACGCGGCGCTCGCGCCCGCGACCATCGGCGAACTCGTCGGCAAAGGGGGCGCGGGCGGCGGGCCGCTGAACGGCGACGACTGGTCGCGGCTCGAAGAGACTTACGGTCGCTGGCTCTACCTTTCCGGCGGCGCTCAAACGAACGGCCCGAATCAAGCGAAGGAGGCGAACGACGTGAACCGTGCGAAGGCCCGCGCGGCGCTGCCCGCCGTGGTCGAGTCGCGCCCGCGCGACGCAGCCGCGCAGGCTGAACTCGGTCGCTGGTATCTCGCGCAGCACGACGCGCGCGCGGCGCTCCAACACCTGACCGTCGCGCTCGAAGAGTCGCCCGAAGACGCGCGCACGCTCGCAGACCTCGGCTCCGCTTACTTCCTCGCGGGCGAGCGCGCGCAGGCCGAAGCGGTCTGGTCGAGACTCATCGCGGGCGACGAGCCTTCGACCGACTCGTGCGCGCTCTACCTGAAGACGCTCGCCGCGCACGGACTCGCCGCGGAGGCGCGCGAAAAGCTTCTGCCCGTCGCCACGAAGAAGTTGAAGGACGCGGGCTACTCCTACTCGACGAACAAAAAGTTCGAGGAGGTCAAGACGCTCGTCGCCGCGCTCGCCTCGTCGTTCGAGCCGTCGTTCGGCGCTGCGGCGGAAGGCGGCGCGACGCAAACGCCTCTGCCGAAGTCGGTCGAGGACGCGCGCGCCGCCTTCCTGCGAAAGCTTTGCGACGCCGCCGAGGACGAGAAGGAGATGCTGCGGACGGTCGTCGAAGACAAGCTCGTCGGTCGGCAACAGCTCGGCGACTTCTACTCGGCGCTCGTCGCGCGCTCGGAAGGTTTGGGGAGTTACAGCCACGACTACGAGTTCGAGACGTTCACGCAGAACGCGCTCGGCGTCGGCGACGTTGAGGAGGCGTTCGACCACGACAAAGCGTTCCGCGCGACCGCGCCGGACGCCGAGCGCGTCAAGTGGCAGGAGAAGTATCTCGATTACCTTCTCGAAGAGCGGCGCGACGCAGGGGCCGAGAAGTTGGTCGCGTCAATCGAGTCGGAGATCAGCCGCCGCTACGCGCGCCCCGGCTGGCTTCGTCTCGCGAAAATCAAACTCGAACTGCGCGGCGGACGCGTCGCGCAGGCCGTCGCGGACTTGAAGCGCTACGTCGGCGCGGATGTCTCCGCGGACATCGCGAAGGTCTCCGCGCCGTCAGCCTCACGTCTGAGCGAGTCGGTCGCGCTGCTCAAGTCGGAGCATCGCGACGAGGACGCGGCGCAACTGCTCGAAGCAAGTTACGCGCAGTCGCTCGCGCTCGGACAGTACCAAACGCCTTACTTCACGGGCCTCGCGCGGCTCGCCTTCGCGCGCGGCGACGCGGAGCGCGGCGAGAAGCTTCTGCGGCTGATGCTCGCGCTCGCCGACGACGCGACGAAGGACGACGCGGCGGCGGAAGTCGCGGCGCTGCCCGACGTGAGCAAACGTTTCGCCGCGCTCGCGCGCGCGGAGTTGCCGGAGCAGTCGAACGACATCGCGCGCGCCGAAGCTTTGAAGCTCGCCGCCGAGACGGCCTCATCTTTCGGTCGCTACGCGGAGGCCGCGGAGTTTCGTCTGAGTCTCGCCGCAGAGAAGCCCGACGACTACGCGAACCGCGTCGAGCTTGCGCGCGTGCTCGCGGCGGGCGGGAAGTTTGAAGACGGCGCGGCGCAACTCGCGTCGGTCATCGCCGACCGCGACGCGCCGCGCGCGTCGCGCTGGCGGGCCGTGTGGGTCGCGCCGGAGGTCGCAGGCGACCGGAAGGAGTTGTGGGCGTCGCTCGCGCAAAGTCCGGGCGCGAGCGGAGCGGCGGACGAAGAGATGGCCGCGGCGCTGAAGGCGAGAGAGTTGTGGGCCGGAGGGCGCGCGTCCGACGCGGCGGAAATTTTGAAGCGCGTCGCGGCGGACGACCCGAACCCTCTGCTCGAATTCTTCCTCGGCGCGCTCTACGAACAGAGCGACCGAGCCGACGAAGCCGCCGACGCTTTCAACGTCGCGTTCCGCTCGCAGGCGAGTGACGAAATCTCCGCGGCCTTCGGCGCGGACGAAGAGTCGGCGCTGCGCAAGCTGATTCGACTGCACGTCAAACGGGGCCGCCCGCTCGCGGCGCTCAAACTCGCGACGCTCGACACGGAACTCTCAGGCGGCGCGGGCGTCGCCGTCGGCGAAGGCGTCGAGAAAAACGTTGACGCGGGCGAAGACGAAAGCAAAGAGACGAACAGCGACACGGGCGCGTCTGCCGAGACGGCGGGCGCGGCCAGCTTCCGAACTTTGGACGAGCGCGCGAGGCTGCGAAGCGGCGCGTCCGACGCGGAACTGCTCGGCCTGCTCTCGGCGGCGGCGGAGCAATTGAATGATTACGACAAGGCGGTCGAGTTCGAGCGCGCGCGCCTGAGCCGACTCGCGGGCGGCGACGCGAGGCGCGTTTCACGCGAGCGCGTCGCGCGGCTCGAATCTTTGCGGAAGTCGAAGGCGGAGGCGCAGGAGTCGCCGCTCGTCGTTGACAGCTCCACGGTCGCGCAGAGGTGAGGAGGGCTTGGCTGTGTTCCGTGACGTTCGGAGATTCAAGTGGCGGCTCGCGGCTTACGCGCTCGGCTTCGCGGCGGGTCTGCTGCTCGTGTCGGCTTACGTCGTGCTGCCGCGGCTGTTCGCGCCGCGCGCGTTGAAAACCGAGTCCGGCGTCATGCGAAAGCAGCCTTGCGCGCCGGGCGACGCGAACGAAGCGGACGAGGTCTTCGCGTCGCCCGACGACGTGGTGGCCGCGCTCAGGAGCGACGACGTTGGAGTCAGGCGCGAAGTCTTCCGCCGCCTGTTCCTGCGCCCCGGCATCACGACCGCGTTTTACGACTTCGAGCGCGACCGTGATTTCCCGGAGCGGGCGGAGGACGCGCGCGTCCGGCTCGTCAACCTCGACGACTCGCCCGAAGACGAGGCCCTCGTCACGTTCGTCAGGACGGACAGCCCCGTCGCGGTCGTTCTGAAGCGAGGCGCGTGCGGCTGGCGTTCGGTCGCGGCTGTCAGCTCGTGGCTGCGCTTCGAGGACTACCCGTACGCCGACTGGGTCGAGTTGCCGGAGGCGATCCGAACAGGGCAATACGCCCTGCTCGTGCGCGACAGCACGGGCGACGCGACGCGCTACGCGCGCAGGGCGCGAGTGCTGCGGCTCGTCGGCGAACGTCTCGAACAGGTCGCGGAGATCGAGGAAGAAGCAATTGAGCCGGTCGAGGCTTCGGCGGGCGCGGACTGGCCGCAGGTCAAGCGGCGGCGCGAGGCGAGCTACGCGTTCACGCCTGAGTCTGCGGACGCGCCCGCGCGCCTCCGCGTCGAGTACAAGAACGAGCTGGTCAGGTATTCCGGCGTCGAGCCTCTCAACGTCTTCTGGCGCGAGGGCGACGGCGTCTGGCATCAGGCGCGCAGGCACTGGCGCACGCGCGCCTGCACTGTCATCAAGTCCGAGCCGAGCGTCGAGGAGCAGTTCACATGGAGCGAGCAGAAGAGTCGTTTCGTCCCGTCGGGTTCGTGAGCCGCGCGGCGAGACGGACGAAGGCCCGCGCCCTTCCCTTCGTCCGTTCGACGGCGTCGCGCGCTTCCAGCGTCGTTCGTTTGAAGACGCGGCGGCGCAGGCTCGCCGCGCTCGTCGTCTCGTTCGTCGCGCTCGCGTCCCTGTTTGTTTACGCGAAGGCGACTCGCACGGCGCGCGGCGCGTTCGCTCTCGCGGACGACTGCCCGCGCGGCGCGCTCGTCTATGCGCAGGCTTCAGACCTGCCCGCGCTGCTCCAGCTCTGGAACGGGTCGAAGCTCAAGGAGAAGTATCTCGCGAGCGCGAACTACCGGCAGTTCGCCAGCGGGCACGTCGCGCTCAAGCTCGCCTCGCGGCTGGAGGAGTTCGGCGACTCGTTGGGATTCGCGCTCGACGCCTCGGCGCTCGCCGACGCGTCGGAGAAGCGTGCGGCGGTCGCGGTCTATGACATCGGTCGGATGGAGTTGGTCTTCGTCGCGCCCGTCTCCGAAGAGAAGGCGATGGCCGCGCAATTCTTCCAGAGCAAAGACGACTTCGACGAGACGGACTTGCCGGACGGCACCGTCTATTACAGCCGCGATGTCGAGGCCGACCGCGGAAGACAGAAACAGAAGATTCTCTTCGCGTTCGCGAAGGGCCGCTTCGTGCTGGCGACCGCCGAGCAGTTGATGCTCCGCACGCTCGCCAACATCAACGGCAGGTCGCACTCAGACCGCCTTTCGGACGAGCCTTCGTTCAAGACCCTGAGCGGCGAGGTCGCGCCGCACCTCGCGTCCGTCTGGGTTGATCAGACCCGGCTTAACGGCGACTACTACTTCAAACATTATTGGGCGACGGGCGACGCGGCGCGGCTCGCCGGAATTCGCGCGGGGCTTTTCGACTTCGAGATGCGCGACGGAAGCCTGCTCGAACGCCGCGAGTTTCTGACTAAAGACGCGGCGCGGCGCGAGGCGGCCCCGCGCGTCCGCGAGTTGCGCGAGCTGGCCGCTTCGCTGCCGAAGGACGCGGCGTTCGCGCGCGTGCGCGCTCTCGGCGAAGGGGCCGCCGCGTCGCTCGTCAAAGACACGCTGCTCGACCGACTGCCCGCCGACGTGAAGAAGAGGCGCGCGGGCGGCTGGACGCACGACGACTTCGACGAGTCATACGATGCCGACGAAGACTATTCGCGGAGCGACTACACGTATCTCGGAAACGATTACGACCGGGAGATCAACGACGCATCCGACGCGGGCGGCGAGCCGGACGCAAGCGACAGGGCCGTCGCCGAGATCGGGCGCGTCCTCGCCGCTTCCCACCCGCTCGCGGCGGCGACGGCGGAGAGTCCGCTCGCGCGAGGCGGGCCGCTGTTCGTCGAGTTCAGAAGGGCCTCGGTTCTCGCGCTCGAAAACCCCGACGGCCTCGACCGACAGGCGCTCGAACGCGCAATCGAGTCGCTCGTGGTCGGGCGTCTGACCGTGGCCGGCGACGCCGCCGGACTCAAGTGGTCTGACGGAGGAAGTGGCGCGCGGCGGTGGCGGGAGTTGGAGTTGCCGATGCTCGGCTGGAAGCTCTGCTACGAGTTGAGGGGCCGCGAGCTTTTCGTCTCGAACGACGCGGCGTTTCTCTCCGCGCCGCGCCGAGGCGGCGGGGACGCTTTGAAACAACAGACGGACGCGGCGCACGCGCCTGACGACCTGACGCTGATTCGACTCGACCGTCGGGCCGAAGCCTTCGACCGCGTCTTTGAAACACTGGACGCGCAACGCGCCGCGGCCTACGCGCAGTCGCGCGGCGCAAACGCGGAACAGAGCGGCGACCAAAACGGCGAGACGGGGTCAGCGCCGTCGGCGGCTTCGGTGCCGGCGGCGTCGGCGTCGGAAGAGTTCTTCTCCGGCAACGTCGCGAGCCTGCTCGACGTTGCGTCGCCCGTCACACGCGTCGAGATCAGAAGGCGCACGACGCCGGGCCGACTCTACGTCGAAGTCGAGTTGATTCTCGGCAAGGATTCTTGACGCAAGGGTGAAGTCTCTTCATGATCTGACGGCGGGCCGGAGCGATAAGAAAAGACGCGCGGCGCGTGCCCGATGAAGGCACGCGCCGCGCGTGACTTTGATGACGCTGTCGAGGGCGAACGCTCTGCGCTAACGAACGCGGCTCTTCTTGCGCTTGAGGAAATCAATCAGGACGAACTGCGTCAGGTTGCCGGGCGTGGCGAAGTAGGCTTTACCTTGAGTCATCGCCGACATCTGCTTGACGAACTCGACGAGGTAGTAGTCCGAGGCGAGCATGAAGGTGTTAATCATGATGCCCGCCTTGCGGCACGCCTGAACCTCGCGCAGCGTCGCCTCCATCACGACGGGGTCGCCGCCCATCGAGTTCTTGTAGAGCCTGCGGCCCCCGTGAAACTCGCCGTAGCCCCACGCGGAGGAGGCGCGCGCGCCCGCGACCTGCTCCTTCGAGTCGAGGAAGCAGGCGGTCGGCTTGCCGTCCGTCACCATCACGATCTGCTTCATCTCCTTGCGCTGCGCCTGAAGGATTCGGCGCGCGAGCTTCAGACCTTCCGCGGTGTTCGTGTGGTACGGGCCGACCTGCGTCGTCGCCAACTTCGCGAGTGGCAACTCTTCCGCGTCGTCGTGGAAGAGGACGACCTTGAGCGAGTCGCCCGGATACTGCGTGCGGATCAGGTGCGCGAGCGCGAGCGCGACCTTCTTGGCGGGCGTGAAGCGGTCTTCGCCGTAGAGGATCATCGAGTGCGAGCAGTCGAGCATGACGACCGTGGCGCACGACGATTGATAATCCTGTTGGTGGACGTGCAGGTCTCGGTATTCGAGGTTGAGCGGGACGGTCAGGCCCTCGCGCTTGATGGCCGAGAGCAGAGTCGTGTTCACGTCGAGGTTGATCGTGTCGCCGAACTCGTAAGGCTTCGACGCCTGCGCGGCCTCGACGCCCGTCGAGAGGTGCGGCGTGTCGTGGCGACCGACGGAGCTTTTGCCGAGGCTGCCAAGCAGATTGCGAAGCGTCTTGTATCCGAGGAAGTCCAGGCCCTTCTCCGTCACCTCGAACTTCACGTTGCGCGGCGTCGGCTCCCCGACCTCGCCCTGACTGGGCTGGCCCTGCCTGCGACGCTCGTTCGCTTCGGCCTGCTCCTCGCGCAGCTTCAGGTAGCCTTCCTCGACCAGCCGCTCGATCAACTGATTCAGCAACTCTTCCAACTGCGAGCCGCGGAACTGCCCGTTGTTCTCCGCGAGCATCTCTTCTATGTCTCGCTCGGACAACTCGCCCATCTCAAGCAGCGCCTGAAGAAGCGCCTGCCTCAGCGCGTCGAGCGAGTTGTCCGCCTCGCGCCGCTGCCTCGTCCAGTAGTAGTCGTCGTCGAAGCCCGAATCCAGCAGCGAGTCCTGAAGCAAGTCCATCAGGTCGCCCAACGAAAGCCCCGACACGTCGAAGCCCTTGAATCTCGAATAGCGTATGAACTTCATAAGACCGCTACGTCCTACCGCCCGAAGCCGCAAAGCACTCGGGCTTGATTCTATTTTTCAGTGATGACGGTCAGGTTCGGCACGTTTTTGAAATCGTCGGGGTTGTGTGTGACCAGAGGCACGTTGTAGGCCAGCGCCGTGGCGGCGATCCATGCGTCCTCAGAAGAGATCGGACGACCGATGCGGTGCGCGTTGTTTTTGACTTCCGCCCAGTGCAGGCACACGGTTTCGTCCGCGGACACGAAAACAAACTCCCTCAGGTACTCGCGCAAGGCTTCGCGCCGGCGCTCTCCCCAGTTGTGAAACAACGCCCACCGCTCAAGCTCGGCGAGGGTCTGCGCGGCAATTATCTGTAACTTCCCGTCCAGGTGTGGCTCATATAGCAGCGCGCGCGTGTCGCCTTTGAAGAGGAACGAGATGACGTTCGTGTCAACGACTACGATGTTGTCCGTCCCGCCGTCACTCATTCAGGGATGCTCCGCGTCCCGCCTTCCTTCCTCGACTCGCGCAGCCACTCTAAAAACTCGTCTATGCTCTCTTCTTCGGGCCAGAAATCGCCTTTTAACTGTTCGATGCTTTTGATCGGCTTAACGCCCTGCCGCCTGGCAAGCTCCCAGACGCGCGCGTGCGCCGGATTTACCGGAGACTCATGTTGCCCTTCGACATCTTCCGCATGGTCTTTGGTCTTCCTGTCGCTCATGCTTTGACATCACCTCCTCGCCGCCGATTCAGGCAGATGATACATCTCGCCCAAGTCACCCGCCAGCACAAGGTTTACCAAAGACACGTCAGCTATACCGCCCTGTCTCCGTCAGGTCGTCGTAGATCATGCCGCGGCGGTCTTTGCGCGCCTTGGTGGCGGCGGTGTAGCCGCCCTCCTCGTTGCGGCTGATCTTGTTCTGCGCGTAGAGACCTTCGAGGACGAACTCGCAGGCCGCGACCAACATCGCGTCGTCCGAGCGCTTGAAGTCGAAGGGCACCTGCGCGTTGTCAATCAGGTCGGGGACGGCTTCGAGCAGGCGGACGCATTCGTCCGAGGGCGCGGTGTCGGAGAGCTTGATCGTGTTGCCGGAGTCGAACCAGCGGACGGTGTTCGTGAAGTCGAAGCCGACGAAGTAGCCCTCGAAGACTTCGCCCGCGGCGCGCTTGATGAGGTCGCGCGCGATCTTCGCGGCCCCGACCTGCTCGCCCTCGTATTCGAGTTCCATCTTGCCCGTCATCGAAGGCACGGCGGCGTAAACGTCCGAGACGCGCGGCACGATCTCGTCCTCGCCCGTGAGCAAAGCGCGGCGCTCGGCGTTCGAGACGACCGACTCGGTGACGGTTATCGGCATCCGCTGCGAGACGCCGCTGCGCTTGTCTATGCGCTGGTCGTCGCGCGCCTCGAAGGCGATCTGCTCGACGAGTTCGCGGATGAAGTCGGGCAGGCGCAAAGTCGCTTCGAGTCCTTCGCGCTCGACCCACGCCTCCTGCTTCGTAATCTCGACGCCGAGTTGAAGCTCAGCCGGGTAGTGCGTCGTGACCTCCGAGCCGATGCGGTCTTTCAGGGGCGTGATGATCTTGCCGCGCGCCGTGTAGTCTTCGGGGTTCGCGCTGAAGACGAGCATCACGTCGAGGGGCAGGCGCACGGGGTAGCCCTTAATCTGCACGTCGCCCTCCTGCATGATGTTGAAGAGTCCGACCTGAATCTTGCCGGCGAGGTCGGGCAGCTCGTTGATGGCGAAGATGCCGCGGTTGGCGCGCGGCAAGAGGCCGTAGTGAATCGTCAGTTCGTCACTCAGCAAGTGGCCGCCGCGCGCGGCCTTGATCGGGTCAACGTCGCCGATGATGTCGGCCACGGTCACGTCGGGCGTGGCGAGCTTTTCGACGAAACGCGCGTCGCGCTCGACCCAGGCGACGGGCGTGTGGTCGCCTTCGCGCTCGACCGTCTGGCGACCGTAGGCCGAGATGGGACGCAGCGGGTCGTCGTTGATCTCCGAGCCGGCGATGACGGGGATGCGCTCGTCGAGCAGGCCGACGAGTTGGCGGATGATTCGGCTCTTGGCCTGCCCGCGAAGGCCCAAGAGGATGATGTTGTGCCGCGCGAGCACGGCGTTCGTAATCTGCGGGATGACCGTCTCGTCGTAGCCGACGATGCCGGGGAAGACGCGCTCGCCGCGCCGCAGTTTTTCGAGGAGGTTCGCGCGCATCTCGTCCTTGACCGAGCGCGAGCGGTAGCCCTGCTGTTTTAATTCGCCGAGTGTCTTGGGTAATGCCATGACTTTACGGATGCCCTTCTGTACGCCTGCCGTTGTATTCGATTGCCGCGGTATCTGCTGACCGCCTTCGTTCCTTCAGCCCCTCGCGCCGATGAGCGCCGCGAGCGCCTGCGCGAGCGTCCGGTACGTCCGAAGGCCGCGCATGTCGAGTCCGAGTCCGACCAGCGTCTGCGCGACCTGCGAGCCGACGCCCGTGATGAAGGCGTCCGCGCCGACGAGCTTCAAAGCCTGCACGAGATTCGTCAGGTTCGCGACGGCGTTCGAGTCAACCATGCGCGCGCCCGTGATGTCGAGGATGCAGACGCGCGCGCCCTGCCGCGTCACCTCGGTGAGCGCCGCCCGCGTCGCGCGCTCCGTCCGCACCGCGTCGAGCGAGCCGATGAGCGGTAGCACGAGAACGCCTTCGAGGACGGGCACGACCGGCGTCGAGACCTCTTCGAGCGTCTGCTCGCGCTCGCGCATGAGCGCGGCCAGCGCCTCGTCCGCGCGGCGGCGCTCGATGCCCTGCGCGATGGTGTTGGCGACGGAGGCGAGCGCTTCGAGCGTGTCGTCCGTGAGTTGGCAGCGCGAGAACATCGCCATCACGCCGACGACCCTGTCTTCGACGACGAGCGGGTAGCCCGCGAACGCCACCATCCCCTCGCGCCTCGCCCACTCCTGATCGCCGACGCGCGGGTCGCCGACAACCGAGTTCGTCAGGTGCGGCTTTCTCTCCTCGGCGATGAGTCCGATCTTGAACTTGCCGACGGGCACGCGACCGTGCGGGCCGTCGGTGTGCGTGTACATCCCGGCGCTCGCCTGAAGTTCGAGCACGTTCTCTTCGCGGTTCAAAGTCCAGATGCGCGCGAACGCGGCACCGAGATGGCGCACCATCGCCTCCGCGCAGAGTTGCAGGATGTAGCGGAGCGACTGGCCCCCTTGCGCGAGCGCGACGCCCACGTCCGCGCCGAGTGCGGCCTGACGAGCGCGGCGGTCTAGTTCTTCCTCGACACGTTTGCGCCCCGTGATGTCGCGGAAGGCGACCGCCGCCCCGACCACCCGCCCGTCCATGACGATGGGCGAGGAGGTGACGGCGACCGGGATGACCGAGCCGTCCCTGTGCGTATAGGCGTCGTCCTCGTTGCGATAGACGGAGCTGCTGCGCACGACCGATTGCAGCGGGCACTCTTCAAACGGGACGCGCGTGCCGTCGGCGAGCTGGAAGTGGATGGCCTCGTGCATGTTCCGGCCCAACAACTCGGCCTCCGTCCAGCCGAGTATCCGCTCCGCCGCCGGGTTCATCAGCGTCAGACGACCTTCCACGTCGAGCGCATAGACGCCTTCGCCGAGGCTGTTGTTGACGGCGCGCAACAACTCGGCATGGTGACGGGCGTCCGCCTCGGCGCGAGCGCCGCCGACCTCGTCGCCGGACGCGGCGGTCGAGCCTTGGGCGTCCGGGCCGCTCTCGCCCGAAGGCGTGTTCCTCTCTTTAGTCGCCATGTAGGGTTCCTCTTGCCGGGCCGTCTTCGGGTTGCGCCGCGTCCGCCGCGCGCCAGCCTCCGCCGCCGCGCGTGACTTGACCGTCCTCTTCGAGCTTCAAAAGGTGCGCGAGCACCGCGCGCTCGGCGAGCGGTCGCATCTTCGCGGGCACGTCCGCGTATGCGCGCTCGACAATTTCGGCGGGAGTCGAAGCGCCGGCCTGAACCGCGGCGAGTATGTCGCGCTCGCGCTTCAAACGGTGCTCGACGTACTCTTCGATCTTCGCGCGCGGACTTCCCACCGCGGGGCCGTGGCCGCCGAAGAGCGCGACGACGTGCGGCAAGGCGCGGTAGCGTTCGAGCGTCGCGAGGTAGTCGCGCACGCTCCCCTCCTCCGGGTCAATCAGGACGGAGCCGACGCCGACGACGTTGTCGCCCGTCAGGAGCGCCCCCGCGCGCTCGTCGTAAAAAGAGAGGTGGCCGCGCGCGTGTCCCGGCGTGTGCATCGCACGCAGGGTGATGGCCGGCTCGCCGCCGAGTTCGAGCGTGTCGCCGTCTTCGATGAATCTGTCAACTCGCACGCTCGCGCCCAGCACTTCCGCCGTCAGCCTGTGCGCCGCGACGTTCACGCCGCCGAGTCGTTCGAGCAAGGCTTCGACTCCGCCGACGTGGTCGGGGTGATGATGCGTCAGAATTATCTCGCGCAACGCGCGTCCGCCGTCCATCAACCCTTTGACGTAATCGGCGAGCGCGGCCTGCTCGTCTTCGTAGGGCGAGCCGGGGTCAACGACGATGAAGTCGTCGGTGCCGACGACGTAACAGTTGGTCGTCGTCGCGGGCGGCTTCGTCGGCGTGCGGACGGGGAAACAGACGAAGCCCGGCAGGAACTCGATGGCGCGCACGGGCTGCCGCCGCGCCTGCGGCACACTCAAAAATCTTTCGTACAGGTCGCCGGTCATCCCGCCCGCGAGCGTGCGGACGGCGTGAATCACGGGCGGCGCGGCCACGAGTTCGCAGTTGCGCCAACTCTCGTATGCGTCGCGCGCGCTCGTCCAACCGCCCGTGTCGAACTCCGCGGTCGTGACGCGCGGCTCCTGCTTGCGCGGGCAGCGGACGACGAAGAATAGTGTGTCGAAGCGCCGCGGGCTGAACGGCGGCGTCACCCAGCGCCCGGCGAATTTGAAATCATTTGCGTCGAGCCGCAGGCCGTAGTGCTTCAACAGTTCGCCGAACGTCATGCGCTCCGACGTGAGGTCTTCGAGGACTGATGCGAGCTGCCCCTTCGTCAAACTCTCCGCGCCGCGCGCCGCGAGCACGCCCAACTCCTCAAACAACTCACGCGCCGCGCACGCGATCATCTGCGCGGTCTCGGCGTCCGCGGCGTTGTCAACCTCGACCTCGGCGTCCGCCTCGTCGCGCTGTCCGCCGGGGAAAGCGTAGAAGCCCGGCATGAACGCCATGCGCTCACTCCGCCGCGCCCAGAAGACCACCGGGTCGCGCGGGTCCGAGTCTTCGCGCAGGAGGATGACCGCCGCCGCGTCCTTCGGCGTGGCGGGCTGCGAGTCCGGTGCGCGACGCGCGTCCGGTCGCGCTTGAGAAGCGGCAACGTCTTTCATAGTCGAGAGGCGACGGATTCTTTCACTTCCGTGTTTTCGGAAAACTCACTCGTCGCCCTGCCAGCGGAAGCGCTCGCCGTCCTGCCCGTTCCAAGGGTTGCCGCGCATGTGGTAGCCGCCCTCTTCCCAGAAGCCCGCGCGGTCTTCGGCGAGGAACTGAACGCCCTTGACCCACTTCGCGGACTTCCACGCGTAAAGCCGCGGTACGATGAGGCGGACGGGGCCGCCGTGTTCGGGCGGGATGGGCTGGCCGTCGTTCGACCACGCGAAGAGCGAGTCTTCGGCGAGGAAGTATTCGACGGGCAGGTTCGTCGTCCAGCCGTAATCATGGCCTTCGGCGACGACGAACCGGGCCTCCGGTTTGACGCCGGCCATCTCCGCAATCGTGCGCGTCGAGACCCCGCCCCAGAGGTTGTCGAGCCGCGACCAGCGCGTGACGCAGTGGAAGTCTGCATAGACCTTCACGGCGGGCAGTTGCAGAAACTCGTCGAGCGAAAATTTCAGAGGCTTCTCGACGAGTCCGCCGACCTCGAACTGCCACGTCTCAGGCTCGACGCGCGGCGTGCCGTGAGCGTCGAGCACGGGCCACTTGCGCGTGCGCGTCTGCCCCGGAGGGACGCGGTTCGCGCGCCGCGTGTCGGGGCTGACGATCACCTCGCCGCCCTCGAACTCTTCCGCACGGCGCGGCGCGCCCTCCTGCCGGAAAGGGTCTTTGAAAAGGTTGTCGAGAAAACTCATGGGATTTAAAAGCAGTGACGAGTGACAAGTGACGAGTCGAATGCTTGACTTTCCTCGTCACTTGTCACTCGTCACTCTTCACTGCTTTTTAGTAGCCTGCTCGGCGAGGCGCATCAATTCTTCGGGCATCCACTTGCCGAGTCCTTTTTGGAGCGCGCCTTCGATGCCGACCGTGCGGTCGTGCCAATCGTCGGCGTGGCCGGGCGCGCCGCGCTCGCGCTCGTAGCGGAGAGTCTGTTCGAGGCTGAGCGCGATGCCGTCAACGATGTCGCGCCAATCGTCTTGCTGTATGCCGCGGCGGACGAGCGAGAGGCCCGCCGTCCAATCTTCTTCGGGCGCGCGCGCGTCCTGTTCGGGGATGGTCAGGTTGTGGAGCGGCGGCATCGGCGAACCCTTGAACTCGTCGTAGAGTTTGCGCCGCAAGTCCTTGAGTGAAATCCCCTCGTTCTCGCGCGCGAGCGCCTGCGCGCGGCGGAACAGGTCTGGCACGGTCGTCTGCTCTTTTGGCATCGCTTCCTCGGCCTCTTCGTTCGTGCTTTTCGGTTTTAAGCCTGCGCCTAATTTATAACATTTGAGACCGCTAGGCGAATGCGCTGCCGCGTCGGCCCTCGCGCCTTGCGTCGGCGTCGTGTCGGCCTGCATGATATTCGGAAAATTCCGAGGGGTGAGCCAACCGATGTCCGAGATGATTTCCGCCGAAGCCGCGCCGCAGCACTCCGACTTTCCGTCGGGGCGGCCCGTCTGCCCCGTCTGCCAGCGCGAAGCGGGCGAGGGACTCGCGCCGTTCGACCAACTGCCGGACGAGTTGAAGCGGCTCGTCGCGGCGAACTCTCCGGGCGAGGTCACGGCGGTGTGCGTGCGCTGCCTCGAACTCTTCGAGCGCGCGCGCGTGCAGTTGGAGAAGTACGCGGCGGTCTTCGAGCAGGGCCGCTACGTTCTGCCGACGTGGCTCCGGCTCGGCGCGGACGAGCGCTTCACGGGTCGCGGCGTGACAATCGCCTTCCTCGACTCCGGCTTCTACCAGCACCCTGATTTGACGACGCCGCAGAGCCGCATCCTCGTCTATCACAACATCGTCCCGCGCGGCACTGGCACGCTCGAATCGGTTGACCCGGCGAGCTGGCACGGCATGATGACCTCGGTCGTCGCCGCCGGCAACGGCGCGCTCTCAGGCGGCTTCTTCCGCGGACTCGCGCCGGACGCGAACGTCGTTTTGGTGAAGGTCAGCAAGTCGGGCCACATCCCTGAGAAGAACATCGAGCGCGGACTCAAGTGGGTCGTCGAGAACCGCGAGCGTTACGGCATCCGCGTCGTCAACATCTCGGCGGGAGGCGACGGCGAACAATCGTATCTTGAGAATAGCCTGTGCGGGATGGTCGAGCGTGCGGTGCGCGCCGGACTCGTCGTCGTCTGCGCCGTCGGCAACGCGGGCATGGAGCCGGGGCATCCCGTCCTCCCGCCCGCCTCTTCGCCCTCTTCAATCGCCGTCGGCGGTTTGGACGACCAGAACTCGCTCGACCGCGCGCGGCGCGGGATGTACCGCTCGTCCTACGGGCCGACGTTCGACGGATTGCAAAAGCCCGACGTGATCGCGCCCGGCATCTGGGTTCCCGCGCCGATCCTTCCGCACACGCCGACCGCCGCCGAGGCCGAGCTGTATGCGAGGCTCGACCGCGCCGCGGACGAAGAGCTGCGCCCGATCATCGAAGAGAACAGGGGTGTTGACCGCGACATCACCGACGCGCTCACGCTGCCGACATACCTCATCCGTCAACTCGTCTCGGTAAAGCTCCACGAGGCCGACGTGATCAGCGAACACTACAAGTTCGTTGACGGCACCTCCTTCGCCGCGCCCGTCGTCTCCTCGACGGTCGCCTGCATGATCGAGGCCAACCCCTCGCTCACGCCGCAGCAGGTCAAGCGCATCCTCATCGACACCGCCGAGCGCCTGCCCGACGTGGAGATTGACCGGCAGGGCTGGGGCGTCATCGCCCCGCGCCGAGCCGTCGAGTTCGCGCTCGCGCTCCGCCCGCCCGACGCCTGAACATCTCACTTTGCGTCCCTCTGTTTCAGGAGTGAACCTGCCACGTGAAAGTTTTTTCCTGCACGAGCATGTAGGACAACTCGGCACAGCGTGCGGCTTTCGCCCGCGTTCGCCTTAGTTTGAAACGTAACGCGCGTGGCCTGAGCTTTGCAGTTCGAGAGCGTGCCCGAATCTTCGGGCAGGAGTTTTCGAGATGCAGAGGGAAGAACAGGCGTTGGCGACGAAGGCGAGTTCGTCGCTGCTGTCGCCGCTGGAACGGAGGATGGCGCGGCGGGTTCTGCCGCACGTGCCGCTTTGGCTTGAGACTTATCACCTGACGATGCTGACGCTCGTGTGGTGCGCCGGACTCGTCTTCTTCGGGCGGCTCGCAGGCCGGGACATTCGCTGGCTGTGGGCCTCGTCTTTGATGGTCGTGTTGCACTACGTGACCGACCACTTCGACGGCAAGGTCGGGAAGTTCCGCGGCACGGGGCTGGTGCGCTGGGGCTTCTACATGGATCACCTGCTCGACTTTTTCTTCCTCTGCGCGCTCGTCGCGGGCTACTCGTTCGTGCTGCCCTCGTCGTCGCACCTCGACCTGCTGCTCGTCCTCTCGGTCTTCGGCGGCTTCTTCGTTAACTCGTTCCTCGCGTTCACGGCGACGGGGCAACTGCACATCAGCCACGGCAAGCTCGGCCCGACGGAGTTCCGCGTCGCCGTCGTCGTCATCAACACGCTCCTCGTCTTCAACGGCACGCGACCGATGGCGAACTCGCTCCCTTACGTCGTCGCGTGCGGACTCGCCGCGCTCTGCGTCGTCGTCTTCCGCACGCAGCGCGAACTCTGGCGGCGCGACATGGAGCACAAGCGACAGCAGGAGCGCGCCGCGCTCGTCACCCGGAGAGAAGCCGCGTGAAAAGCGGCGAAGGCAAGTGTCATCGAGTTAAAAGCGAGGTCTCGTTCCGTGCCCGTTCTTCCACCTTTGCCTTCCGCGCGGCGGCTGTGCCAAAATCTTCGCCGCAAACCAAACTCAAAAATTCTGAAGCACAGTCGGAGAGTGAAGAACATGTCAGAGAACGAGAACGCCGCGCCCGCCGCGGAAGGCACCGGCGAGGCGACCGGCGAGGCGTCGCAGCAGCAGGCAGCGACGCCCGAAGAGATCACCTACCACGCCGTCGAGAAGGACGGGCAGGTCACGGCCATCTGGGAGATGCAGGGCCGCAAGCACCTCCGCACCATTGACCCGCGCTCGCGCCAGGGTCTGGAGATTTTGCGTCTCTACACGGCGGAGCACGGAGAATAAAAGCAGTGAAGAGTGACAAGTGACGAGTGGCTAGTTGAAGCATTCGCTTTGCTCGTCGCTCGTCACTTGTCACTCTTCACTGCTTTCGCCTCGAAGAACGCCTCGATGTTTTCGACGAGCCGGTCGGCGAGCGCCTGTTGCGCCTCGCGGCTGGCCCAGGCGACGTGGGGCGTGACGATGAGGTTGGGGAAGTCGGGCGCGAGCAGCGGGTTGTCGCCCGTCGGCGGCTCGCGCGACAGAACGTCAACGCCCGCGCCCGCGATCCTTCCTTCGCGCAGAGCGTCGGCGAGCGCGCCCTCGTCAACGACCCCGCCGCGCGCGCAGTTAATCAGAATCGCCGAGGGCTTCATCAGTGCGAGTTCCTCTCGACCGATCATCCCGCGCGTCCCCGCGTTGAGGGGCACGTGAAGGCTCACGACATCACTCCGTCTTAAAACTTCCTCGAACGGCGTGCGTCCCTCGCGCGCTGACGGCGCGTCTCTGCGCTCGGCGACGAGGACGCGCATCCCGAAGGCGCGCGCGAGCCGTTCGACGCCGCGTCCGAGCGTGCCGTGTCCGAAGAGTCCGAGCGTCGAGCCGTGCAGGTCGTGAATCGCGGCGGCGTGAACGCAGAACTGTTCGGCGCGCTGCCACGCGCCCGCCCGCATCGCGTCGCGGTACGCGAAGAGGTTTCGGCGCAGCGCGAGCGCGAGCGTCAGGACGTGTTCGGGCAGAGTGTTCTGCGCGTAGCCGCGCACGTTCGAGACGGCGATGTCGCGCTCGCGGCAGAACTCAAGGTCAATGTTGTCCGTGCCCGTCGCCGCGACCGCGACGAGTTTGAGCGCCGGAAGCCGCGCGAGGACTTCGGCGCGCAGCGGCAGCTTGTTGACGACGGCGACGGTCGCGTCGCGCAGCCTCTCCAAAACTTCTTCGGGCCGCGTCACGCCGTAATCCGTCCAGCGGTGCTCGAACGCCGGGCGGCGCAACTCCGCCCGCAGCGTGTCGCGTTCGAGAAAGACAATCGTCTCCATGCGCCTCCTTGAAAAAGTCTGTCCGTCGAGAAAGAAAACTGTAGAGAAAGAAAACTGTCCGGGGCGTCGTCGCCTCGGTCAAGGCGTCGGCGCGTTGACGACGACCCGCGCCCTCAACTTCCCCGCGCCGCGCGAGCCGAAGCGCGCCGCGCCCTCCTGCGTCACGTCGAGTTCGAGAACGTAGTCGCCGGGCGCGTCGGGCGCTTTCGTCTGAAGCGACAGCCCGACCGTGTCGCCGGGTTCGAGGTCGTAAGGGATTCGCGCCGCGCCGTCCTCGGAGATTGAGCCGTCGGCCTTCAGCCAGCGGTCGCGAAGGACGACGGCGTAGCGGCCCTCGCCGTCGCCGACCGCGGGCCACGTCGCGCCGCCGACGTTCCTGACGATGACGCTGAGCGCGCGTCGCTCGCCCGCCTTGAGCGCGCGCGGCATTTCGTCCGACGTGACGAGTGCGCGCAGGTCTTCGGGCGGGAGCGGCGAGGCGCGAGTGCTCAAGTCCGTCGGCGGCACGGCGTAGAGAATGTAGTTGATCGAGCGCGCGAGCAGTCGGCAGTCGGAGCAGTCGTCTTCGGTGCTGATGACGAGCGCGCCGGGCGGCGGCGCTGCGTCGGGCGCGAGACGGACGAATCGCGAGGCTTCGACGCCTTCGAGCGCGCCGTGCCAGAGCGCCTGAATGTAGCCGGAGCGGCCCGGCGGGTCGTAGAGATAGATTGTGCTTCGCCCGGTCGCGAGCGCGGGCGCGAGAATCGTCCGCGCGAACCGCGCGTCGAAGACGTACCAGCGATCCTGCGCGCGGCTGTGAAAGAGCCACTGGAAGTGAGCGCCTTGAATGAGCATGATCGCGACGACCGCATAGACGACCGCGCGTCTTCTCGACAAAGTTCGAGACGGCGCTCGCTCGTCATCCGGCGCTTTGCTCGTGGCGGCGTACAAGTCCTCGTCCTTCGTTGTCCGCGAACTCTCAACGTCGCGCTCGCCGCCGAGCAGCCACGCGACCGCGGGAATCGCGAGCGCGTGGAAGGAAACGGGGAAGGCTATCAGGCGCAGTTGCGGGAAGTCGTCGGTCGTCAGCGCGGCGGGCACGACCGAGGCGGCGAGCGCGTAGAGAAGAAAGCGCCACCAGGGTTCTCTCCGGTGTTTGCGCGCGACGAGGAAGAGTCCGCACGCGGCGAGCGCGACCGTCGGTGCGAGCAGCGCGCCCGCGCCCGGCACGTGGTCGCGCACGTTCGCTTCGCCCGTCACGAGCCAGCGCCAGGGGTTGATGTCGGCGACGAAGTGTCGGGCGAACTCCGACGCGTCCGAGGCGAAAGTGCTCTGCGGCGTGACGTAGGTAATGAGCTTGAACCTGCCGGTCAGCGCGCCGGGGTTTTGAGTAACGAAGAAGAGCAGAGGCAAGAGGGCGAGCGAGTACGCGGCCCACGTCTGCAAGACGCGCGCGAGGTTGCGGCGCGTGACGAAGAAGACGAGTCCCGCGGCGAGCAGCGGGCCGAGGAGTCTGCCGACCGAGTACGAGTAAGTCAGAAGCGCGAGCACGCCCGCGACCGCGAGAACGTCCGAAACGGCCCAACGCTCTTTCGACGACGCGCGCCGGAGCGCGAGGAGAAGGAGCGCCGCGGCGGGCGGATAGATTGCCGCCTCGAAAGCGAGGCGGCTGCCTTCGTAGAGCCACGGCGTGAGAAGCGCGGAGAGCGCGACGACGGCGAACGCTTCCCTCCTCCGGCTGATCTGTGCGGCGAGGAGTCCGAGCAGGAGCGCGGCGAGCGCGCCGAGTGACGCGCTCAGGAGTCGCGCCGCGAGGACGCTCGGCCCCGTCACGCGGAAGACGGCGGCGAGCAGATAGACGAAGACGGGGTTCTTGTATTCGCCGAAGGCTCGGAAGTAGAGCGGCCACGGCGTGCCGTACTCGTCCGCGCCGGTCTGCGCGATCCGTTGCGCGTTGTAGGCGATTGAAGACTCGTCAATGTAGAAGCCCGGCGGGTCGCGCGGCACGCCCGCGGCGTAGAGCGAGAGGGCGAGCGCGCAGGCGGCGGCGATGAAGAGAACGCGGCCCGCCCTCGTCTTACGCCCGACTTCAGTCATTCGCCGCAAGGCCGTTCTCTCCGTCGGCCCCGGCGGGCCGCGCGATTCTCAAGAGCGGAGTTGTATGTTGTAGGTCTTGATCTTCGAGTTGAGCGTCGTCGCGTTCACGATTCGGAGTTAAAAGCGGAAAATATGCACATGACACGTGCTGTTAGTAATAGGATGTAGGATCATCGCCCATGTCGCTCTGAACGCTAAATAGTGACATATTGATCTTCCCGTTCTTGACCCAATAATGATTCCTTTCATCATACTGCCAGCCATAATTTTTAAGTAGGTCTATAAACTCTGCCTTGGAGATATTGAGCGATCCTATCGCCGATCTCTTCCAAGCCTCTATGATTACCTGGTTGAATATGTATTCACTGTAAATCTTATCGGATTTACTTGAGTCCAAAATCTCTTTCAATGCGCTCGACACGCTGAAGCTTCCATTCTTCTTAACCTTTGCTGCCTTCCCCGTCTTACGAAAAGTCAGAATCATCTCGCCGGCCAAGACTGACTCGTTACTCTTCTTTTTATGCATTGACCAAATAGGGTCACCGATTTGCGATACGGCGGCACGCAATTCTGCGCCCGACTCGGTGGCGGAGGTGAGAATCGCATCGAAGTAGCTGGTATTCCAGTGTTGGAATACCACTGAGAGCCAGCGGCCCGGCTTCAGCATTCGTATGCAAGCTGCCACGCTTTTACCCAGCCGCTCGACGTAAGAGGTTTCTGTCAGGGCCAGCTCACCGCCGACGATTAGTTCCTTCTCCCTCGTTTTAATGTCCGGTGAGCGGCCAAGCCACGTACTCCACAGCACCGACAGGTCGAGATATGAGATGTGCCCTCCGTATGGTGGATCGGTGAAGATGTAGTCAATGGAGTTTTTGAACTCACTGCTCAAGTCCTCGATGTCGAAGGCGTGTGCCTCGAACTTCCCGAACCAGCCGCCGGTGCGCTTCTTCGTGTCTATGATTTTATCAATTTCCGCCTTGGCGGTGATTATGTTCAGCGCCCTCTCGTTGAAGGTCTCCCACGGCGGTAATTCCACGGGGTGCTTAGCGACTTTGTAACGATAGATGCTGAAGATGCTGGAACCGCCGCGCGACTCTGCCCTCCCTTCAGCCGAGAGGAATGTCTTGTTTAGTTTGGCGAGCGTAGCCGACCAGGCAAGGAGCATCGCCCTCTTCGCGTGCGGGTCTTCGACTGATTCGACCGCCTCTTTAAGAATCGCAAGCGACGCGAGTTGGCGTGGGGAAAATAGCTCGTGATACTGCTCGACATCCGCCGTGTTCGGCAGCGAAACGTTTTCGGGTAGCTTCAGCCGGGTGAGAACTGCGCGCACTTCGTCTTCGCTCATCCCACTAACCTGGTGAAGCCTGTCCCGGCAAACGTGCTTGAGATTGCTCAAGGCCCTTTCGTAATCGGCGAGGCTCCCTTGAGCTAGCCCTGCGACGCCAGTGGCGATAAAGTTCGCCAGTGGGTTGATGTCGTTCTGAATGCCGACCCTGTTTTCGAGGAATGCCTCAATGGCCGTGACCCCTGAGCCGCCGAATGGGTCTAACACGCGGTCTCGCTCCCGCGTGTAGTGCAGGATGTAGCGACGCACTACGTTGTGCGGCCTGCGGGTAAAGTAAGGATGTACCCCGTAGTGCCTTTTGGCACTTTGCCGGTTCGCCGGTATAGGCGAGTCAAGCGGGGCTATATTATCGTAAACACTCACCGTCTTTGTCATGAGGGGAAGCTCTTCCAATGGTCGCACATCGCGTCGAGTTCTATAACGTCAATGTTCTTAGGCACGCGCTTGTGGTCATGTACTGCACAAAGAATAACGGCGCGGGAGAGAAGGTCTTTCCCGTACTTCTTCTGCTGATACTCGAAGTCCCTGCTGTTCTTCTTAATCTCGACGGGCACCGTGTATGCAGGATAATGCAGGAAAGTAAACTCTGTAATGCAATCGTACCCTTTGCCGACGTATCCGCCTATCGCGACGCCCAGATGCCTCAGCGGGCCGGACGCACGCAGTATGTCGGTTTCCTGAATGTGCGCGAGCTTGGTTTTGGCTTTATGCGCCTGCACTATCCTGCAAATCTCTTCGAGCGACCACGACACGATGCCCGGTTGCTTTTTATCGACGTGGGACATCTGCCGCAGCCAGAAAGGGCTGACGTAATCCTTCGTGAAGGTGAGAGGTTTGTCCAGAGTCGCAATGTCGCACTCCTTCTTCGAGCCGATGAATTTATAGGAATGCGGCTTCAGGTAGAACACTTCATCCTTCACATCTATGTCAATACCGATCCTGTCGAAATCGCCTGCCGGGAGTTTATACCACATTCGTATTGACTCTCCGATACTCTCGCCTGCTCGGCCCTGCTGAATCCTGTCGTGCCCGACGTTGCCCGGAACCAGATTTCCGCCCCGGTCAAATTTGCGGTCTAAGCTCACGGCGAAATAATCGGATTTGGTCGCACCATAAGGCGTAACCAAGGCCACTCCCACTGCTCCCTTGCTACGCAAGTACAACCTTATGTGGTCATCCAAGTTGTGGAAATAATACTGCGGGCCGCCCGTTCCTAAGCTGCCCTTCTTAGTTTGCTGGAGATGCATGATGCGTCCTCTGTTTTGAGGGTTGAGAAGTAGGCCAGAAGTCTGACTCTACTGTCGGCGCGCACTCGAAAAGTCAAGAGCGGAGTTGTATGTTGTAGGTCTTGATCTTCGAGTTGAGCGTCGTCGCGTTCATGCCTAAGAGGCGCGCGGCGCGCGACTGGTGGCCGCCCGTGCGGTCGAGCGCGCGGCGGATGAGGTCAACCTCGAAGCGCCGCACCTCGTCGTAGAAGTTGACGCCGTGGCTCACGTCGAGCGCGCCCGCGGCGGACGAGAGCGGCGCGGAGCTAATGGCCTTCGACGGGTCGGCGATCTCGGCGGGCAGGCAGTCGCGCGTGACCTCTTTTCCGGGCGCGATGACGACGGCGCGCTCGATGACGTTCTCAAGCTCGCGCACGTTGCCGGGCCACGTGTACTGTTCCAGGAGCGCCAGCACTTCGGGCGCGAGCTGGTCGGAGACTTCGCGCGCGTTCTCCTCGTTGTACTTGCGTATGAAGTGCTGCGCGAGCGGGAGTATGTCCTCGCGCCGCTCGCGCAAGGGCGGAAGCTCGATGGGCACGACCGCGAGCCGGTAGTACAAATCCTCGCGGAAGCTCCCCTGCCTGACCGCCTCCTTCAAATCAATGTTCGTCGCGGCGACGATGCGAACGTCAACCTTGCGCGGCGTGGTGTCGCCGAGGGGCGTGAACTCGCGCTCCTGAAGCACGCGCAGCAGCCGCGCCTGCGTCTCCGGCGGGATGTCGCCGATCTCGTCGAGGAAGAGCGAGCCGCCGTCGGCGACTTCAAACAGACCTTTCTTCGCGGCGATGGCCCCGGTGAACGCGCCGCGCGTGTGGCCGAAGAGTTCGGACTCCAAAAGCTCCGAAGGGATGTTCGACGAGTTGACCGTGACGAAGGCTTTGGCGGCGCGCGTGCTCTGCTCGTGGATGGCCTTGGCGATGAGTTCCTTGCCCGTGCCCGACTCGCCGGTGATGAGGACGGTCGAGCGCGCGGGCGCGACCTGGTCAACGAGCGAGAAGATGGCCTGCATCTTCTCGGAGCGACCGATGATCTGCCCGCGCTCGACGCTGCGGCTCATCGCGCGCCTCAAGGTCTGCCGCTCCTCCTCCTTGCGGCGGCGCTTGATGCCGTCGGCGACGGTTGTGATGATCTGCTCGTTCTGGAAAGGCTTGCGGATGCACCCCGCGGCCCCGCGCTCCCAAGCGCCGATGGCCGTGTCGAACGTCGCGTAGGCCGTGATGATGATGACGACGGCCTCCGGGTCAACCTTCAAAATCTCTTCGAGCGCGCGCAGCCCGCCCATGCCCGGCATCGAAACGTCCATCAGCACCACGTCGTAAGCGCGCCGCCCGTAGCACTCCAAACCTTCCTCGCCCGTCTTCGCCAAATCAACGCGATACCCTTCCGCCGAGAGCAGCGTTTCGAGTACGTCGCGCATGATCTCCTCGTCGTCAACGACGAGGACGGAGCCTTTCTTCGCCATCCGAAAACCTCAGAAGCAGTAATGAGTGATGAGTGATGGGTGATGAGTCAAGAGGTTTTCACTCGTTACTCATCACCCATCACTCGTCACTCATTTTATAACGGGACGCGGCGCGTTGACGAACGCGGCCTCTCCGTTCGGGCGAGCTTCGCGCGCTCACTTGACGACGTAGCTCGCATTCCTCGGCGTGAGCACGCGGCGCGGCGAAGGCGCGGGCGCGGGGCGCTGCTGCTCCGCCGTGACGAAGAGCGCGTAGTCGTCGGAGTCGAAGCCGGCGACGCGGACGTAAATCTCCGCCGTGTTGATCGCCTCGTCGGCGGGCAGACTCCCCATGTAAACGATCCGACCGTCGGGGAAGACGCCCCAGAGGATATAGACGTTCGCGCCGATGGCGGGCGGGAGCGGCACGCCGCGGAAGTTCGCGCGCACATACGCGCTGCCGCGCTGCATCGTCGCGCGCGCCGCACCTCTCGCCCGCGGCGCGTTCGAGTCGCCGTCGAGTTCGATGACGCGCCCGCCGCCGTTCGAGACGAGCGCGTCGTCAACTTCGGCGTAGAAGTCGCCGGCCCGAGCGCGGCGCGCGTGCCTGTCCGAGTTCAAGTCCGGCACGGGCGGCTTCGCACTCTTGGCGTTGTCGGCGTCGCTTGCCGCGCTCGCGGCCCCGCCCGCATCGCCCGCCGGGTTCACGTCCTCGGTCTTCGGGTAGAGCGCGGCGGCCTCGTCGGCGCGCGTCGTGAGCACGGGGTCGGAGGGGCGCGGCGCGTCGGCGCTCTGCTCCGCCGTGACGATGACGCCGTAATGGTCGAGTCCTTCGGGTCGCTCGAAGGCGAGGCCGCCGTTGCCGCGCGCGTCGCGCTTCAGTTCTCCGAGGCGGACGATGCGCCCGCCGCTCACGGCCCAGACGACGTAGGTTGTCGCGCCCGCCGCGACCGTCTGCGGGTCGGGCAGGTTCATCGCCGTCAGGCGCGCCCGCCCGCCGCCCTCGCTCGACACGATGGTGAGTTTGCCGCGCGCGCGCGTCGTCAGCGAGCGCAAGGGTATGTCCACGCGTTGCGTCGTGCCGCGCTGGGCCGCGGCGGCGCGCGGCGCGCGCTTCGAGTGTGACGAAGAGGTGCGCGAGCCGAAGAGTGTTGCGGCGACGAACGTCAGGCCGGCGGCGAGCGCGCACGCGAAGACTCGCGCGCACGCAGGCCGCGTTTGATTGCGCTTTGGCATGGGGGTCGAACCTGTCTTCAGAAATATTAGAGCGAGTGCGCGAGTGAGATTAGCACCGGCGCGGATAAAAGCAAATGAATTTTCGCGCCTGGCCGGAGGCGGCTGCACACGAACGAAGAAAGCCGCGCCTCTTGAGCTTAGAGGCGAATTAACGAGAAGCGACGAGGCGTGAGATGCGGAAAGTCGTTCAGTCGCTCGCGGCTTGCAGGCGCGTGCGCGCGGCGGTCGTGGGGAGCGTGATGCGGAAGGTCGTGCCGCGTCCGGGCGCGCTCTCGACAGAGATGTGGCCGGAGTGCTCCTGCACGATGCCGTAGGAGACGGCGAGGCCGAGTCCCGTGCCGCGACCGACGCCCTTCGTCGTGAAGAACGGGTCGTAGATGCGCGCGACGTTTTCGGGCGCGATGCCGATGCCGGTGTCGGCGACCTCGACGGTGACGGTGTCGCGGCCTTCGGCGCGGGTGATGAGTCGGATGCTGCCGCCGTCGGGGATTGCGTCGCGCGCGTTCAGCAAAAGGTTCGTGAAGACCTGTTGGAGCTTGCCGGCGTTCCCGTAAACGCGCGGCAACTCGCCGTCGTAGTCGCGCGCGAGTTCGATGCGGCTCTGTCGGAACTGCGGTTCGAGCAGTTGGAGCGTGTCGTCGAGCACGCGGTTGACTTCGACCTCGGAGAACTCCGTCACGCCGCCCGTGCGCGAGAAGTTCAGGAGGTTGTTGACGATGCCTGTGGCGCGGTCGGTCTGGCGGCGAATCTTTTGCAGGAGCGCGTGCTTCGGGTCGGCCTCGGCGAGCATTCCGAGAAGCATCTGCGTGTAGCTCGACACGCCCGTGAGCGGCGTGTTGATCTCGTGCGCGACGCCCGCGGCGAGCAGGCCGATTGACGAAAGCTTCTCGCGCTGCTGCAACTGCTCTTCGAGTCGGACGCGCCCGGTCACGTCTTCGAGGACGACGAGGACGCCGGTGTGCGCCTCGGAGTCTGCGCGCTTCAGGGGCGCAATCGAGATGTTGATGATGAGCGTCCGGCCCCGGCGCGTCGCCGTGTGGAGCTTGTAGATGTTGCGAAGCCCGGACAACTCCCAGCCGTGTTCGCCGAGGACTTGCCGCAGCGTCTCGGCGAAGTCTTCGGAGAAGAGGTCTTCGACGCGCTGGCCCGTCGCCTCGTCGCGGCGGAGTCCGAGCATCTCTTCGAGCGCCGAGTTGCAGGCCGTGACGCGCCCGGCGGAGTCGGCGGCGAGGATGCCGACGTTGATTGACTCGACGATTGACTCGTTGAACTCTTTGAGCAGCGCGAGTTCTTCCGTGCGCTCCTTCTGCTCCTGGTAGAGCAGGCTGTTCTCGATGGCGACGGCGACGTAGCCCGAAACGGTGCGGAGGATTTCGAGGTCTTCGCTGGAGAGCAGAGCGCCGCCGGTCGAGCGGCCCAGGCCGATGACCGCGACCATCCGACCGCGCACGACGCAAGGCACGTAGTAGTGGAGCGTGCGTCGGACGAAGCCGTTGGTTTCGGGCGGCATGTCGAGTCCGTCGGCGCGGACGATGCCGTCCTCGGCGGAGCGCGAGCGAATCATGTCGCGGAAGTCGGGCGGGACGATCACGTCGTTCGAGAGTCCGACTGCGCGCGCGACGCGGTAGCCGCTCGCCGCGCGCGCGTCCTCGATGAAGATGGCGATGCGCTCGACGCCGAGGACTTGCTGGAGCCGACCGGCGAGCGCGTCCAAGAGCGGTTCGAGCGAAGTCGTCGCCGAGAGCGTGCGCCCGAAGTCGAGCAGGCTGGCGCGCAGATCATAACGCTCGCCGTAGAAGAAGCGGTCGGTGCGCTCCTGCAAAAAATTCTTGAGCGGCGCGGCGGTCATCACGATCACCGCCATCGCCGCGACCGCGATGATGACGCGCATCGAGACGACGCCGGGCGTGATGACCTCGCCGCCGAAGGCGTAAAGGCCCGCGACGTACACGACCGAGCCGATCATCAAAGAGATCGCGAGCGTCGTCAGGACGTAAACAGCCGTGCGCCGCACGACCATGTCAACGTCCATCAGCCGGTAGCGCACGACGGAGTTGCCGAACGTGAGCGGGATGAGGACGAGCGGCAAGACAGCCGCGTCCGTCACCCAGCGCTGCGTCGTCTCGCTCAAAAACGAATTGGCGACGCCCCCGCCGAAGACGTACCCGGCGGCGTAGAGCAGCGTGAACGGCGCGATGGCGAGTGCCGAACCCCACACGACCCACTTGAGCTGTTGGCGCACGATGGCCGACTCGCTCTTGACGAACCGACGCACGAGAATCACCGCTCCCGCGACGAGCGCGACCGTCAGGCACGCGACCTCGGCGACCGCGAGGCGCGCGGCGAAGACTTCGGTCAGTGGTTGGTAGAGCGCGTAGAGGAACGAGTAAACAGCGTTATGAGGCCAACGATTGTAGAGCGGCGCGGTAAAGTCGAAGAAGGCCGTCAACGCGATCAGCACCGCCGCGGGCGCGTAAAGCAGATAGACGAGCCACGGCTTGCGCTCAGAGAAACGGTAGCGGACGGGATAGACCGCGCAGAAGTGCAGGAAGACGGGCGCGAAGAGCGCGAAGGCCGCGTCGTCGAGGAACGAGACCGCGAGGTCTAAGTCTTCGTAGGCGCCGTAGGGCTTGTAGAAGTGGAAGACGAAGGCGACGAGGCAGAGCGTCGCGAAGTGCAGGGCGAAGGGCGCGCGCCCGCCCTGCTTGAAGAAGACGAAAAAGCCGACGAGCAGATAGACGACGCCGATCAGGTTGATGTAGATGTCGTGCGCGGTGAGCGTCGGCGGCGGCGTCAGGTTGTCGAGATAGACGTAGTAGAAGCGCGCCTCCGGCGGGTTCGAGGGCCGCTCGATGAAGTAGCGGAGGTGGCCGCCGTTTCCCGCCTCTTCGAGATAGACCTGAACGTCCGAGGCCGCGATGACCTGCTCATCCTTCTTCTCGTCGAAGCTGATGGCGACGAGCCGGTCGCCGGGGAGGATGCCGAAGACGCCCTTGCGTCCCGCGGCGAGGTCTGACTTGACCGCGCCTGCGAAGACGCCCTGCGGAGTCTGAACCCAGTCAACGCCGTCCGTGGGCGGGGCCGTGTGCGTGAGGCGCTGCGCGAAGTTGAGCGTGCCCGCGGCGACGAGCACCGCCGCCACGATCAGCAGCGCCCAGCCCTTCGTCGTCAGCACGGAACCCTTCATCGTCTCACACGCGACCCTTTTCGTCTGACCTTCGAGGAGCGGCGGCCCGCGCGCCTGCTCTTGTCCGCCGGCTTGCCCCGATTCGTAAAGACAAGCCCTGCCCAAATCAAAAGTTTTGAAGCAAGCAGTATTCCAACTTCTGACGCGCGGGCGAGGCCGCGCGGACGCCGCGCCGACGACCGCGGCACGCGCGAATCGCCCGCGCTTTTCACGACACCGGCGATGTTTGAATCATCCGTGCTTCGCGGCCCGCTTTGGGGCGGCGGCAGGGCTATTCAGATTTTCGTATCGCCTCCGAAAATTCGGATAGGGCTTCGATACACAAAAGCCCCGCGTTTTTCGCTTCGACGAACGAGCGCGGGACTTCTGTCTTGAAAGTCGGCTGCCCTTGAATTCACTTCGTCGGCTCTCGGCCCCGCTTCGCGCGAGAGGCCGCCGCGAGGTCTTGTCCGATTCAGAACCTGACGGAGATGCCGCCGCGCAGCGAACGTCTGAGCGCGCCGAGCGCGAGCTGGTTGCCGTCGCCGTCCTCGACGCCCGTCAAAAGGTCGAAGAGGTTGCGCGCGTCAATCGTCGCCTGCGCGCGCACGGGCAACCCGAAGCTCGGAAGCTCCTGCGTGACGAGGATGCTCAGAGACGGGTCGTAAACGGCGAGGCGTCCGGCGAACGGGTCGATGGCGAAGACCGACGCGCGCGGCGAGAACCGAAGGATCGTCCGCACGGTCGTCCCTTCGGCGACGCTCGCGTCGAGCTGCGCCGCCGCGGTCTGGAAGAAAGCGTTTTGGAAAAGCCTGTCGGGCGTCGTGATGCCTTCGGGCCAGAGGCTCTGCCCGCGACCGAAGGCGTAGGCGGCGGAAGCCTTCATGCGCTGGCCGACGCGGCGAGTGTAAACGACTCGAAGCCCCTGCGCGCCGCCCTGCTGGTTGGCGATGTCGAGCAGCGCCGCGCTGCCCGCGCCGTTCAGACCCTCGACCGGCGTACTCAGCAGCCCGACCCCGCGACCGTTGACCGTGTCGAAGAAGGCCGACACGTCAACCGAAGACCTTTCGTCGAGCACGCGCTCGACCCCGAACTCAAGACGGTGGCTGCGCTCCAACACGGCCTGCCCGTCAACGAGCGCGACGGCCTGACCGGGATTCTCGTTGAAGACGACCTGCCCGTCCTCGAACTCGACGCCGTCGGCGCGCACGCCCGAGTCCGTCCCTTCGGTGAGCGAGGCGTGCAGGCGCGTGCGCGAGTCGGCGTCGAAGGCGAAGCCGAGCCGCGGCGTGATCGAGTGCGCGTCGCCCGCGCCGAGGAAACGCGAGTAGTCGAGTCCGACGACGACCACGACGCCGTCGCGCACGACCCACTCGTCAACGGCGCGCACCGACAGCTGTCCGAGCCGGTTGTTGCCGCGCGCGGAATTGAATCCGAGATGTGCGCGCGGCGCGTCCGAATCGTTTTTCGCCTCGACGGGCAGGCTCGCGCCGCCGACGGTCGCGCTCAGGCGGTGACGCGCTCCGGCGCGGACGCGCGCGGTCGCCTCGATGCGGTCGAACTCCCCGGCCTGTCCGGCGAAGATGAGATCAACCTGACGGTTGACCGGCGTCGCGACGGCGAAGTTGATTCCGGCGTAAGAGCCGACGCCGGGAACGTCCGAGTCGGCGAAGAAGGTCTCGACGTAGCCTTGCGTGCGAGTCCGACCGGCGCGGCGCTCGTCGTTCGAGGCCGTGTCAACGGACGCGGTCGTGTCGTCGCCGCCGTTCTCTTCGGCGCTCTGCTCTTCGGACTCGATCCGTTCGATGACTTTGTTGACCGTGGCGTCCTGGCCCTCGCCCGCGTTGAAGATCGAGCGGCGGGCCTGGGCGGCGCGGATGCGGAACTTGGGGTCGTTGCGGTCGGCGCGCTGTTCGGGCGCGGTGCGGCCCTCGCCCGCGGGCTGGAGGTTGAAGCGATAGACGAGTTCGGTCGCGGGCGTGACTTGGACGGAGGTGAACGTGGCGGGCGTGAACCCGTCGGCGAGCGCGCGGACGAGGTAGCGACCGGGCGTGACGCGCGCGGCGAACGTGCCGTCGGCTGCGCTCTTCGTCTCCTTGACCACCTCGTTGAAGCCGTCGCGCAGGATTTTGACGAGCGCGCCGGAGACGGGATTGCCCTGGCTGTCGAGGACGGTTCCGCTGATGCGGCCAAGGCCGCTGCGCCGCTCCCCGACGGTCGTCGCGCGCGCCTGCGTCGCGCAGGCGCACAGCAGCGCCAGCGTTGCGAACAGCACGGGGAGTGTGCGCCAGTTTGAATTTCTCATCGCAGCAAAACCTCCGGGCGCTTCCCCGCCGCGCGAACGAAACTCGCGCGCGTCGAGCGAAGCGAACCCTTCAACTTTCACTGTGTCCATGCGGGCGTCCGGGCGAGGGGCGAAGCTGTCTGGGTTTTTGCGTCTTCGAGTTCCCGGCGTCACGACGAGCGACACTTTCAGCAGGCGAAACCCTTGCGTGTGCCAACCGCTTTCGGCGGAGTCGTCATTTTCCGTCAACCCCGCGAGGGGTGTCAAGCAGTTCGGCCTCGAAAAATGCGTTCACGATGCGCTCACCTACCGGCTGAGATGCACACTTTCGGCGGGTTGGTTTGCCCGCCCCAGACGCGCGTGCTACGATGCAGGGTCAAGAATTTAAGGCTCAAAAATGCGAGTTCCAGCCGAGGGGTTTTCCGAAAAGCTTTCCGAAGTAATGATCGAACAGGTTCAGGTTGAGAGATTGCCGAACGGCCTGACCGTGCTGACCGAGCACATGCCGGGCCTGCGCTCGGCGACGGTCGGCGTCTGGGTCAGGCGCGGCTCGCGCCACGAGTCGGCGGATTGGAACGGCATCTGCCATTTCATCGAGCACGCGGTTTTCAAGGGGACGGAGCGCCGCACCGCGCTCGACATCGCGGTCGAGTCCGACCGGCTCGGCGGCCACTTCGACGCCTACACGACGCACGAGATGACCGGCTTCGCGATGAAGGTCGTGGACACGGCCCTCGCGCAGGCGTTCGACCTTCTCGCGGACATGCTCGCGCGCCCGCGCTTCGACGACGAAGAGATGCGGCGCGAGCAGCGCGTCATCATCGAAGAGATGAAGATGGTCGAGGACACGCCCGACGAGTTCCTCGCCGAAATCTTCAACGCCGCGTACTTCCCCGAACACCCCTTGGGCCGCCCGATTGAAGGCACGGCGGACACCGTCTCGACCTTCGGCCACGGGCGCACGCGCGAGTTCCACGCCCGCGCATACGCGCCGCGCAACCTCGTCGTCGCGGCGGCTGGAAACGTCGAGCACGCGCGGCTGGTCGAACTCGCGGCGCGTGCTTTCGACCGCGCGGGCGACGCGAGTGTGCATGACGATGGCGAGCCGCCGCGAGCCGCCGCGCCGATCCTCGTCCAGCGCAAGAAGGAACTCGAACAGGCGCACCTGATTCTCGCCTCGCCCTTCCCCTCGTCGCGCGACGAAGACCGCTACGCCGCGACGCTTTTGAGTTCGGTCATCGGCGGCGGCACCTCGTCGCGGCTCTGGCAGAAGATTCGAGAGGAGCGCGGGCTGGCCTACTCGGTCGGCGCAGCCGGGAGCCACTTCACCGACGCGGGCGTCTTCCAAATCTACGCGGGCACTTCGCCGGAATACCTGGACGAAGTCCTCGACCTCTCGCTCGCCGAGCTGCGCCGGACGTTGCGCGAGCCGGTCGGCGAAGACGAGCTGCGGCTCGTCAAGGATCAGGCAGTCGCTTCAATCCTGCTCGGCCTCGAATCCACGAGCGCGCGCGCGGGCGCACTCGCGCGTCAGGAGATCGTCCACGGTCGCCGCATCTCGCCCGACGAGATCATCGAGCGCATCGAACGAGTCACCGCCGAAGACCTCCGGCGCGTCGCCTCCGAGTTCTTCCGCACCGACGCGCTCGCCGTCGCCGCGCTCGGCGACCTCAACGGCTTCAAGGTTGACCGCGCGCGTCTGGAAGTTTGACGCTGGCGTTTTGCGAACCCGGCGACGCTCGCGAAGATTGACGATGAGAGCAACGCTGAATGTCCTGTTCCTGCTCTGCGCGCTCGCGGCAATCGCGGCGGCGCAAGGCGCGGGCGACAAGCGGTCGGCGTCGGGCGTCGAGGTCACAAACTTCGGCTGGAAGTATGACGGGTACGTGCCGGTCGAGGTCGTGCGTAGCGACAAGTCCGGCGTCGTCTTCAGCGTCAAGCGCGGGACGGGCTACGTCTTCAAGTACACGGCGCGCGCGACCGTGCGAAACACGGGTGCGAAGGCGATCAAGTCAATCGAGTGGGACTACGTCTTCACAGACCCGGACGGCGGGAAGGAGTTGCGGCGCTACCGGCTCCAGTCGAAGCAGCAGGTCGAGCCGGGCGCGACCGCCGCGCTCGTCAAAGAGGTCGCCATCAGCCCCGACGAGAACACGCACCACATCACCGCGGGCAGGCAGACGGTCGAGATCACGCGCGTCGAGTTCGCCGACGGCTCGGTCTGGCGGCGCGAGGAAGAGAAGAAGCCGTGAACGATAATCGTCAATCGTGAACGCAGACTGCCGCCGCTAAACTTTCGGTAAAAGCTCAGGCGAGGTGACATTCGAGCACGATTCAAAGTTCACGATTGACCGATGATGAAACTCACCGTCCTGGGCAGCGGCTCGACCGGAAACTCCGTGCTCATCTGCGCGGGGCGGACGCGCGTGCTGGTGGACGCCGGCTTGAGCGCGAAGGAGACGGCGCGCAGGCTCGCGCTCGTCGGCGAGGACGCAAGCCGCCTCGACGGCGTCGTCATCACGCACGAGCACGGCGACCACGCGGGCGGGCTGCGCGTGCTTCTCAAGTCGCTCGCGTGCCCCGTCTATGTCTCCGGCGCGACGCGCGACGCCTACATCCGCGAGAAGTCGCGCAACACGGACGAGCCGAAGAAGCGCGCCGAGTCCCTGCGCGAACGCACGGTCGAGATTTCTTCGAGCGAGGACTTTCGCGTCGGCGAGATTGACTTCCACCCCTTCACCATCCCGCACGACGCCGCCGACAACTTCGGCTTCGTCGCCACGCACGCGGGCGTCCGCGTCGCGACGCTGATGGACTTCGGCCACGTGACGACGCTCGTCGCCGAGCGGCTGCGCGGCTGCGCGGCCATCGTCATCGAGTCGAACCACAGCCGCGACATGCTCAAGGCGTGCGACGTGTACCCTTGGGAGTTGAAGCAGCGGATACTTTCGCGCAACGGGCACCTCTCGAACGAGGACGTGGCCGCGTGGCTGCGCGAAGACTTCGACGGCTGCGCCGAGTACGTCGTGCTCGCGCACCTCTCGCAGCGCGCCAACAACCCCGACCTCGCGCGCTTCAACGCTGAGACGGCCTTGCGCGAGCGCGGCGGCCTCTTCCAGACGACGACCAGAATCATGCTCTCGCACCACAAAGAGCCGACGCCCTGGATCGAGCTATGAAGGGAGTAAAAAGGCAAAAGGCAAAAGGCAAAAGTGCGGACGCGCCGCGCGCGAAGAATATTTTTATTTTTTCTCATCCGTCTCTTCGTCAACTCTCTCTCACTTTTGCCTTTTGCCTTTTTACTTTTGCCTTCCTCTCGGCCTGCGCCGTTGACGAGCGGCGCGACATTCCGGCGGGCGCGCGGGCGACGGTCGAGCGCGTGACCGAAGACATCGAGGCGGGCCGCGACGCGAAGGTCTATGCGGAGGCCGCCGACGAGTGGCGCGCGGCTGTGAGCGCCGACGAGAACGGCAAAATCTTAAGCCGCGTGCGCGAGCGGCTGGGCCGCGTCGAGAGCCGCGCGCTCCACACGGGCCGAGAGCAGCAGAGCGCCGACCCGCCGCTCTCCGGCCACGCCCTCGAACTCGTCTATCAGACGAGCTTCGAGCGCGGCCCGGCGATGGAAAAGTTCACGCTGCTCGAACGCGGCGGCCAGTGGCTGCTCGCGGGCTACACGGTCAGTTCGGACGCATTGAAATAGTGATGAGTGATGAGTGATGAGTGATGAGTTGAAAGCTCACCCACTCATCACTCATCACCCATCACTCATCACTCACTTATGATTGAAAGATACACGCTGCCCGAAATGGGCGCGCTCTGGTCGGAGCGGAACAAGTTTCAGAAGTGGCTCGACGTGGAGGTCGCCGTGTGCGAAGTCCACGCCGAGATGGGGACGATTCCCGCCGCGGCGGTCGAGGAGATAAAGCGCAAAGCCGCTTTCACAGTCGAGCGCATACGCGAGATCGAGAAGACGACCGACCACGACGTGATCGCGTTCACGACCGCGCTCGCCGAGTCAATCGGCGAGGCGGCGCGCTTCGTCCACTACGGCCTCACCTCGTCGGACGTTGTGGACACGGCGAACGCGCTTCTGCTGCGCGACTCGTGCGATCTGCTGCTCGCGAAGATAGACGCGCTCGCGGAAGTCCTGAAGCGCCGCGCCTTCGAGTTCAAGAACACGCCGCAGGTGGGCCGGACGCACGGCGTCCACGCCGAGCCGACCTCGTTCGGCATGACCTTCGCGCTCTGGTACGACGAGACGCGGCGCAACCGAGTGCGGCTCGAACGCGCGCGCGAGGCGGTCGCCGTCGGAAAGATCAGCGGCGCGGTCGGCGCGTTCGCGCACCTCGACCCCGAAGTCGAAGAGAGAGTCTGCGCCCGTCTCGGACTCAAAGCCGCGCCCGTCTCGACGCAGGTCATACAGCGCGACATCTACGCGGAATATTTGACGACGCTCGCGGTCGTCGCCTCGTCGCTCGACAAGTTCGCCTTGCAGATTCGTCACTGGCAGCGCACGGAAGTGCGCGAGGCCGAGGAGCGTTTCAAGAAGGGGCAGAAGGGTTCTTCGGCGATGCCGCACAAGCGCAACCCAATCCTTTCAGAGCGCATCTGCGGCATGGCGCGTCTGCTGCGCGGCTACGCGGTCGTCGGGCTTGAGAACGTCGCGCTCTGGCACGAGCGAGACATCTCGCACTCTTCGTCCGAGCGCGTCGTGCTGCCCGACGCCTCGACCGCGCTCGACTACATGCTCGCGAAGGCGGCCTCGCTCATCGGCACGCTCGTCGTCTATCCCGGACGGATGCTTGAAAACCTGAACGCGACGCGCGGCCTCGTCTTCAGCGGCCAACTGCTGCTCGCCTTGACGCGCGCCGGAGTCTCGCGCGAGCAGGCATACGAGTGGGTGCAGCGCAACGCGATGAAGACCTGGGACGAGGGCGGCGACTTCCGCGCGCACGTCCTCGCCGACCCGGACATCACGTCGCGCCTGCCGCGCGAGGATGTCGAGCGCGCCTTCTCGGTCGAGGGCTACATGAGGAACGTTGACGCGGTCTTCGCGCGAGTATTCGGCGAAGCAGCTGGGGGAACTACGGGCAAACGAACCATTAGAGCAACCACCTGTTTGCTCGACGGTGAGAAGGTTGACATAGACGAGGCGCTAAGATTAAGAGAGAAGCGCGGAGGCTCATCGCTTAACTTTCGATGCGAGGAGTGCGGTGAGAAAGTAAGCCCACACAAAGAAGGCGGAGGCGCGGTTGCCCATTTTGAGCACCTGAGCCAAAACAAGAATTGCAGCAGGAGCGTCGCGCACCCTAGTAGGAGTTAGCGAAACTCTTAAGCGCAACTTTGAACTTCATTACGGAGAGCGTGTGAAAGCAAAAGTTTACGTCACACTGAAGTCGGGCGTGCTCGACCCGCAGGGCAAGGCCATCCAGCACTCGGTCGAGCTTCTCGGATACGAGGGCATCGCGGACGTGCGGCAGGGCAAGTATTTCGAGATCGCTCTGGACGATTCGCTCGGCGATGAGAAGGCGCGCGAGTTGGCCGAGCGGATGGGGCGCGACGTTCTGTCGAACCCGGTGATCGAGGACTTTCGAGTGGAGGTCGAGTGATGAAGTTCGGTGTGATCGTCTTCCCCGGCTCGAACTGCGACCACGACGCTTACCACGTCATCTCGAAGCACGTCGGACAGCCCGTGGATTTCATCTGGCACCGCGACACAGACCTTTCGAGCTACGACGCGGTCATCATTCCGGGCGGCTTCTCCTACGGCGACTACCTGCGCGCCGGGGCGCTCGCGCGCTTCTCGCCCGTGATGGCCTCGGTCAAAGAGTTCGCCGAGCGTGGCGGGTTTGTCTTAGGCATCTGCAACGGCTTTCAGATTCTGTGCGAGTCGGGCCTGCTTCCGGGCGCGCTCATTCGTAATCGTGATTTGCACTTCATCTGCCGCCACGTCAACGTCCGCGTCGAGACGACCGAGACGCCGTTCACGACCGGCCTTCGCGCGGGCGAAGTCCTGAGCCTGCCGGTGGCGCACGCCGAAGGAAACTACGTCTGCGACGACGCGACGCTGGAAGAGCTTGAGCGCGAAGACCGCGTCATCTTCCGCTACTGCCACCCGACTGGGGAGATTTCGGAAGACGCGAACGTGAACGGCTCGCGCGCTTCCGTCGCGGGCATCTGCTCGCGCGCGCGCAACGTCCTCGGCATGATGCCGCACCCGGAGCGCGCGTGCGAAGACCTGCTCGGCTCGTCCGACGGCAGCGGCATCTTCCGCTCGCTCACCGCCACGCTCGCCGCCGCTCGCTAAGGCAAAAGTGAAGGGTGGACAGTCTTCGCACTTCTCGTCGTTGACGACGAAGGCAGCGCCGGCTGCCGTCCTCTCTTTTGCCTTTTGCCTTTTTACTTTTGCCTTCCGCCGAAGGCGGCTCACTTGCCCGTCAGCTTGAACGAGTCGAGGAACTTCTGCCCGTCCTCGCTCGCCGTGGCGTCGGTCTTGGGGCGGACGTAGAGCACCTGGTAGAGGCGCGGGTTGACCCAATAGACGCGCGCGGTGAACGTGCCCTCCTGCTTCGGGTCGTCGGGCGAGATGCCGTTGCCGGTGAACTCCTTGCCGGGGTGGCCGTCAATCGTGATCGAGTGCTCGCTCGTCACGGTGCCGTGGACGTTATTCACCGCGCCGTCGCGCGCGTTGTTGAGGAACGTCTCGGTGTTCGAGTCGGCGAGTTTGGCGACCGCCGCGGGGATGTCGTTGTAGCCGACGATGTACGCCTCGTTGCCCTTCGTCACCGAGAGCATCGTGATGTCAATGTTGGTGCCGCCGGCGTTGACGCTCTGCGTCTGCCGGCTCGGCGTGCCGGGCATCTGCGCGGTGAAGCCGCCCTCGTTGACCGTCTCCCATTTGGTCTGCGTCATGGACGAGCAGGCGCAGAAGATCAGGACGACGATTGCCAATGAGAAAAGGTTTCGGGCCATCACTTTTTGCCTCACTTTCCGCTGAAGGAATTTTTGAAATAACTCCGGGCGGCGGCGAGTGTGCCACAAACGGGCGTGTAAGGGAAGAATTTAAGCGACGCCCGACGACGCACTTCGCGCGCGGGCGCGGGCCGTTATAAAATTCGCCCGCCGCCCGGCGGCGAAACGTCCGAGGTCAGCTTCTGCCGTCCGCGCGGCGACGAACAAACATGTTTCTGAAATCAATCCGACTCGCGCTCGTCATCTTGTGCGCCGCGTGCCTCGCGCACTCGTCGCGGGCGCAGCAACCCGCCGCCCAAACTCCGGCGCAGACGAAGCAGGAAGCGCCGCCCGCGAAGAAGAACGCGCGGCCCGGAGCCGAGACGAACGCGGCGGAGCCTTTCGACAAGGCGACCGTCGAGCAGATGTCGAAGCAGTGCGTGACGCTCGACACCGAGGAGGGCGCAATCGTCGTCGAGATGCTCGCCGAGGCCGCGCCCGAAACCGCGCGCAACTTCCTCAACCTCGCCGCGACCGGCGCATACGACACGACCACCTTCAGCCGCGTCGTTAAAGGTTTCGTCATACAGGGCGGCGACCTCGCGACGCGCGCGCACCTCACGCCCGAACTCGCGCGCCGCGCCTCGCGCACGATCCCCGACGAGCCGAACGCCGTCAAGCACGTGCGCGGCATAGTCTCGATGGCGCGCTCGACCCAGCCCGACAGCGCCACCACGCACTTCTTCATCCTCGTCGGCGACGCGCCGCACCTCGACGGAACCTTCGCCGCCTTCGGTCGCGTGCGCGCCGGGATGGACTCGGTTGACAAGATCAACAACGCAGAGGCCGACGGCGAGAAGCCGAAGCACCCCGTCCGCCTCAACCGCGCGACCGTCGCGCCCTGCCCGCCCGCCGCAAGTCAGGATTGACTGACGACTCCCGCACGCACAACGTAGCTTCGCACTCATGCGCCCCTGTGCCGGGAGCGCGGGCATCCTGCCCGCATTGAGCGCGAAGCGCGAACAGAGACGAGCTAAAGATTCATCTTTAAAGAAGAGGTAATCCTTGTGCTTGCCTCGCAAGCATTGCGGGCAGGATGCCCGCGCTCCCGGCGTGAAGCTCTGTTCTCCGTTTGGCGGTTCGGGTCTGGCTCCGTTCCCCCGAAAGGGCCAGGCCCGAACCGCGCGCTTCGCCGCGGGGCTTGGGGCGCGGCTTGCCCCCCGCGCGCCGCACGCCCCGCGGCAAGACGAGTTACTGCACGACGAAGTTGCGGCCCGTCGCCGAGTCGCAGTTGAGCAGTAGGCCGCCCGTCGCCGAAGTGCCGACGAGGATTTGCGCCTGCGCCGACGTGCCCGTCGAGGTCGTGCCGACGATGTTCGTGCCGGCAATCGTGTTGATCTTGTCAACCGCGACGCGGATGACGATCTGGTTGCCGACGATCTCGGCGGAGTCGGGCGCGCCGTCGCTCGTCTGGTTCGGCGTGCCGTTCGGCAGCGTCGTGAAGTGGCCGTACTCGTAGCTCATCGCGCCCGTCTCGGTCTCGGAGGCCGAGACGTAAACGGTCGTCCCGTTGAAGACCGAGCTGACTGTCCAGAAGCTGTTGGGCGTGCGCGCCGAAGCGTCGGCGAGCGTCAGCGTGTAAACGATCTGGTTCGCCGAAGGGTCGTATGCGAAGTCAACCGTGCGTATGTCCTGCGCGTCCGTGCCCGTCTGGTCGCCCGCCGGGTCAACGATCTCAGGCCCGCTCGCGTCGGGCATGAGGTTGAACGGGTGATCCACCGCCGCGAGGCTCATCGCCGCGCGCACGGCGTTGTGCGCGTCCACGTAGCCGGCGCCGACCGTGCGCTCGTCGTAGGGCATCGGGTTCGCGGTCTGGCGAAGGATGGTCACAACGTCGTCGGGCGTGAGCAGCGGGTTCGCCTCGATCATCAAGGCGACGACGCCTGAGACGTGCGGGCAGGCGAACGAAGTCCCCTGCGAAGTCGTGTAGTAAGGAAGGTACGCGGGCGCAATCGTCGTCGCGTCGTTCGAGCCGACGAAGACGGGAACCGTGCCCGCGGTGTTGACGATGCCTGCGCCCTTCATGCGCGCGCTCTTGATGTCAACGCCGGGCGCGGTGATGTCGGGGCGGAGGTTCGGCGCGAGCGTCGGGTCGGCGGGCATCCCCGCAACGTCGCTGCCCGTGCCTTCGTCAACGCCGCGCGAGCTGAAGTCGGCGGGCGTGCCGAGTCCCTGCTTCTCGCCCGCCGCGACCGAGATCGTCCACGGCATCGTCGAGTAGGGGTTGATGGAGGTCGGCGTGTCGCCGTCGTTGCCCGCGGCGAAGACGACCGTGATGTTGCGGTCGTGGCAGGCGCGCGTCGCGACGTTGATCGGGTTCGCGGGGTCAATGCCTTCGGCGTCGAGCGTCGAGCCCCACGAGTTGTTGATGACGCGAATGTTGTACGTGTACTGATTGGCAAGCAGGTAGTCGTATGCGCCGATGATGGCGACGAGCGGGAGTCCCATGTCGTTGCCGGAGTTCACCCCGACGAGGTTCGCGCCTTTCGCCACGCCGCCGTAGAAGCCGCCCGAAGCCTGCCCCGTGCCCGCCGCGACCGCCGAGCCGAAAGTGCCGTGGCCCGATTCGAGGTCGGAGGTCTGCTGGTTCTCAAGGTAGATCGGCGGGACGAAGCCCGTGCCGTCAACGAGGTCGCCGATGTCAACGCCCGTGCCGACGACGAGTCCGGCGTCGGAGACGGTCGTCTCGGAAAGCCCCTGGATGACGTTCTGCACGGTCTTCTTGCCGAAGGCGAGGTCCGGGTGCGTCGCGTCAATGCCGGTGTCAACGTAGCCGATGCCGACGCCCTTGCCCGTGACGGGCAGGCCCGGATTGCTCGTGTTGTGCTTGGTGACTTCGGCGTCGGCCTGCATCTGCGGCACGCCGATGAAGGGGCGGCTGACGTTCGTGTAGAGCTTGAGCAGGCGGTTCGAGTAGATCGAGACGACGCCCGGCTGGCGGCTCACGAGCGAGAGCTGCGCGGCACTCATGTCGGCGATGACCATCGGAAGCTCGCGCGTCGCGAAGCCCTTGGTTATCCCGGCGAGTTGGAGTCGCGAGAACTCCGCCGCGCCCGGCCTCTGCTTGTAGGTGATGACCACGGGCACGACCGCGCCGGGCACGTGCGTGGCGAAGAACTGCGTCAGGTGCGAGTCAACCTTCACCGACGTGGCCGCGGTCGTCGCGCGGTGCGGCAGCGTCGCGAGGCCGAGGACGAAGACCGCAGTGATTAAAAGCGCTCTCTTCAACGTCGCCGTCGTCTCCTTTTTCAACATCGCCGTCATTCCCCTTCCTCTCGATTCGTCCGTCTGAAAATTCGCCCGCGAGGTCTTCCGGCTGAAATTTAGTCAGCGAGGTCTTCCGTCTTTCGCGCGTGTGGCCGTCGGGCGCGTAAAACTTTTTCGAGTCGGCCCGGACGGTCGGCCCGTCTCTGCCAAGCGGGGCGACCGTCCGAGCCTTGCCCTCCCCGCGCGGCGCGTCCGCCCCGACTTGCGGCGCGCGCGCGGAGAGAATGCTGTGCTTCAGTTGCCCGCCACGAAGTGCTGGCGGTAGTTGTCGAGCGCGTAGGCCATGAAGGCGCGCGTCGCCGCGTCCGTCGGCTTCACGTAGGCGTGGAGCGTCGGCTGGAAGTCGAACGGCCCCTGCGTGAGCGTGAACGTGGCTTGCAGCAGACCGCGGTCGAGCGCGTCCTGCACGTAGCCGCGGTAGGCCGCCGGGATCGAGGCGTTGTCGGCGAGCGTCATCGTCGTGCCGTTGTAGTTGACGGTGACGTTCGTGCCCGCCTTCGACTTCGCGTCGGCGTCGAGGCCGAGCGCGCGCACCAGCGCCACGGCCATGTCGAGACGGCTGACCGTGCCCGACGGGTTAAAGTTCGAGCCGCTGAAGCTCATCATCCCGGCGGGCGTGAAGTCCCAGTCGCGCAGGTTCGAGCCGTTGGCCGTGACCGCCTCGGCAACGGGCGCGAGGTCGGGCGCAACGTCGGCGAACTTCGGCGCGGGGCCGAGCGACTGGCGCAGCGCCGTGTTCATGTAAAGGAGTTGGGCGAAGTCGCCGCGCGTCAGCGCGTCGTCCGGGTGGAAGAGTCCGTCCGACTCCGTGTCCATCTGGCGGTTCTTGAGAACCGTCTCGATCTCGGCCTGCGCCGGGTGGCCCTGAATGTCGGCGACGGGCGCGAGGTTGTACTGCTGCTGCGTGATCGTCATGTCAACCGGCCCCGGCGCCGCCGCGCCCGAAGTCGGGAGCGAGACCTGCGGCGCGGCAGTCAGCCCGCGCACGCCGCGCACCTCGACGAGCCACGCGCCGGGCGCGGGGTTCTTGACGAGAATCTCGCGGCTCGGCGAGTCGAGAATCGGGAGCGCGATGCCCGACGAATACTTGTTGCCCTGCGGGTCGGTGGCGATCAGTCCGATGGTGTTGCCGTCGCTCGTCGCGAGGTTCGTGAACGTCGCGAATATGTCGAGCACGGTCATGCCGTCCTGGACGTTGAAGGCGTGCGCGTTCGTCGAGGTGCAGGTCGTGTTGCTGCCGGCGGCGCAAGGCAGCGCCGTCGGGTCGTAGTCAACGTGCACCTGTTCGGGCGCGGGGCCGCTGACGGTGAACGTCTCGTTGAAGTTGTGCGAGAAGTTCTGCCCGTATGACTTTGAGCGGTTGAAGGTCTTGTCCACCGCCGCATAGACGTTGACGTAGCCCGCGCCGACCTCCCACTCGTCGTAGCCCGGCATCCGAGAGGCGGTGTCAACGAGAATCTGCTTGATCTCGTCGGGCGTGAGCGTGATGTCGGCGTCGAGCATCAGCGCGACCGTGCCCGCGATGAACGGCGTCGCCATCGAGGTGCCGGAAATCTGCGTGTAGTAGGGCAGCATGTTCACGGGAAGCTCGGCGTCGTCGGTCAGGCCGTTGGCGAAGACGTTGGACTTCGAGCGGGCCGAGACGACCGCCGCGCTGAACTTCGTGTCCGAGGCGAACTCGCGGCCCGTGCCCGGCGCGGTGATCGTCGGCGCGTTGTAGTCGTCAAGCGGGTCGTTGTTCGACAGGCGCTCCGACTTCGGCACGCCGCGCGAAGAGAAGCTGGCGAGTCCGCCCTCCTTCGTGCCCGCGGCGACGCCGATGACCCACGGCGCTTTCGCGTAAGGGTTCATCGTGTCGCGGCCCGGCCCGGAGTTGCCGGCGGCGAAGACGACCGTGATGTTGTTATCGTGCGCGACCTTCGCGGCGATGGCGACCGGATCGTTCGGGTCGAACGCGCCGCTGCCGCCGTAGGAGTTCGAGATGACGCGGATGTTGTAAAGGTACTGGTTCGTCAGCGACCACTCGAAGCCGCCGAGCGCGTTCAGGATGAAGAGGCCCGCGCCCGAACCCGTGCCGATGAGCTTCGCGCCCGGCGCGACGCCCGCGTAGAGTCCGCCCGACTGCTGGCCCGTGCCGCCGACTATTCCGGCGCAGTGCGTGCCGTGGCCGACGTTGAGGTCGGTGTCGGGCACGTTCTCGACGACCTGCAAAGAGGTGAAGCCGTCGAGCGGGTGCGTGTAAACGACCGTGTTGTTCGTCTGCTCGTCGGTCGCGATCAGGACGTTCTGGACGACGTTCTTGCCGAGCTGAAGGTCAGGGTGCGTGGCGTCAATGCCGCTGTCGTTGATGACGACGGAGAAGTCGCCCTTGCCGGAGACGGGCAGGCCGCCGTTGGCGCGCGTGAGCGCCGCGTCGGTCTTCAGCCGCTCGACGCCGGTCAGCGTGTTCGTCTCGTGGTCGAAGTAGAAGAGCTGGTCGTTGAACCAGATGGAGCGGACTTCGGTTCGCGCGGCGAGCGCGCGAATCTGCCCGGCGGTCGCGGGAAAAGCGACCATGCCGAGGTGGCCGAGCGTGTAGCCGCCCGTGACGCCGACCGAGCGCAGCACGTCGAGGTGCGACGGCTGAAGCCCGTTCGTCGTGTTGAAGGCGACGATGACCGTGCCGACCTTGGCGTCGGCTGCGAGTCCGGCGAGCTTCGACTGAAGCGACGGGCCGACGGTCGCGGCGCGTGTGTCGGCGGCGGCGACCAGGAACAGAAGAACGACGGCGGTTAGGGCGGCAGAGATTCTTTTCAGCATGGCTCTTGGCTTCTCCTTCAAAATTTTTCAGGCTTCTTCGGCTCGAACTGTTCGGGCAGCGGGACCCTCGACCGAACCAGTGCGGAGAAGATAGCGAGAAGCGATTGAGTAAAACTTGAGCGCGCGGAAAAATTTTCGAGAGTCAGGCGGGAATTTTTTGGGCTTGAGTTTTCAACAGCTTAAGGGCGGTTGAGGAAAACTTGAGGCTTGGAAGGTGGGGACTGATGGGGCCGCGACCGGCGGGTTTTCGGATGAAATCTTCACGCGGAGAGGCGACCGGGTTTCTTCGGGAGTGTCGCCGCGTGCCTGGCGGGCGGGCGAAACTTGCCTCGCGTGTGACTGATGATTCCCTGAAGCCGCCCGCGGCGCTTCGTCCCGCGACCTGCCGTCACTTCGAGGTCGGCAGCACTCTCAGCTTCGCAGATTTCTGTGTCGCGCCGAGTGTCGCGGTGATCGTGACTTCGACGGGCTGTCGGGTCTGGTTGTTCGTCGGCGGCGCGGTGAAGGTGACGTTCGTCGCGCCGCCCTGCACGTGTGCGGTCGGCTGCACGCCCGCGACGGACGGGTCGCTGCTGGAGAGGTCGATGTCCACTCCGCCCGCGGGGGCCGGGCCGCTGATGATGGCGTGGCCCTTCCACGTCGCGCCGCTCTTGACTTCCGAGGGCGCGACGCTGAAGCGCAGCAGGTCGAGGTCGGGCGGCTTCTTCCCGCTGTCGCCTGGGACGAACAGGCGGACGCAGGCGTGCCCGTCGCAACTGACCTCGACGATTGCGTGGTCGGTCTGCAAGGGTCTGCCCTGCGCGTCCTTCCCTTCGGCCTGAACGACGTAGCAACCCGGCGGGACGCTCCCGACCCAGTGCGCCTGCGGGGCCGGCAGGTTGCCGAAGTCTGTGTTGGCCCAGTGGTAGGGCTGGCCCTCGGCGTCGAAGATGTGCACGACCCACTCGTGGTCGTCAACGTAGCAAGGGTGGCCGGGCTTAGCTACCCAAACGTCAAGTATGGCCGCCATTCAACACACTCCTTTTACGGAACCCCGCCCCAGCGCACGGAAGACATGGCGTCGTTCATGCCGTCGCCGGGGTCGGTCGCCCAGTCCATGTTTGAAAAGCTGTCAACTCGAAGGAGGCCGAGGCCGGTGTGGACGCCCGCGATGATCTGCTCCTCGACCGAGAATGTCGTGTGCTCCTCGTCGATCCCGCCCTTGTCAAACCCCTCGTCGTTGTAGAGCGTGACCTGCGTGACGCCCTTCACCGTCGGCACGTTCCCGCCGCCGTCCGGCTGCGGGACTGTCGAGCCGTCGTGCACGCCGATGAGCAGCAGCGAGCTTGCCACGCCCTCGAAGTCTATCGCGTCCGTGTCAACGTCCGACGCGTTGCCTACGCTGAAATAGACCGTCGGCGCGAGACCGATGATCGAGGCCGCGTCGCCGAGGGCGTCTATGAAAAGGCTGCCGAAGTCGAGCAGGCTCTTCAGCGTCTTTGCGATTCCCGTCACGCGGTTCAGCGTGGCGACGACCGTGCCGAGGTCGCGCAGCGGGGACGAAGCCCTGACCATCACGAACAGCGAGCCTGCGTCGTCGCCGTCATAGACTTTGAACTCGGAATGCTTGCCGAGGAGAAGGAGCGCCGGAATCTGCAACGCCGGCACGTCAACCGGGACGTTGATCGTCGCCGGAATTCCCTGCGGCCCGGTCAACTCGGACGCGACCTTGAGCGCCACGCTGATGACGTAGTGAATCGGCGGGGTCGCGACCGTGTCCTCGCCTATGGGGGGCTTGAACAGGAAAGCGACGTTCAGAGGGTCGGGCAGCCGGTTGTTGTTGTTGTCCAGGAGGCCGATGTCCGGCGTCGCGATGAAATCCTGTCCCGGCCCTTTCTTCGCCTCAGTCTCGTTCCCCTGCTCGTCTATTATCTTGACATCGAACTCCACGGAGAATGTGATGGGGTTGACGAGCGTGTCCTGAAAGCCCGTGACGACCTGTGCGACGCTCAGGATGGTAGTCGTGGTCGGCAGCACGGGGCTGAATCCGGGAAGTACGTTGACGTGGACGAGTTTGCCGGGCTGCGCGGCGTCCGCGTCACTCACGACGCGCGTCAGGTCAAGGATTTGTTGCGCGACGGGATCGGCCATTTTTTATTTCCTCTCTGGGCGGCGGGCGAAGTGGCCGGGCGCACTCCACGGGGCGTCGCAGCGCGTCAACTTAAAAGTAAGTGGAAGAGCGTGCCCGGATGCCGGGTTCGCCGTGTCTCAGCCGGAGGGACAAGGCTTCGTCGAACCCGATAACAGCGCCGGACAATTTGGTGACGCCGGGTCGCGCGAGGCGTGCCGACGTTTCGTCGGGTCGTCGTCGGCTTGTTGAAGCGCGAACCGGAAAAGCGCGTGCAGATTACATCCCGCCGCGGCGTCGAGTCAACGTCGAAGCGCGAGCGAGGCGGAGCATCCGCCTGAGTCTATTTACCCGCCTCGCCGGGGTCGCAGAGGACGGGGAAGAACTGGCCGCACATCGGCTCGCCCTTCGGGATGGCGGGCACGCCTTCGAGCGGCGGCGCGTCGGAGTTCGACCGAACGCCGTCGCGGAAGACGTTGATGACGGTCGCGCGGCGCGGGCTGTCAGTGTCGTTGGCGTAAGAGCCGTGAATCATGCGCGGGTGATGGAACGAGCACTCGCCCGCCTTGAGTTCGACGGCGACGGGCTTGAACTTCTCCTTCTGCTCGGCGGTCAGCACCGAGCGGATCGCGTCCATGTCGCCCGCGAGTCCGGTGACGGGCAGGTCGGGCCAGCGGTGGCTGCCGGGCACGTAGCGGACGCAGCCGTTCGCGCGCGTCGAGTCGTCGAGTCCGATCCAGCAGGTGAGGTGCGCGAGCGGCGTCGTGCGAGTCCAGTAAGAGTAGTCCTGGTGCCACGCGACGACTCCGCCGTGGCGCGCGGGCTTGCAGAAAAGTTGGTCGTGCCAGAAGCGCACCGCGCCGCCGAGGAGTTGCGACGCCGCGACCGTGAAGCGCGGGTTCCACAGAAGGTCGTGGAAGGCTGGCGCGATTCTCCACGCGCCGAGAGCGTGAAAGAGAACGCGCGCGGGGTCGCTCGACTCGTTCGAGTGGAACTCATACCAGAGGCCGCTCCGCGGGTGCGAAGGGTTCATCAGCTCGGACAACTCGGCGCGGAGGACTTCCGTCTGCTCGTCGTCGAGCATCCGCACGCCCGCGAGGTATCCGTTCTCGTCGTAGAATCTCAACTGCTCTTCGCTCAGGCGAAAACGCGCCGCGCCTTGCGACGACGCGGGCGCGGTGAACAGTCGCGTGAGCGGCCTGTGGTATTTTGAGAGGTCTTCCATTTCGCGAGGCGCGATTGTAGGCGAAGAATTACGTGTTGAGAAGAGACGACAGGCGAATCAGGACGGCACTGCTGCGGGCCTTACGGCTGCGCTGCCCCGCGTGCGGCGGGTCGGCGATTTTCGAGAGGCCGTTCAAAGTGCGGCGCGACTGCCCCGCGTGCGGCGCGGTCTTTCAGCGCGAGGAGGGCTTCTTCGTCGGCGCGATCATGGCGAACGTCGTCGCGACCGAGGGCGCGGTGATGGTCGCGCTCGCCGTCAGCGTGCTCGCGTTCGGCGCGGGCGAGTGGACGCTTCCCCTCCTCTTCGCCGTCGCGCTTCTATTCCCCGCCGCGTTCTACCACCACAGTTGGGCGCTCTGGCTCGCGGCAGATCACGTCATCGAAGGGCTGCCGAAATCCGGCGCGCGTTGAGTTCGCGCGACTGCGAGCGGTGCCGGAATTCAGGAGACAACCAGAACGGCTGCGCCGCGAATGGCGTCGTTCTTGAGCGCGATGAGCGCGTCGTTGGCTTCGTCGAGAGTGAAGGTCTGGACGTGCGTGCGGACGCCCGCGCGCGCGGCCTCTTCGAGAAATTCGCGCCCGTCCTCGCGCGTGTTGTTGGCGACGCTACGCACCACGCGCTCGCCGTAGAGAAGATCGTAAGGGAATGAAGGAATGTCGCTCATGTGTATGCCGCCCAGGACGAGCACGCCGCCCTTGTCCAGAGCCTTCAAAGCCACGGGCACGAGTTCGCCCGCGGGCGCGAAGATGATCGCGGCGTCGAGTTTGGCGGGCGGCTCTTCGCTCGCGCCGCCAGTCCACGCCGCGCCGAGTTCTGCGGCGAGCGCCTGATGCCTTTCGCGGTCGCGCGTCATCACGTAAACTTCCGCGCCGCGCGAGCGCGCAATTTGAATCGAGACGTGGCCCGCCGCGCCGAAGCCGTAGATGCCGAGCCGCGCGCCCTTCCAATTTTCCATACCCGTCAGACGAAGCGAGCGGTAGCCGATGATTCCGGCGCAGAGGAGCGGCGCGGCCTGCGCGTCGTCGAAGCCTTCGGGCAGGTGATAGACGAACTGCGCGGGCGCGGCGACGAACTCGGCGTATCCGCCGTCGCGCGTCCAGCCGGTGAACTCGGCGCGCTCGCAAAGGTTCTCGCGCCCCGTGCGGCAGAAGCGGCAGACGCCGTCCGTCCGGTTGAGCCACGCGAGTCCGACGCGGTCGCCCTCCTTGAAACCTTCCGCGCCCGCGCCGACCACCGCGACGCGCCCGACGACCTGATGGCCGGGGATGACGTGCGACTTCCTCACCGGCAGCTCGCCCTCGACGACGTGCAGGTCTGTGCGGCAGACGCCGCACGCGTTCACCTTCAACAGGAGTTCGCCGTCGCCGGGCGCGGGCCGCTCGACTTCGCGGAGTTCGAGAGGTCGCGTGTCAACGGGCGCGGGCGTTCTTAACAGGCAGGCTTTCATCATCAACTCCGTCTTTCGCGCGTCCGGTCATCACTGCTTCGCGCCGCGCGCGGCTGAAAAACAATTCGCGGGACGAGCATCGAGCGTCCGTCCCGCGAGTCACGTGAGCTTTAATTTGTCGTCGCGGCGGCGTCAGCCCTTGGCCTTCGCGTCGCGCGAGCGCGCGTTCGTGCGCCGCTCTTCGAGGACTTCCCAGGCCTCGCGGACTCTCGTGTAGATGCCGTCGGAGTCGAGGCCGTACTTGGCGAGAAGGAGTTTCGGGTCGCCGTGCGTGATGATGCGGTCGGGGACGCCCATGCGGACGAGGCGCACCGAGTCGAGCAGGCCGTTCTCTTCGAGCAGCTCCGCCACAGCCGAGCCGAAGCCGCCCGCGAGGTAAGCCTCCTCGACCGTGACGATCAGCCGCTTCGTGCGCGCGAGCGCGAGCAGCAGCCCCGCGTCGAGCGGCTTGACGAAGCGCGCGTTGACGACCGTCGCCTCGATGCCTTCTCTCGATAACGCTTCGGCGGCTTCGAGCGAGGGGTGAACCATCGAGCCGTATGCGACGATTGCCGTCTCGCCTCCGTCGCGCAGGAGTTCGGCCTTGCCGATCTCAAGCAGTTGCGGCTCCCTGCGGAGGTCCGCGCCGACGCCGCTGCCGCGCGGGTAGCGCATCGCCGCCGGCCCCGCGTGCTCGACCATCGTGTAGAGCATGTCGCGCATCTCGCCCTCGTCCTTCGGGGCCATCAGCGTCACGTTCGGCACGCCGCGCAGGTAGGCGATGTCGAGCAGTCCGTGGTGCGTCGGCCCGTCGCCGCCGACGATGCCGGCGCGATCCATGCAGAACTTGACGTTCAGGTTTTGCAGACAAACGTCGTGGACGATCTGGTCGAAGGCGCGTTGCAGGAAGGTCGAGTAGATGGCGCAGACGGGCTTTAAGCCTTCGGTCGAAAGTCCCGCGGCGAAGGTGACGCAGTGCTGCTCGGCGATGCCGACATCGAAGGCGCGTTCGGGGAACTTCTCCAGAATTTTGTCAACGCCCGTGCCGTCGGGCATCGCGGCGGTGAGCGCGATTATTTTTTCGTCGCGCGCCATCAGCTCGCACATCGTCTGGCCGAAGACCGCGGTGTACTGCGGCGGCGAAGGCTTCGAGGGCTTGACGGCCTCGCCGGTCTTCAAATCGAAGGGGCCGGTCGCGTGCCAAGCGTAGTAGTTCTTCTCGCGCGCCGGGTAGCCCTTCCCTTTTTGCGTGAGCGCGTGGACGATGACGGGGCCGTCCTTGATCTGCTTGGCCTCTTCGAGCGCGCGCACCAGCGCCCGCGGGTTGTGGCCGTCAACGTAGCCGATGTACTTGAAGCCGAGTTCGTTGACGAGCGCGCCCGGAAGAACCGCCGCCGCGATGGCGTCCTTGAAAGTCTTGGCCGCGTGGTAGAGCCGCTCGCCGAACGACGGAATCTCGCGCAAAGTCTCGCCGACCTCGTCCTTGAAGCGGTGATACCCTTGCGCCTCGCGGATGCGGTTGAGGTAGCCGGTGAGAGCGCCGACCGCGGGCGCGATGGACATCTCGTTGTCGTTCAAGAGGACGATCAGACGCGTCTTCAAATGCCCGGCCTGGTTGACCGCCTCCATCGCCATGCCGCCCGCCAAGGACGAGTCGCCGATGATCGCGACGACGTGGTGATCCTCCTTCTTCTCGTCGCGCGCGACGGCCATGCCGAGCGCGGCGGAGAGGGATGTCGAGGCGTGGCCCGCGCCGAAGGTGTCGAACTCAGACTCGTCGCGCCGCAGGAAACCTGAGAGTCCGCCGTACTGCTTGATGGTCGGCAGAAGCTCGCGCCTGCCCGTCAGAATCTTGTGCGCGTAAGCCTGATGCCCCACGTCCCAGACCACGCGGTCGCGCGGCGTGTCGAAGGCGTAGTGCAGCGCGACCGCAAGCTCGACCGCGCCTAAGCTCGCGCCCGTGTGCCCGCCGACGCGCGACATCGTTTCGAGAATGTACTGTCGGATTTCGTCCGCGACCGCCTGCAACTGTTCGGGGCGCAGGCGGCGCAGGTCTGCCGGCGAGTTGATCTGCTGTAAGAGTTCCATCGGGCTTGTATTCTACTTTAAAAAGTGACAAGTGATAAGTGATGAGTGAAATGCTTTTCTTATCACTCATCACTCATCACTCATCACTCCTCCCGTATTTCCAACACGAGCTTTCCGAACTGTGCGCGATCCTGCATGAGTTCGTGGGCGCGTCGGGCTTCGGCGAGCGGGAGCGTGCGGTCAACGACCGGGCGAATCTGGCCGCGCTCGACGAACTTCATGGCGTCGAGCAGTTCGGACTTTGAACCCATCATCGAGCCGAGCAGGTTGAGGTGTCTGAAGAAAACTTGCCGCAGGTCTGTGTGCGCGTCGTAGCCGCTCGTCGCGCCGCAGGTGACGAGCCGCCCGTCTTTTTTGAGTGACTGGATCGAGCCGGGCCACGTCGCCGCGCCCGTGTGCTCGAAGACAACGTCCACGCCCTGCTTGCCCGTCAGACGCCTGACCTCCTTCGGCCAATCCTCGCGCGTGTAGTTGACGACATCGTGAGCGCCGAGCGAGCGCGCCTTCTCCAACTTCTCGTCGGTGCTAGCCGTCGCGATGACGCGCGCGCCCCGAAGCTTTGCGACCTGAATGCCGACGGAGCCGACGCCGCTCCCGGCGGCGTGAATCAGAACGTCCTCGCCCGGCTGAACCCGCGCGCGCGTCGCGAGCATGTGCCACGCGGTCAGAAGCGTGAGCGGCAGCGCCGCCGCGTCAGTCCAACTTAAACCTTCCGGCTTCGGGACGACGTTGACCGCGGGCGCGGCGACCAGTTCGGCGTAGCCGCCGTCGCGATGCGAGCCGAGGATGTCGTACCAGCGGCAGAGATTGTCCGCGCCGCGCAGGCACTCGCGGCAGTGGCCGCAACTCACACCGGGCTGCAACAGAACCTCGTCGCCCGGCTTCACCCAGTCAACCACGTCGCCGACCTCGCGCACGACGCCCGCGATGTCGTTGCCGAGAATGTGCGGCATCGGAATCTCGACGCCGGGCAATCCCTGACGCGTCCAAACGTCCAGATGGTTCAGGGCGCACGCGCGCACCTCGACCAGAACCTCGTTGGCGCGAATTGTCGGGTCGGGCCGCTCTTCGTATTGTAGGACTTCCGGCCCGCCGTGCTCGTGGAAGACTACGGCTTTCATGATTTTGGATTTTAGATTTTAGATTTTAGATTGCAAGCCGGCGGGCGACGCGTCGAGGTAGAGTGAGGGTGGCGAGAGAAATGGTTAACAGCCGACGTAGTCGGCGGAAGGATGTAGCCCGCGGCGTAAGCTGTGGGCTACATCCTGTCCCCTCTGACTGGGCTTTCACGCTGCCGCCGTCTCCGGCGGCTTACTGCCCACTGCCTTTCTCAACTGCTCACTGCTCACCGCTCACTCCTGATTCGCCGTCGCGGCGGCCTTCGCGAAGTCGCCGGACTTGACGATGGTGATCTTCGCCGGGTCAATGTACTTGCGCATGGCGGCGTTGATCTGTTCGGGCGTGAGCGCCTTGATCTTGGCTTCGAGGTCGGCGTCCCACTGAAGCGTGCGACCGAGGAAGAGGTAGCCGTTGAGCCGCGACGCGAGTTCGTTGTCCTGCGCGCGGCTGACCTGACGCGATTGCAGGAAGCCCGACTTCGCGGCCTCGACCTCCTCGGCGGTGAAGCCGTCCCTGAGCATCCGCGCGATCTCGTCCTTGAACGCCGCTTCGAGCCTGTTCACGTTCTGCGGCGCGTAGATCGCCGTCGCCATGAAGCGCCCGTACTGGTCGAACGAGCTGATGCTGAGGCCGGAGCCGACGCCGTAGCTCAAACCCTCCTTCTGGCGAATGCGCGTGGCGAGTCGCGAGTTGAGGAAGCCGCCGCCGAGCATGTAGTTGCCGAGGACGAGCGCCGGGTAGTCCGGGCTGTCGTCGCGGATGTTCAGGTTGAGGCCCGCGGCGAAGAAGGCGTTGGCCTTGTCGGGCGCGTTGAAGGATTGGTTGACCGGGGCCACGTCCTTGTAAACGCTCGGCACGCGCGTGAACGGCCTGGGACTCTTCCAGTCGCCGAACAAGTCCTTCGCGAGCTTCGCCACCTCGTCTTTGTCGAAGTCGCCGACGACCGTCAGCGTCGCGTTCGACGCGCCGTAGAAGTCTTTGTAGAACTGCTTGGCGTCGTCGAGCGTCGTCGCGCCAATCTCGGCCACGTCCTCGTCGGGCGTCGAGACGTAGCGCACGTCGCCCTTCGGGTAGGGGCTGAGCGTGCGGTTGAAAGCCGTGAAGGCGATCTGCGTCGGCTCGCTTCGTTGCTGCTCGATGGCCGCGAGCTGCTGGCGCTTCAACTGCTCGAACTCGTCCGCGGGGAACGAAGGCTCGCGCAGGACTTCGGCGACGAGGCGCATCACGGCGGGCAGGTTCTCGCGCGTCGTCTCGATCTGCACGCCGGCCTGCGTCGGGCCGCCGAAGACGAAGGCGCGCGCCTTCAGGCGGTCAAGCTCGTCCTGAATCTGCTGGCGCGTGTGCTTCGTCGTGCCGCGCATGAGCATCGCTCCGGCGAGCGCCGCGGCGGTCGAGCGGTTCATCAGACTCTTCTCGTCGCCGTAGCGCAGAGTCATCTGCGCGACGACCGAGCCGCCGCGCGTCTTCTTCGGAAGCAGGGCCATCTTCAGACCGCCCGCGTCCTCGCGCGTGGTGCGCGACTCGATGTTCGCGGGACTCGGATCAAACGCCTCGCCCGCGGCGACCACGGCGTCGCCCTTGTAGTCCTTGAGCATCGCGGCCACGTCGGGCGTCGGCGGAATCTCGGCGCGGTCGGGCTTCGCCGTCGGGATGAACAATCCGAGCGTGCGGTTCGAGGGCTTGAAGTAGGCGGCGGCGACGCGCGCGACATCTTCCGGCGTCACCTTGCGGACGCGGTCGCGGTGCAGGAAGAACAGTCGCCAGTCGCCCGCGCCGATGTATTCGCTCAGGGTGAGTCCGACCCGGTCGGAGTTGTTCAGGGTCAGGTCAATGCCTTTCAGAATCTGCGCCCGCGCGCGCTCGATCTCCTCCTTCGTCGGCGGGTTCGCGCCGATGCCCTCGACCGTCTCGATGAGTGCGTCGCGCGCGGCGTCGAGCGAGTCGCCCTGCCGCACCTCGGCGCCGAAGATGGCGAGCGTCGGGTCGCGCCACTGGTAGTCGTAGCCGTAGGCCGCACTCGCCTTCTTCGTCTCGACGAGCGCCTTGTGCAGTCGGCCCGAAGTGTTGTCGCCGAGCACGCGCGCGATGATGTCAACGGCGGCGAAGTCGGGGTGCGCGCCGGAGGGGACGTGGTAGAGAGCCTGCACGACCTGCGTGTCGCCCGTGCGGCGGAGCGTCACGGCGCGCTCGCCGTCCTGCACGGGTTCGACGGTGTAGATTTTTTGGAGCGTGCGCGTCGGGCGCGGGATGGGCGAGAAGTACTTGTCAACGAGCGCGAGCGTCTTCGCCTCGTCGAACTTGCCGGCGATTGTCAGCACCGAGTTATCCGGCTGGTAGTAACGGTGGTAGAAGGCTTGCAGGCGCTCGATGGGCACGTTCTCGATGTCGGAGCGCGCGCCGATGGTCGTCTTGCCGTAGTTGTGCCAGAGGTACGCGGTCGCCATCATGCGCTCGGTCAGGACGTTCGCCGGGTCGTTCTCGCCCAGCTCGAACTCGTTGCGGACGACCGTCATCTCGCTGTCGAGGTCTTTCTTGGCGATGTAGCTGTTGACCATGCGGTCGGATTCGAGGTCGAGCGCCCAGTTGAGGTTCTCGTCCGTGGCGGCGAAGGTCTCGAAGTAGTTGGTGCGGTCGGCCCAGGTCGTGCCGTTGGGCCGCGCGCCGTGCGCCGTCAACTCCTGCGGGATGTTGGGGTGATGCGGCGTGCCCTTGAAGGTCATGTGTTCGAGCAGGTGCGCCATGCCCGTCTCGCCGTAGTCCTCGAACGAAGAGCCGACGAGGTAGGTGATGTTGACGGTGATGGTCTGCTTCGTCTGGTCTGGGAACATCAGCACGCGCAGGCCGTTCGGCAGGCGATACTCGGTGATGCCTTCGACCGACGTGACGCGCACGATGCCTGCGGGAAGAGCGGGCGTCTGTTGAGCTGGCGGCGCGACCGCGCGCGCGAGCGGCGCGCAGACGAGCGCGTTGACGACCAAAAGGGCGACGGCCAGGCGGCGCGCGAGCGCGCGTGGCTTCGCCGGGAGATGAGCGTTCATTCTGTTAAAGCCTCCGGTGTGAGTTTGAATCCAAGTGCGGGCCGGCGGAAGTCAGCCGAAGCTTATCCGCAGGCGCAAGTGTAAAGACGTTCGGGGAGCGGAAAAGTTGCAAAACACGCGGCGTCTTCCGCGCCACTCGCCGCCCCTCGCTCATTTCGGCTGAGGCAGCGTGAAGACGAAATCCGCGTCCCGTTGTGAGGAGTGACACTGAAGGCAACTCCCCTTCTTCTGGCGCTCGCGTATCTTGCTCAGTCCGCCGTCAACTGTCAAGAACTCCCAGTCGCCGCCCGCGGGGTTGAAGCCCGCCGCGCGCTTGATCATCACGGCGAGCAGTTCGGGCCGCTCGCCGCCCTCCTTCGAGAGTTTCTCGCGGACGATGATCGCGCCGACGGGAAACTTCGACGGGCCTTTGCTCAGCATCGCTTCGCTGGCCGCGTCGTTGGCGTAAACGACGCCGAACGATTTGGCGTCGTCCTTGTGCGCGGGCTTCGGAGTGTGAATGGGCGGCGAGGTGGCGATGTCGCCGAAGCGAGGTCTGGGGGTGCCGTTGGGGAATGTGACTCGGAGCGTGGGGCCGCCGGCGACGCCGGGGCTGATGGCAATCGCTCAACCGGCGGGCGAAGGCGTCTCGACCGGCAGAGGCTCAGGCGTGACGCGATTCCACTGCCTGTAACCCGCGAGGTCTGCGAGCGTCGTGTCCGCGGCGTCGCGCTGAGCCTGCGCCAGCCCCGACACAGCGCCGACGACCGACAGCGCGGACGCCAACGCGAAGAGTTGCAGGCGTGTCTTGCGTATCACACATCCCTCCGTTTGTTTATCGAATGCTTGGCCCCGGCGAGGTCTCAGTCGTTCAGGCCGTGGGATGCGAGTTTCGGCGCTTCGGATGTCTCGGTGCCCGCGCCGTCGGTCTGCTGGCGCGCGTGGTAGGAGGAGCGCGTCAGGGGACTCGACTCGACGTGCTTGAATCCCAACTCCATCCCGATCTCGCGCCAGCGCGCGAACTCTTCGGGCGTGACGTAGCGCTCGACCGGAAGACGCCGCGCGTGCGGCTGAAGGTACTGCCCGATGGTCATGATGTCGCACGAGACCGAGCGCAGGTCTTTCATCAACTCGACGACCTCGTCGAACTCTTCGCCGAGGCCGACCATGATGCCGCTTTTGGTAAGCATCCCGCGCCGCTCGCGGTCGCGCCGCTCCGCCGCGCGGCGAAGGAGCGTGAGCGTCTGCCGGTAGTTCGCGTCCGGTCGCACGCGCTTGTAGAGCCGCGCGATGGTCTCTGTGTTGTGGTTGAGCACGTCCGGCTCTGCGTCGAGCACCGCATTCAGGGCGTCCTCGTCGCCGTTGAAGTCGGGTATCAAAACCTCGACGCGGCAGCCGGGGTTGAGTTCGCGCACTCGCCGGACGGTCTCGGCCCAGTGCGCCGCGCCGCCGTCGGCGAGGTCGTCGCGGTTGACCGAAGTGATGACCGCGTGCGCGAGGTTCAAAGTCTTCACGGCCTCGGCGACGTGGCGCGGCTCTTCGGGGTCGAGCGGCGTGGCCGCGCCCTTCGAGACGGCGCAGAAGCCGCAGTGGCGCGTGCAGATGTCGCCGCCGATCATGAAGGTCGCCGTGCGGTCAGTCCAGCACTCGAAGATGTTGGGGCAGCGCGCCTCCTGGCAGACCGTGTGCAGGTTCAGGTTCTCGATGAGCTTCAGGACGTAGTTCTGATTTGAAGGGTCGCCCAGACGAACCTTCAGCCATTCGGGCTTCGGCCCGCGCGGCGGCCTCGTCGGGGGCGTGTTGTTGATGACTCTCAGTTCACGACTCAAGTTTGATTGCTCCGTTTGATTGTGAGGCCATTTTAGCATTTGAGGCGCGTCGCTGTCGCTCCGACTCAGGCCATCGTCGGGTGGACGAAGCGCGCGAGGGCTTCGGGGTCAACGTTGCCGCCGGAGAGAATGACGCCGACGCGCCCGACCTCCTTCGGCAGTTTGTTGAAGAGGACTGCCGCCGCGGCGACCACGCCCGTCGGCTCGACGAGCATCTTCATGCGGAAGAGGATGAAGCGCACCGCCTCGACGATCTCGTCTTCCGAGACGGTCAGCACGTCCTCCGCGTTCTGCTGAAGTATCGGAAAGGTGAGCGCGCCGGGCGTCTGCGTCCGCATCCCGTCGGCAATCGTGGCGGGCACGGGGATGTGGACGCGCTCGCCTTTTAGAAAAGACTGGCGCGTGTCGTCCGACAGCTCAGACTCGACGGGGAAGCAGCGGATGTCGTGGTGCAAAGCCTTCGCGACCGTGCTCGCGCCCGCGAAGAGTCCGCCGCCGCCGCACGGCGTCAGGAGCGCGTCGAGGTCTTGCACGTCTTCAAAGAGTTCGAGCGCGCAAGTGCCCTGCCCCGCGATGACGTGGTAGTCGTCGAACGGCGGCACGACCGTGAGTCCCTCGCGCTCGCCGAGCGTGCGCGCAATCGCCTCGCGGTCTTCGCGCTCGCGGTCGTAGAGGACGACCTCGGCACCGTACTCTTTCGTCGCCGCGAGTTTCGTGCGCGGCGCGTCGTGCGGCATCACGATGACGGCCCGCACTCCCGCGTCGCGCGCGGCAAGCGCGACGGCCTGCGCGTGATTGCCGGACGAGAAGGCGACGACGCCACGCGCGCGCTCGTCGTCCGAGAGCGAGAGAATCTTGTTCGTCGCGCCGCGAATCTTGAACGCGCCCGCGCGCTGGAAGTTCTCGCACTTGAAGAAGACGCGCCGGCCCGCCGCGCGGTCGAACGTGCGCGAGGTGACGACCGGCGTGCGGTGCACGAACGGTCGGACGCGCGCTTCGGCGACCTGTATGAAGTCGAGTGTCAGCATAAAAGTTCCCGTTCGCGGTCGGGCCGCGGTCGCCTCGTCAGAGTGGCCGCGCGGGGGCTACGAAAGCATTTGCGTCACGATGGCCTTGACGTGAATCTGCGTCGTGTCGAGGAACGGAATGCCGGCCTCTTTCGCGTCCGGCTCGCGCAGGATCAGAGGCAGTTCCGTCCCGCCCAGAATCAGACCTTGAACGTTCTCCTGCTCCTTCAGACGCCCGGCAATCGCCAACAGACGCCCGCGCGTCTCCGGCAGAAAAATTCCTTTCACAAACTCGCCCAGGTACTTCTCGTGTATGTACTCCTGCTCGGCTTCGTCGGGCAGGACGAGCGTCATCCGCGCACGCGAAAACGTGTCCTGATAAAAACCCGCGCGCATCGTGAACCGCGTGCCGAACAGTGCGAGCCTGTCGAGGCCCGACTCCCGCGCGGCGTCGCGCGTGGCCTCGACGATGCTCAAGAGCGGGACGGGCGAGCGGCTGCGGAGGTCGTCGAAGACGATGTGCGGCGTGTTGGCGGACAGCGCCGCGAAGTCCGCGCCCGCGCGCGCGAGCTTTTCGATTTCGCCCGCCAGGTAGTCCGCCAACGCTGTCAGCTCGCCCGCCGTGACGAGGGCCAACGCTTTCGTCATGTTAACGCTGTTGACGATGAACGAGGGGTAGCTTCCGTCCGGCATCCGCTCGCGATAGGACGCGATGATCGAGCGGTAATACTCGACGGTTGACTCCGGCCCGAGGCCGCCGATGATGCCCGCGGTCTTCACGCCTTGTTCTCCGCGAAGGCGGACGCCTGCGCCGCGGCCTGCCCTTCCAAAGACATCTCAAACACCTCGGCGAAGCGCGCGACGACGCGGTCTTCGACTTCGCGGAGCGGGACTTCGCGGCCCAGCAGCTCTTTCATCGAGGTGACGGGTTCGCCCTCGCAGGCGACGATGAGGTTGAAGAAAGAGAGGTCTGTGTTGACGTTCAGGGCGAAGCCGTGCGTCGTGACCCAGCGCGCGATGTGGACGCCGATGGCCGCGACCTTGCCGCGCGTGGTGTGGACGCCCGTGAGTCCTTTGATGCGGAACGTCTCGATTCGGAAATCGAGCATCGCGCGCATCAACGCTTCTTCGAGGTCGCGGACGTATCGGTGAACGTCCTCGCGGTCGGGACTCAGGTTGATGATGGGGTAGCCGACGAGTTGGCCGAGTCCGTGGTAAGTCATCTTTCCGCCGCGGTTGGTCTCGTGGACGGTGACGCCGCGGGCTTCGAGGAGTTCGGGCGCGGCGAGGATGAGTTCGCGCGTCGCGCGTCGCCCGACCGTGATCACGTGCGGGTGCTCGACGAGCAGGAGCGTGTCCGGCTCGCGGCGCTCGCGCACGGCCAGCTCGGTCTCCTTCTGAACGTGGTAGGCCGCGCCGTACTCCATGCGCCCGAGCCGGCGAACTTTCAGGACTCTCGATTGCATCGCAGTCTCGCGCGTGTCGTTTGAAAGCTTCCGCGCACATTGTAGCAGACGGGCGCGGGCCGACGCCCGGCGCGCGCCGCTTGACCTCGCGCGGCAAACAAGTGAAGCTTTGCGCGGCGGCGCGGGAGAGGAAGGATGCGCCGGCGTGCTTTGAGACTTCAGGCTTGAGGAGGGAGACTTGTGAAATCATTTATCGCCGCGGCGGTCGCGTGCCTGATTCTGACCCTGCCGTTCTCGGCTCCGGCGCAGACTCGCACGCGCCGCTCTTCTTCTTCGCAGAGGCGCGCGACGCCCGCGAAGTCGCCGGGACTCGACGCCACGCGCTTCAACGCGCAGCGCCTCGAACTCGCGGGGCTGTCGAAAGACCTGACGCGGTTCCTCTACCTCTACGGTCGGCTGTCGAAGGACGTTGAGTTGACGGGGGCGCAGGGCGACACGTCGGACGCGACGAGTAAGACGAAGGCCGGGCTGGTGGACAGCGTCAACGCCATGCGCGACCGCCTCAACCAACTCGAAAGCCACTTCCGCTTCACGCAAGGTCTGGAGCATCCGTACCAGATGCTGCAAGGCGTCTCGGCGCGCGCGGACGAGGCGGCGCGCGATGTTGCGGCTGGGCGCTACGACCCCGCCGGGCGCACGCTCCTCGACATCGCGACGCAGTTGACCGACGTGCTGACCGAGATGCAATAACAGGGAAGGCGAAAGTAAAAAGGCAAAAGGCAAAGGTGAAGAGGCGGGGCGTGCTTCCCCCTCTTCACCTTTGCCTTTTGCCTTTTTACTTTTAACCCTTCTTGTAGTAGCCCTGACGCGCGCGGATTTGCAGGTCGGGGCGCGCGGGCGTCGCGACCTTGATGCGGAGGAATTTTCCGGCGGGCGCTTCGTTGTTCGAGAGGTATTGCAGGAGGTACTGCGCGCGCAGCTCCGCGGCGATCTGGCGGAAGATGGTTTCGAGGTCTTCGAGGCGCGGCGGGACGAAGGAGTTGCCGCCGGTCGAATCCGCCAGCATCTTCATCTGATCCTGCGCGCGCTGGCTGATGACGTTCAGACGGATGCCGGGGCCGCTGGGGTTGATCGAGTAGAAGACGGCGTCGGCGTGCTGCACCTCGCGCAGGACTTTCTGCGCGGCACGCGCGTGGAGCGCGCGCTGGCTCTCCATCGCCTGCGACTGCGTCGCGCCCGCGCGCCCTTCGGTCATCATCGCGTCGCGCACGTCGTCGCTGAAGTTGTCCTCGCCGTCGGAGATGACTAGGATGACGCGGCGGTCGCGCTCCGGCGCGTTGGCGGCGAGGTAGCGCGCCGCGGCAGTCACCGTGTCGTAGAAGGCCGTGCCCGTCGGTCGGTCGGCGGCGGGGATGGTCAGGAGTTTCGACGTTGCGGCGCTGGCCGTGGTGAGCGGCTGGACGAGCTGCGGCCTCTCGCCGAGTCCGAAGACGGCGGCGTGGTCAATCGGCTTGAGGACTTCTTTGAGGAAGCCTGCGGCGGACTGCTTCTCGAACTCAAAATTCTTCGTGACGCTCGAAGAGATGTCGAAGACGAGCGCGATGTCGAGCGGCACCTGGTCGGCGTCGCCGACGGCCTGAAGCTCCTGCGCGCGCCCCTCCTCTTCGAGTCGGAAGTCTTCCTTCTTCAAACCCTGCACGGCGTTTCCCGACGAGTCAGTCACCGCGACGGGCACGACGACGAGGTTCGACGTGACGCGCACGACCTCGCTCTCGTCGGTCGTCTCGTCGGCGGGCGTCGGCGTCGGCGTCGGCTTCTGGTTGAGGGGCGGCGGCGGCGCGTCCGTCTGCGAAGGGACGACCACGACGCGCGCGGGCGTCGGCGTCGGGCGCGCGGCGTTCGAGGTCTGCGGCGGGCGGCGCGGGACGACGACGGGCGTCGGGGTCGGCTTCGCAGACGTGCCGCCCGCCTGCGCGAGACGCGCCTGCGCGACGCGCGACGCGAGGGCGAAAAGAATCGCCGCCGACAAAAGAGCAAGCCCCAAAAATCTCTTCGCCGCGTCGGGTGAGCGGAACACTTTTTTCGACTCCTCCTCAAAGCGTCAATCGCCGCGCGTCCGTTCACTCGCCGC
>DASRCS010000249.1:0-23716 GCA_035652995.1 Pyrinomonadaceae bacterium
CTGAGAACGTCCCCGTCCGGCGCGACGCGATCATCTTCATGGAGTTCGACCAGCGCGTTGACCCGCAGGCCGTTCTGCGCAACACGCGCGTGAGCGCCGGCACCGGCGCTTTGAACGTGAGGCTCGCGAGCGACGACGAGATCAACGCCGACGCGGGCGTGAAGGCGCTCGCCCACGAAGCGGTCAAAGGTCGCTGGCTCGCGCTGCGCGCGGTCGGAGCAAACGGCGACGTGCGCGAAGCGCTGCCGGCAGACTCAGCCGTCTCGGTCGCGGTCGGCGCGGGCACGCCTTCGGCGGAAGGGCCGCGCACGACCGCGACGGCGCAGGGGTTCTCGTTCAGAACCTACGGCGCGCTGCGCGTGACGGGGCATGACTGCGGCTACGAGAAGCGTTGCACGCCGAACGACGCGTGGCGAATCTCTTTCACAAATCCGCTCGACCGCGAGGCGTTCGACGAGTCGCAGGTGAAGATCGAGCCGGCGCTCAGCGGCAGCGCGAACGTTTCCGTTTACGGCGACCAGCTTTACATCATGGGCGCGAAGCGCGGGCGCACGACCTACACGGTCACGCTCGACCGCGCGATCAAAGACCAGTTCGGCCAGACGCTCACGGGGCCTGCGAGCTTCACGTTCAACGTCGGCCCGGCTGATCCGAGTCTATCGAGCGCGGGCGGAAACTTCGTCGTGCTGGAGCCGACGGGCCAGCCGAAGCTCTCGGTTTACAGCGTGAACTATCCGAGCCTCAAGGTCAGCGTCTATGCGGTCGAGCCGAAGGACTACGACACATACGCCGCGTACATGCGCTACGTCTCCGGCTACTACAGCGAGCAAAAGGGAGGGCGGTACACGCCGCCGGGCACGCTCGTCTCGTCGAAGACGGTCGAGGTCAAAGGCCAGCCGGACGAGCTGACCGAGACGCAGCTCGACCTTTCGCCCGCGCTCAAATCGGGACTCGGCAACGCCTTCGTCGTCGTCGAGCCTTCGCCGCGCAAGCGCGATCAGGAAATCCTGCGGACGTGGGTCGAGGTGACGAACATCGGACTCGACGCGTTCACAGACCACGACGAGCTTGTCGGCTGGGCGACCTCGCTCGGAGACGGGCGTCCGCTCGCGGGCGTCGAGATGACGATTCAGTCAACCGAGGCGAGCGCGACGAGCGGCGCGGACGGACTCGTGCGCCTGCCGCTTCCGCAGTCGGGCAGCAACACGCCGCGATTGCTCATCGCCCGTCGCGGCGCGGACGCGGCCTTCCTGCCGGAGCAGAGCGGCTGGTGGGGCGGCGGGAGCAACTGGTACAAGCAGACATCCGCGGACGAGCTTCGCTGGTACGTCTTCGACGACAGGAAGATGTACCGGCCCGGCGAAGAGGTGAGCATCAAGGGATGGATTCGTCGCGTCGGCACGGGCAAAGCGGGCGACGTTGGCGCGCTCGGCGGCGCGGCTGAGACCGTCAACTACACGCTGAGGGATTCGCGCGGCAACGAGATCACGAAGGGCACGGCGCAACTGAACGCGCTCGGCGGGTTCGACGCGAAGCTGAAGCTGCCCCCAACGATGAATCTCGGCTACGCGAATCTTCAGCTCGAAGCCGGAGGCGTGAAGTACCCGACGACGGGGCAGCAGTACCAACATCAATTTCAGGTTCAGGAATTCCGCCGACCGGAGTTTGAAGTCAACGCGCACGCGGACGAAGGCCCACACTTCGTCGGCGGCCACGCGCAGGCCACGGTCGAGGCGAGCTACTACGCGGGCGGCGGACTGCCGAACTCGGAAGTGAACTGGCGCGTCACGGCGACGCCCGGACAGTTCACGCCGCCGAACCGAGGCGACTACACGTTCGGCAAGTGGACGCCGTGGTGGGAGTCTTTCAACTCGTACAACGCGCGCACGAACGACAACACGCAGACCTTCAAGGGCACGACGGACGCGGCGGGCAAGCACACCCTGCGGATTGATTTCGACTCGGTGAACCCGCCGCAGCCGACGACCGTGACGGCGCAGGCGAGCGTGACGGACGTGAACCGGCAGACGTGGACGGCGGCGACGACGATGCTCGTGCATCCGTCGAGCCTTTACGTAGGACTTCGCAGCGAGCGCCTGTTCGTGCAGCAGGGCGAGCCGCTGGTCGTCGGCTCAATCGTCTCAGACCTCGACGGCAACCTCGTCGCCGGGCGCGAGGTGCGGATGCGCGCGGCGCTGCTCGAATGGAAGCAGGTCAAGGGCGTGTGGAAGCAGGTCGAGTCGAAGGCGGAAGAGTGCGCGCTGAAGTCGGCGAGCGCGGAAGAGAAGTGCACGTTCCGACCGAAGGAGGGCGGCGTCTATCGCGTGACGGCGCGCGTCACAGACGACCGCGAGCGTGCGAACGAGAGCGAGTTGACGCTCTGGGTCGCGGGCGGCAAGCAGCCGCCGCAGCGCGGCGTCGAGCAGCAGAAGGCCGAACTCATCCCCGACAAGAAGGATTACGGCGCGGGCGACACGGCGGAGATTCTCGTGCAGTCGCCGTTTGTGCCCGCCGAGGGCGTGCTGACGCTCAGGCGTTCGGGACTCGTCCGCACGGAGCGCTTCCACATGGACGGCCCTTCGACGACGCTGAAGATTCCGATTGAGGAAGCCTTCACGCCGAACGTTCACGCGCAGGTTGATCTGGTCGGCGCGGCGGCGCGCACGAACGACAAGGGCGAGACGGACGAGAAGCTGCCGAAGCGTCCGGCGTTCGCGTCGGGCGAGATCAACCTTTCGATGCCGCCGCTCGCGCGCAGGCTTCAGGTGACGGCGACGCCGCGCGACAAGGCTTTGGAGCCGGGCGGCGAGACGAGCGTCGCGGTCGAGGTGAAAGACGCCGCGGGTAAGCCGGTGCAGGGGAGCGAGCTTGCGGTCGTCGTCGTTGACGAGTCTGTGCTCGCGCTCACGGGCTACAAGCTCGAAGACCCCGTCTCCGTCTTCTACGCGCAGCGCGGCGCGGACGTGACCGACTATCACCTCCGCAGCAACGTGCAGCTTCGCAACCCCGCGTTCGTTGAGTCAGAGGACAAGAACGGATACGGTGTTCAATTTTATGCGGGCGGCGGAGTCAGAGGCGGCTTAGTCGCAAGGCAAGCCGCAAAGGCGGGAGCGCCGCCTCCGCCCGCCCCTGCTTCCATGGCAATGGACGAACTCGCCGTGATAAGTCCCAACGCCAAGCCGCCAGAGCAGGAAGAGATTCGCCTGCGCGAAAACTTCAACGCGCTCGCCGTCTTCGCGCCCTCGGTCTTGACCGACTCGAATGGCCGCGCGGAGGTGAAGGTGAAAGTGCCCGACAACCTGACGCGCTATCGCGTGATGGCCGTCTCGGTCGCGGGCGGGAAACAGTTCGGCTCCGGCGAATCATCCATCACGGCGCGTCAGCCTTTGATGGTCAGGCCCTCCGCGCCGCGCTTCCTCAACTTCGGCGACCGCTTCGAGCTTCCCGTCGTCGTGCAGAACCAGACCGACACCGCGCAGACGGTCGAGGTCGCCGTGCGCTCGTCGAACGCCGAGTTGACCGACGGCGCGGGCCGCCGCGTGACCATCCCCGCGAACGACCGCGTCGAAGTCCGCTTCCCCACGTCTGCGTCGAAGGCGGGCACGGCGCGCTTCCAGATCGGGGCCGTGTCGGGTCGCTTCGCCGACGCCGCGCAAGTGGAGCTTCCCGTCTGGACGCCCGCGACGACCGAAGCCTTCGCCACCTACGGCGAGATGGACGGAAGCGGCGCGCTCGTCCAGCCCGTCAAAGCCCCGCCCGACGTGTTCAAGCAGTTCGGCGGACTCGAAGTCCAGACCTCTTCGACGCAACTGCAAGCGCTGACCGACGCAGTGCTCTACCTCGTCGCGTATCCGTATGAATGCTCCGAACAGTTGTCCTCGCGCATCCTCGCCGTCGCCGCTTTGCGCGACGTGCTGACCGCGTTCAAGGCGAAGGGCATGCCGACGCCCGAAGAGATGAACGCGGCGGTCGCGCGCGACATCAAGCGGCTTCAGGGGATGCAGAACGACGACGGCGGCTTCGCCTTCTGGCGTCGCGGCGACGAGGCTTGGCCTTACGTCAGCATCCACGTCGCCAACGCCCTGGCCCGCGCCAAAGAGAAGGGCTACGACGTGCCGCAAGGTATGCTCGACAAATCGAAGTCCTACCTGCGCGATATCGAGCATCACATCCCGTCTTACTACAGCCGCGAGTGCCGCGCCACGCTCATCGCCTACGCGCTCAACGTCCGCGCTCGCATGGGCGACCGCGACGCGGCGCGTGCGCGCCGGCTCATCGCCGAAGAGGGGCTTGAGAAACTGCCGCTCGAAGCCGTCGGCTGGCTGTTGCCGGTTCTGTCGGGCGACAAGAACTCGACGGCGGAAGTCGCCGCGATTCGGCGGCTGCTCAACAACCGCGCCGAAGAGACTGCGGCGACCGCGCAGTTCACGACGAGTTACAGCGACCAGGATTATCTGCTGCTCAACTCAAGCCGCCGCACCGACGGCGTCATCCTCGAAGCGCTCATCACAGACCAGCCCGACAACGACCTGATCCCGAAGGTCGCGCGCGGCCTGCTCGACCACCGGACGAAAGGGCGCTGGGAGAACACGCAGGAGAACGCGTTTGTGCTGCTCGCGCTCGACAAGTATTTTCAGACTTACGAGAAGGTGACGCCGGACTTCGTCGCGCGCGCGTGGCTCGGCGACGCCTACGCGGGCGAGCAGCAGTTCCGCGGGCGCTCGACCGACCGCCAGCAGTTCGACGTGCCGATGCGCTACCTCGAAGAGCACGGCGGAGGCGCGCATAACCTGACGCTTCAGAAGGAGGGCGCGGGCCGTCTCTACTACCGCATCGGGATGCAGTACGCGCCCAGCAACTTGAAACTCGCGCCCGCGGATTACGGCTTCACGGTCGAGCGCGTGTACGAGGCCGTTGACGACAAGTCGGACGTGCGCCGCGACGCGGACGGGACGTGGCACATCAAGGCCGGCGCGAAGGTTCGCGTGCGCCTGACGATGGCCGCGCCCGCGCGGCGCTACCACGTCGCGCTCGTTGACCCGCTGCCTGCGGGACTCGAAGCTCTGAATCCGGCGCTCGCCGTCACCGAGAGCATCCCCGAAGACGAGAAGGCGAAGCCCACGAACTTCGGCTGGTGGTGGTGGCGTCCGTGGTTCGAGCACCAGAACCTTCGCGACGACCGCGTCGAGGCTTTCACGTCGCTGCTGTGGGACGGCGTTTACACATACTCCTACGTCGCGCGCGCGACGACTCCGGGCGCGTTCGTCGTTCCGCCGCCGAAGGCCGAAGAGATGTACCACCCCGAAACCTTCGGGCGCGGCGCGACCGACCGTGTGATCGTCGAGTAAGGGTGAACAGTTTTCGGTTTTCAGTTTTCAGTTTTCAGTTTTGAATCTGCAACCTCCAAATTGAAAACTGAAAACCGAAAACTGAAAACTCCTATGAACTCCGCGGGAATGTTTTGGGACACGCGACTCTGATAATCTTGCCGGTCGCGTTTCCATCTTCAGTTTCGCAGGGTCAAGGCAAGAGTGCGCAGGACGACAAGGTTCTCTCCCGCAGACAACACCAGCCGTCCGCCGGCTACCGAGCGCCCGTCGTCTTTCGCCGCGCTGCGCCACCGCGACTTCCGCCTCGTCTGGGCCGGACAGTTCATCTCGATCACGGGTTCGCAGATGCAGCTCGTGACGATCAACTGGCACGTCTATATCCTCACGCACTCGGCCTTCGCGCTCGGACTCGTCGGGTTAGTCCGCGTCGTCCCGATCATTCTGTGCTCGCTCATCGGCGGCGTGGTCGCCGACGCCGTTGACCGCAAGCGGCTCATCGTCGTCACGCAGAGCGTGATGCTCGTTTCAGCCGCGGCGCTGGCGGCGATCACCGTCACGGGTCTTCGACACGTCTGGCCGATCTACCTTCTGACGGCGGTCGCGTCGGCGGCGACGGCCTTCGACAACCCGGCACGTCAGGCGATGCTGCCGTCGCTCGTCCCCGAACACGTCTTCCCGAACGCGGTCAGCCTCGGCTTCGTCTCGTTCCAGATCGCGATGGTGACGGGGCCGGTGCTGGGCGGCGTGGTGCTCGCGCGCTACGGGCCGGCGATGGTCTATGCCGTCAACGCCGTCTCGTTCCTCGCGGTCATCGCCGCGATGCTTTTGATACGCGTGAGCGGGCGCGCGAAGGGCAGCGAGTCCGGCGGCATCAGCTTCGCGGCGCTCGGCGAAGGGCTGAAGTTCGTCTGGCGCACGCCGATCATGGTGCAGACGATGGCGCTCGACTTTGTCGCGACCTTCTTCGCGTCGGCGACGGCGCTGCTGCCGATATTCGCGAGCAGGATTCTGAACGTCGGCGAGTACGGCTACGGCTTCCTCGCCGCGGCGTCGGCGTTCGGTGCGGTCGTCACGGGACTCATGCTCACGCGCCGCGCGGGCTGGGGAAGGCCGGGGCTGACCGTTCTTCTCGCGGTCGCCGTTTACGGCACGGCGACCGTCGTCTTCGGCCTCTCGCGTTCGTACTGGCTCTCGCTCCTGATGCTCGCGGTCTCCGGCGCAGCCGACACGGTCAGCACCGTCATCCGCCAGACGATTCGGCAGCTCATCACGCCCGACCGGCTACGCGGACGCATGACGAGCGTCAACATGCTCTTCTTCATGGGCGGGCCGCAGCTCGGCGAGCTTGAGGCCGGGGCGCTCGCCGCGGTGACGAGCGCGCCTTTCTCGGTCGTCGTCGGCGGGGTCGGCTGCATCATCGCAGTCCTCCTCGCCGCGGCGCGCGCGCGGGAACTGCTGCGCTACCGTTTCGCGCGGAGCGAAGCGGACGAGGCGCGAGCCTGAACTCATCGAAGCGTCGGCTGAGCGAAGACGTTGAGCGGCTGAGCGTCTGCGCGGCGAGCGAGTTTGCAACGCGTCGCGCGGCGGGCCTAACATCGCTTGAAAACAAACACGCGGGGAGGACGAAAAAGGTGGCGGACACACAGGGGCATTCGGGCGCGGGCGAGGCGCGGCGACAGGGCGTTGAAGAGGGAAACACAGACGACTCGCTCGAAGCGGCGGCGCGCGGCGAGCGCGAGTACGCGCGCGAGCGTCTGGGCGCGGAACTCGGACGCGAGCCTTCGGACGAAGAGGTTGACAAGTGGTTGAGCGAGCAGACCGAAGGCTACTGAGTCGCGCGACGGAAGTGTTGAGCCGCAGTCGGCTGGCGATAGTTCGATGTCGTGAGTCATGAACGGGATTTCGAGAGAGCCTGACTCTGCGCGGAGCGAATCACCTCTCGGTCGGGCGCGAGGGGAGTTCGAGGCGGATGGTCAGACCTTTCGGCTTCCGGTCGTGGAGCGTGACCGTGCCGCCGAGAACGTCGAGCAGGCGGTGAGCGATGACGAGGCCGAGTTCGTTCATGTTCGTGCCGCGCTCGTTCGGCGCGTCAATGTCAACAGGCTCGAAGATGCGCGCGGGGTCTTCGAGCGGCTCGCCCTCGTCCTTGATCTCGATACGAACGCGCTTGCCCGCGGGCGCGGCCTTGACTTTGACCGTGCCGCCCGCGGGGCTGCGACCGATGGCGAAGGCGAAGAAGTTGTAGAAGACCTGCCGGAGCTTGCCCTCGTCCGAGACGATGCTGCCGAGTTCGGTCGCGGTCGTGCAGTCGAGCGTCGCGCCCTGCTTCTGCGCGAGGCGCGCGACCGCCGCGCACGACTCTCGCAAGGTCTCGCGCAGCGAGAACTCGTGCAGGAAGATTTCGGTCTGCCCGGCTTCGAGCCGCGAGAGGTCAACGAGCTGGTTGAGGCTCGACTGAAGTTGAAAGCCCGACGACTGGATGATCTCGCAGAAACGCCGCTGCGTGTCGGTCAGCTTCTCCTGATCGAGAAGAATCTCCGCGAAACCGAGAATTGAAGTGAGCGGCGTGCGGAGTTCGTGCGACATCCTTTGGAGGAAGAGCGAGCGGTAGCGACCGACTCTGAGGAGTTCGAGGTTCGCCTCTTCGAGTTCCGCCGTGCGACTCCGCAACTCTTCGACGAGCGCTTCGATGTGGCCGTGCTGCTCGTTCATCGCGGCGCTGCGGCGCGCGTTGCCGAGCGCGATGGCAACGGCCTTGCCCATGCAGCGTACGCCCTGAAGCGAGGCCCGCAGCCGCTCGGCGTCGCGAGACGCGATGACGAGCGCGCCCGCGAGCGCCTCGTTCGCGCTGATGGGGACGCCCGCGCACGCCGCGAGTCCCGCACGCTCCAACGGCTCGCGCAGCCCGCGCGACTCGCCGGCCCCGCCCTCGAGGCCGACCAGAACTTCGGCCCCCGCGCGCGCGACCTCTCCGGCCATCGCCTCCGCGACGGCGCGCGCGCCTTCGCCGCTGACGTGCGCGTGGCTCACGCTCGTGCAGGCGCTGAGGTTGCCGTCTTCGTCTCGCAGGTGGAAGGTGACGCAGCAGAGATTCCAGTGGCGCAGGAGCGCGTTCGAGAAAGACTCGCAGACCTCCCGCTCCGTGCGAGGCGCGAACGGGGAGAATGCCTGGTCGTTGAGCAGGGCGACGATCTCGGCGGAGAGCGCCTCCTGCTCGCCCGTGGCCGCGCCGCAGACTTGCGCGCGCGCGGCGGATGCCCCCGCGGCAACATACTCCCTGCTGCCCGAATCCGAAACGTCCGACGCTGTTTTCGACTTCTGCTTCATCTCGCCCGGCATGATTACGATTTTTCCGGCGGCTGCGTAGATTGCACGAATGCTGACAGAAAACTTTTCGTTTTTTGTCTCGAAATCTTCGGAATAGAGAGGTCAGAGGTCAGTTGTTATTTTGCGCATAGAAACGGTGGACTTGCGGGCAGCAAAGTTTTCAACTGACTTCTGACCTCCGACCTCTGACCTCTTTTCTTCTGACCTCTAGCTTCCGCTTTTCCGCTGAGTTATGATGAACGCGGGGCGTCTGAAGGGGCGACCCCGCCCTTGCCTTCATGAACGGACAGCTCAGTGTCCAGCCGTTAGCCGAACTCATACACGAAATATCCGCCTCGCGTCTGTCGGGCGTCCTCCGGCTGGAGCGCGAGCGCGCGAAGGCCGCCGTCTATTTTGAAGAGGGGCAGGTCGTCGCCGCGCTCACGAACCTGCGCGCGTTCCGGCTCGCCGAGATACTCCGCCGCAGCGGCGCGGTTGACGCGGCCCGGCTCGGCGAGTCGGTGCGCGAAGGGATGTCGGACGAGCAGGCGGGAGTGGCGCTGGTGCGCGGCGGCGTGCTCAGCCCCGCCGAGTTGAAGCGACTTCAGGAGCGGCAGTCGTCAGACGTTCTGCGCGAACTGCTCGGCTGGCCCGAAGGCGAGTGGAAGTTCGACCCGCGCGTGCGACTCGCGGGCGGCTACCGCGCGCGGGCCGAAGCGCCGCGCCTTCTCGTCGAGGCCGCGCGCAACCTCTCGGCGGAGTTCGTCTCGCGCCGCATGAGCGAAGACGGCGAGACCGTCACGCCGCGCGCCGACGCGCTCGAACGCGCCGAGGGCGGAGTCCAACTGCTCCCGGCTGAGGCGTTCATCCTCTCGCGAATCACGGGGGCGATGAGTCTCCGCGAAGTGGTCGCCGCGAGCGGTTTGCCGGAGGACGAGACGCGGCGCGCCGTTTACGCGCTCGCCCTCGGCGACCTTCTCAAACGCGAGCGCTGGCCCCGCGTGTTGCCCGACGACATTCTGCGCGAGGCCGCGAGGCAGTCGCGCGCGGCCTCGGAGGACAAGGCGCGTGCGGAAGCGCAACAGCAGGAGCAACAGCCGCAAGAGACTCAGGCGGAGGAGCCGGTCGAAGAGAAGAACGCGCGCGGCGAGGTCGGAGAGTTGTTCGCCCGCGCGGGCGGCGAGACTCACTACGAAGTCCTCGGCGTCCCGCGCTCCGCGACGGCGGACGAGATCAAGCGCGTCTATTATTCGCTCGCGCGACGCTTTCACCCCGACCGCTTCCGCCGGGACACCGACGCCGACGCGCAGCAAAAAATTGACGCCGCCTTCGCGAAGATCGCTCAAGCCTACGACACGCTGAAAGATTCTTCGGCACGCGCCGCATACGACCTCAAGCTCTCGAAACTGCGCGGCGCGCGCCGCGCGGACGAAGCCCCGCCCGCGCCGCCGCGTGAACCGCAGGCGACCGGCCAGACGCGCCCGCCCGGCGAGCAGCGCGCGGCCCCCGGAGCCGCGACACAAAGCCCCCCGCAAGACCGGGCCGATGCGCGCAGCGCCGAGCAGAAATTTCAACAGGGACTCGACGCGCTCAGAAGGAATGACGCGGCGCGCGCCCGCGCTTTGTTCGGCGAGGCGGCGCAGCTCGCCCCGAAAGATGCGCGCTACCGCGCACACTTCGGTCGCGCGCTCGCGTCCGACAAGGCCACGCGCAGGCAGGCCGAGGCCGAGTTGCAGGCCGCCGTCACGCTCGACGCAAGGAACGCCTCGTACCGCGTCATGCTCGCGGAGTTGTACCGCGACGTTAATCTGCGCCGGAAGGCCGAGGCCGAGCTTGAGCGCGCGCTCGCCCTTGACCCGCGCAACGCGCAGGCCCTCCGCCTGCTCGAAGAGTTGCGCCGCGCGAGTTGATCCTTGGTTCAAAGTTCAAGGTTCAAAGTTAAGCCTGAACTGACTCCTCGGTGTGGCGCGTGATAAAGTGGCAGCCTGCTTCCTTAAAACTCTTTCCGGCGAAAGTGTGTGCCGGCGGCTTTGAGCTTTGAACCTTGAACTTTAAACTTTGAACTCCATGAACCTTGAGTTTGCAGAGGGCGAGCGCGCGGCGGGCGAGTCGTTCGTGCGTTTGGCCGGGGCGGTGGACGAGTTCGAGGGCTACGCGCACCCGCACGCGCCGCGCATCGCGCGCGTCGCCGGGGCGCTCGCCGAGCGGTTCCGTCTTTCGCGCGCCGACCGCTCGTCAATCGTCTTCGCCGCGCTCCTGCACGATGTCGGCGAGATGGCGATGAAGCGCGACTACATCAAACGCGCCGGCCCGCTCAACGACGCCGAGCGGCTCGACCTGCAACGCCACCCAGTCATCGGCGAGCAGGAGGCGGCGCGCGCTGGCGCTGACCGCGCTGTGCAGTTGCTCGTGCGCTGGCATCAGGAATGGTTCAGCGGCGCGGGCTACCCGGACGCTTTGCGCGGCGAGCAGATACCGCTCGGCGCGCGCATCCTCCGCGTCGCCGACGCCTACGCCGCGCTCACCGACGCGCGGCCCTTCCGCCCCGCGGGCACGGAGATCGAGGCGCGCAAGCACCTCATCCTCTGGGCCGGACTCGAATACGACCCGCACGTCGTCCGCGCGTTCCTCGCGCTCGAAGGACTGCCGGAGTTGCGCTCCTTCGCGCACGAGCGCCGCGCGGAAGAGAAGGCCGCCGCGGTTGAGCATGCCGGGACGGAAGAGCCAGCCGAGACGATGCGCGAGGAAGAGGTCGCGGGCGTCGGAGAGCAGGCCGTACAGAACTCGTGAAGCACACGGAAGCAATGACACTTGGCCGTGCTTCAAAACTCGAATCGTAAGTTCAACCTTGAATCGCGAACTCAGGATTTGAGATTTGAGACTTGAAATTTCAGATTTGAAATTTCAAGTCTTTAACTTCTCGATTCATCACACAGAGGCCGACAACGTTGAGTAACTTCTCCGACCCGTTCCCCGAAGGATGGCTCGCGTTCGAGCTGAGCATCCTGCGCCGCCTGCAATTCCGCTCGGTCGCAAACCCTTTCGCCGGCGAGTCGCAGACCGACGCCTACCTCAAGCGCTGGGGCGCTCGCGTCGCCTCGAACGACACGGCGCGCTGGGCCTGGACTCGCGCGCAGGCGTTAGTCGAGAACAACACGGAGCGGCTGTCGGAAGAAGACGTTGAAATCGTCCTCGAAGACGCATACGTGCCGCGCCACAAACTCTACAACGCGGCGCTGCGCCGCTGGTTCGGCGAGACGGACGCGTGGTGGTTCGACAACGTGCGCGCGAACGTCGAGAAACTCGACTCGCCCGTCAAGCGCGCGCTCGCGCTCAACCTCGGCATGATGGTCGGCGACTACGCGCTCGCGTTCGACGAGGAGACGCGCGAGCTACGCCAGCCGCTCTCGCGCGTACTGATGCGGCTCTGGGACGCCGAACCCGCGCCCTTCAACAACCGCCAGCGCAACACCGCGACGAACAAGGACGCGCGCGACTTTCTTTCGCGCGAGCAGGTCGAGCTTCTCTTCCTGCGACTGCCGCGACCGCCGCACGGCCCGGCGCGCGAGTCCGCGTGGGCCTGGCGCGAAGTCTGGGTGCGCGGCGCGGAAGATTTTTGGGACGACTTCGAGCGGGCGCGCGAGGGGCGTCTCGGCTCGCGCGCCGAGGCGAGGCGGCAGTACCTCGGCCACGTCTCAGACCTCCTCGGCTCCGCCACGCACATCCCCGACTGGGCCGTCGCGCACACCGACGACGGCTTCCTCCCGACCGAAGAACTCGTCGAGACCATCCGCCGCGTCCGCCGCGTCGGAACCATCTACACCAAAGACTTCACCGAACTCGCGGGCGCGCGCGCCGTCATCATCACGGCATGAAAGCGGTGACGGGTGACAAGTGATGAGTGACGAGCTAAAACAGATTGCCTTAGCTCGTCACTCGTCACTTGTCACCCGTCACCGCTTTCAAAATCACGAGCGTCTGGTCGTCGTCGCGCTCGGCTGCGCCCGACCATTTGTCAACCTCGTCGAAGATTGACTGGCGGATGTTGTTGACCATCTCGTTGCGGCGCGCGGAGGCGAAGGCGACGAGGCGTGCTTCGCCGTACTCTTCGCCCGCGTCGTCGTGTGCCTCGGTGATGCCGTCGGAGAAGAGGACGAGCAGGTCGCCTTCGCCGAGCGTGACGCGCCCCTCCTCGTATCGCGCCGAGTCGAACGCGCCGAGGATCGTGCCGCCCGCCGAGAGGCGCTCGACATGGCCGTCGGCGCGGACGAGCGCGGGCGCGTTGTGGCCCGCGTTCGTGTAGGTGAGCGTGCGCGTGCGGTCGTCGTAGAGCGCGAGGAAGAGCGTCGCGAAGCGGTTGGCGTCGGTCGCGCGGCAGAGTTGTTCGTTGATGTGCGCGGCCATGCCCGCGACGACGCCACGCTCGCCGGACTCCGCGCCGGGCAGCGAGACGTGAGCGACTTCCGGCAGGCCGCCGTCGGCGACCGCGGCGACCGACGCGGGCTTGCCGGTCTGAATCGTCGCCGCGCCGCGCCCGGCGAGTCGCAAACGCTCTGAGATGATCGAGACCTGCGCGCGCAGCGCGGCCTGCAAGTTCGACATCACGAGCGAGGCCGAGATGCCCTTGCCCGACACGTCGCCGAGCGCGACGGCGACGAGGTCGGGCGCGGCCTCGACGAAGTCGTAGTAGTCGCCCGCCACGCCGCGCGCCGCGCGGCACTCGCCCGCCAACTGCGCCGTCTTCAGGACGGGGACGCTGCGCGGGAAGAGTTGCGCCTGCACCTCGGCGGCGATCTCGATCTCGCGCTCGAGCCGCTCGCGCTCGACGCGCTCTTTGAGGAGCGCCTCGATGTCGGCGGACATGTCGTTGAAGGCGACGGCGAGTTCGCCCAACTGGTCGCGCGAGCGCGTGCGGATGCGGTGCGAGAAGTCGCCGCGCTTGATGAATTCGGTCGCGCGGTAGAGCTTGTGCACCGTTCCCGTCACCGCGCGCGTCATCCAACCGGCGGAGAAGAGCGCGAGCAGTTCGAGCACGAGGAACGTGACCGCCGTGAAGTAAAGAACCTCCCACCACCTCGCGCCGAGCGCGGCGTCGCTCCAGAACTGCTTGCCGCCTTCCGCCCAAGACCAGTCAACGACGAAGGCGGCTCGCGAGTCGCCGCGGCCCGTCGTCCAGTCGGTCGCGTTGAGGATGACCGGGTAGGGGAAGTTGAGCGCGGAGATTTCGGGAATCTCGTCGCCGAACTGGTCGCGCCTGAAGTCAACGACCCTCTCCGCGCCTTCGCCGTCGGACGACTCGGCGGCGGGCTTGCTGTTCTGGCGCGCGCGCGCGTCGCCGAAATCGTACTCGACGCGCGCGCCGGTCTCCTCGCCGGTCGGCGACACGCCGATGAAGTAAGGATGGACGCTGACGCCCGTGCTCTCGTGAAGGCGGTTGACGAAGGCGCGGCTGACGGGAACCGTGACGAGCACCGCGACCGCGCGCCCCTGCGACGTGCGGCGCACGAGCGCGCGCAAGGAAGGCGTCCCGAACGCGCTGCGCGAGTCTTTCGGCGGCGGCAGGTAAGCGAAGCCGCTCCACTCGTCTTTGCCTTCGAGCCATGAAGGCAGAGCTTCTTTCGCGTCGCCTTCGTCCGCGCCCACGCCGCGGGTCGAGTCGTCAACCTTCGCGCTCGTGAGTTGCGCCGCCGCGACCTCGCCGAGCCGCGGCTGGTCGTCGCCCGCGCCGCGCCACGCGGAGACGCGGGCGCCGGGAAGCGTCGCGCGAAGTAGGCCCGCGCGGTCGTCGAACCAGGCTTGCAAAGCGCGGTCGCTCGCGTCGGCGGGCAGCGACGCGAGACCTTCGGCGAGCGCGCGAGCGCCTTCGAGCGTCCGCCGCTGCGAGTCGTTGATCTGCACCGTGACGACGCGCACCATCGTCTGCGTCGAGCCGCCCGTCGCCGCGAGCGTGCCGAGAATCAGCAACAGGACAATCGGCGTCAGCCCGATGAAGAGGTACGTGATTATCAACCGCCGCCGAACGCGCCAGAGCAGCTTGCGCTTGACGCGCACGGCGAGCTTCAGAGTGTAGTAAGCAACAGTCGCGCAGACGGCGAGGACGGTCAGCGTTGCGACGAGGCCGAGCGGCGTCTCGCGGTAGAGCCACGTGTCGCGGATGAGAAGGCGCAGGATGTAGAGCGCGACCGCGGCGAGCGCGACGCGCGGCATCACGCGCTGGAGCCACTCGCGCGCGACCGCGAATCTCTCTGCGATGCTCTCCGAAAGTTCCCGCGGCTTGTCGCCCATCCGAATACCTGTCCTTCTTTCTCGTTCTACTTTGACTAAAGCTGCGAGCGGGTCGCGCGCATCGTTAACTTCTCTACGTCATATCAGCGTGAGGTGTTTCGACCAGTGCCGTGTGATGAATATGAATTCAATTGCCTCCGGCTTTAGCCGGTGGACGAGATGTCAATGAAGATTCCGGCTTCGGCCAAATTGTTCGGCTAAAGCCGATCACTTCCTGTCAAACCCGTCCACCGGCTGAAGCTCGTGGCAATTTACAAAATCAAAACCACACAGCACTAGTTCTCATCTTCGGCCAGCGCGCGTACATGTTCTCGGACGGTCGCGCCGAGAGTCGAGATGTTGTAGCCGCCTTCGAGGCACGAGACGACGCGACCGCCGCAGGCGACGCGCGCCCAGTCCTTGACCGCGCGCGTGAGCGCGACGAAGTCAGTGTCTTCGAGCGAGAGCTGGCCGAGCGGGTCGCCCGCGTGCGAGTCGAAGCCGGCGGAGATGATGACGAGGTCGGGGCGGAACTTCGCGCCGATCTCTTCGAGCGCCGTCTCGATTGCGCGCCGGTGCTCGGCGGCGGGCGTGCGCGCGCGGAGCGGGACGTTCAAAGTGTAACCGCGCCCGCGCCCGACGCCCGTCTCGCCGCGCGTGCCCGTGCCCGGATACCAGGGGTATTGATGCGCCGAGAAGAAGAAGACCGACGGGTCGTCGTAGAAAATCCCCTGCGTGCCGTTGCCGTGGTGCACGTCCCAGTCAACGACCGCGACGCGCTCGACCTCTCTGTGATGGCGCTGCGCGTAGCGCGCGGCGACCGCCGCCGTGTTGAAGAGGCAGAAGCCCATCGCGCGGTCGCTCGTCGCGTGGTGTCCGGGTGGCCGGGCGGGGAGAAAAGCGTTTCGGACTTCGCCGCTCAAGACCATGTCAACTGCGCGGCACGCGCCTCCCGCGGCGCGCAGCGCGGCGTCGAGCGAGTGGAGCGAGACGGCTGTGTCGGCGTCGAGATAGCCCGTGCCTTCGCTCACAGCGCGCTCGACCTGTTTGAAGAGTTGCGGCGTGTGGCATGCCTGAACGTCGCCGCGCGCGGCGGGCGTGGCCTCGACCTCGCGGACGCGCGACCAGAGTTCCGAGTCTTCGCGCAAAGCTCTCATCACGGCGGCGTAGCGCTCAGGACTTTCGGGGTGGCCTTCGCCCGTGTCGTGCCGCTCGAACACGGGGTGATGAATGATCGCCGTCGTCATGCGGGCGATTATGCGAGACGGTCGGGGCGAGGTCAAACGAGGGTCAGGCGAGCATTAAATTCATACGACGCGCGCCCGCAAGCCGTCCGCGCGGGCTTGCGGCTCAGGTCAAATCGCGATAAAAACGCGGTGTTTACCGGCCCGGCGTCGCGGCTCTTCGCGCGGAATGGCACTTGCACAATGTCCGCGCGGAACGCATTTCTCCCCGTTCCGTTGATCATTTTATCGGGGGAGAAATTGATTCGCGCCGGCCTTTCGCGCCGACACGTTTGACTTGCAAAGGCCGAGAGAGATAAAGGGAGCGACGATCATCTGCGGTCGCTCCCTTTCGTCGAACGCGCGCCGGCGCGGGCCGTTCGCTTTGAACTTACCTCGCGATTTTTGAGAACGTCTAACAGGAGAAGAAGCTTTCATGTCTTACGACGAAGAGCAACACAGACGCAGCCGCGTGGTCGTCGAAACTCCGACGGCACGCCGCGAGGTGGTTCAGCAGCAGACGGTTCGTTACCCGGAACGCCGGGCGCACTCGACGGGGATGGTTGTCACGGTCGCGCTCGTCGCGATAGCGGCGACGGCAATCGTCTTCCTGTTTTTGACGAACTCGCGCAACAACGATTCGTCGGAGACGAACGTCAACGCGCGTGTGGCAGCCGCCGCGCAGCCGACGCCTTTCACGCAGCAGCCGGTCATGGTTCCGACGCCAATGGTCGTGCCGTCGCCGGTCATCATCCAGGCCCCGCCGCCTTCGACCACAACCGCGCCCGCGCCGGTAATCATCCAGGCCCCGCCCGCGGCGGGCACGGCGGCGACGACGACCGCGCCGCCTTCGACCGCGGCAGCGCCGCCCGCGCACGACGACGCTTCGCTTCAGGCCAAGGTTGACAAGGCTTTCAGCGACGACCCGCAGATCGCCGCGGCCAACATCGACGCCACGGTCATCAACGGCAGGGTGACGCTCGTCGGCACGGTCAACTCCGACGCCGTCAAGCAGCGCGCCGAGAGCGTGGCCTACAAGATCAAAGGCGTCCTCGGCGTTGACAACAAGCTCGTCGTCAACCCGTCCACGCCTTGAAAGAATAGCAGGCAATGAGCTGTCAGCGGTGAGCAGTCAGGGGCGTGTGTGCGCTTGACTGCTCACCGCTTCCGTTTATCGCTTGCTACTTGAGACCAAAGCTGATGCAAAACTCCGTCGCCGAATAATGACTGCAGTGGCAGGGCTTGTCCCTGCCCGTCGTGCTCCAAACTCGCGCCCGGCGTATTAATGAATCCCTGCGGGCCGCGGGCTTGCCCTGCCCCTACAGTTCTGAAACGCGCTCTGATTTATTCAACTCTTCGAGGTAGGAAATATACTGCGAACGACTCGCTTCGGAGATCGAGGTGATGCGAAGGCCGATGAGATAGTGTGCGGGCTGTGCGTCGCCGCCGAGCCGCAGGTAGTGCGCGGTCGTCGTCTCCATCTCGACGACGCCATCGGGAAGCTCAAGACTTAAAGTGAGTGCGCGCCCCTCGTCAACGACGCAGGTGTAGCCGAGGTAAATCGTCTCCGCGATCAGGCCGACGCCCGACTCGCTCAAATCCCGCGTCCGGCAGTCGAGCCTTTCGTTCGGAAAGATCGGGTCTCTCTCCGCGAGTTCGATTGTGCAAGGCATCTCGGCGTTGAACCTCGGCTTGAGGCGACGCTCACTCCCGGATTGTTGCATCTGAAATGAATCCCTTGTCCCGAATGGTGTGCCGCGCAAAGCAGACCCTGAGCCGGCGCGCGCGGCGGCGGGTGAGATGTCGGGGCTTAAGTTTTTTATTACGAGGTCGGCCTTTCCGAGTTTGGCGCATCGGGCGGGCGCGCGTCAATCATGCGGCCTCGAAAAAACTGAGCGCCGAGTCGCCCTGCTTGAGCACGCGCCAGCGGCGCAGCGGGCCGAGGGTTTCCGGCAGCGCGTTCTTGTGATGGTGCTCGACGACCAGAACGCCGCCGTCGCGCAGGAGTGCCGGCGTGTGCGAGACGAACTCGCGGAGGGTCTGCGTGTAGTCCGAGGCGTATGGCGGGTCGAAGAAGATTATGTCCCAAGGCTCGCTGCCTGCGCGCCAGTCGTGCCCGCCCTCGCCGGTGCGCTTCAGGTACTCGGCGGCCTCGCTCTTGACGACCTCGGTCAAATCTTCGGGCACGCCGAGCAGGTCGAGGTTCTCTTCGACGAGCGCGCACATCTTGTGCACGCGGTCAACGAAGGTGACGAACGAAGCGCCGCGCGAAAGCGCCTCGATGCCGATGGCCCCCGTCCCGGCGCAGAGGTCGAGGAAGCGCGCGCCCTCGATCCTCGGCGCGAGGACGTTGAAGAGCGTCTCGCGCAGGCGGTCTGAGGTCGGGCGCGTGTGCAGGGAAGGCGGACTCTTCAGGATTCGACCGCGGTACTGTCCGGCGATGACCCGCATGATTTGAATGTAGCACAGCGCGCGGCGGGCGGGCGATTTGAGGCTCGCCGTCGAACGCTTCCGTCTCTTCGTTCGCGGTTTCGTTTGCCGTCCCGGCTTCAAGGGTTGAAGGGCGCGAACTCGTAAACTTGCGTGCGTGCGACGACGAGCGCGAATGTCTCGGATCATCGCTGTCCACCTCCGTCAGCCGGGCTACGAGAGCATCCGCGCGATTGCGTCGGGGTGCAGAGACCAGCCGAGCAGACCCGCGAGTCCCATCAGCAGTCCGAAGAAGGTCGGCACGAGGGCGAGGAAGTAGAGCCAGCGCTTCTGCGTGAGCGCCGTGACGGCGAGCAGCGAGATGGCGATTGAGAGCGCGGCGTCGGCCATGTCGAACTGGTCGTCGTGGAGGTTGAGCTGGTTGTAAGTCTTGTCGGCGTCCGCCGCCGCGTCCTGCTGTTGCTTCTTCTTCTCCTCCTGTTCTTTGGCGAGCGCGTTGTAGGTGTCGAGCTGTTGCTGGATTGCCGCTTGGTTTGCGGCGGGCGCGGCGGCGAGTTGCGCCGACAACTGCGCTGACGTAGCGCGCGCAACGTCCTCGCGAATGTTTCGGGCCTGATACCAGGCGTAGTTGTCAATCTTGTCGGCCTGCGCCTGCTGCATCGCCTGGACGATGTTGTCGTCCTTCACCTTGCAGATGCCCATGAAGGTGGCGAGAATCGCGACCGTGATGGCGACCCAGCGGTTCAGGTTGCTCTTCGGCTTTTCGCCGCCGTCCTTCTTCTCGTCGTCTTCTTCGACGTGCTCCAAAGGGTCAACGTCCATTTTTCATTGCTCCTCTTGAAAGGCTTGAGTGAGAGTCAAAAAATCTCAGCGGCTTTCCTGCGAAGTTAAGCGACCGCGCGAAACGCGGGCGTGTCGTTATCGAAACGCCCGACGAAACGCCGAAATCTTGCCGAAAGCCCGCCGCATTTTATCCCAGAGACGCGCGGCGCAGAACATAAAGATTTCAGACACGGACGCGAAAAGGCCGACCGCGCGAAAGAAAAGCGGTCGGCCTTCTTTGAACTCACACGGCGGGGGCGGGGGAGAAACTTCGACGCCGCCGCGCCGGAGTCCTTCAGTGCTGAACGTCCCCGTGCGCGCCGGGCGCGGAAGGCCCCGGCGCGGGCTTCGTCTTCGACTGGCGCGGCGCGCGTCGCTCGACGTGCGAGGCGCTCCCCCAAGCGGCGAGCGCCGAGGGGTCGTCGGTGAAGGTGTTGCGGAAGAGGGCGTCAAGCTCGCGCACAGTCCGCATCCCGTCTTCGATGAGTTCGTCAATCCCCGCCGAGGCCGCGACGTGCGCGCTCTTGCCATGAGCCTTCCTGTTGATGGCTTCGGCGAAGGCGTCGGCCTCTTCGTTCAAATCTTCGACGAAGGTCGCGGCCATCCCGCGGAGTATGAACTCGTCTTTGAGCGGCAGGGCGTCGGCGGCGAACGTGCGCGCGAGTTGGAGGAGCGCTTCGTCGCTGAGGCCGCGCGTGAAGCGGAACTTGTCTTCGAGTCCGGGCGAGGTGTAGGCGATGACGCGCGCCGTGCGGCTGACGGCTTCGAGACGGCGCGTGAGTTCGTCGCGCACGGCGGCCTTGCTCGTCGTGCCCTCGCGGACGGAACTCTGGCCGGTTGACTGCTTGAGCGCGTGCTCGTCCAGACCCTTGATGAACCCGTCGAGCTTGGCGAAACGCCCCGCGCCGAAAGAGCCTTCGGGGAACTGCGCCGCATAGACCGCTTTCAGGTCGGACACGCGGCGGAACATCTCAAGCCTTCTGGTCTCAAGTGTGTCCATGAGTATTCTCCTTTATTTGGCTGGTGCGAGGAGTGGAAGGTTTCAGGCTAAAGGGGATGGGCTACCCTTAACCCGTGAAGTTTGCGACCCAGACCCTGCCCGAAGTCGCCGGAATTATATTCAAAACCCGCCGGAAGGCAACAACTTTCTTCAGCGTGTGAGATTTCGCACAGGAGAAGCGCGATCTCACCCCGTAGAAACACTTTCGCGTGCCGTAGAACTCCTTTTTCACGCCGAGGAAGTGTGTTTTCACCTTGTAGAAATGCTTTTTCACGCTGTAGAGGTGCTTTTTCACTCCGTAGAGGAGCGATTTCACCGCGTAGTAATTCAATCTGACAGTGTGGAGAGACGATTTTACAGCGTAGAAATGCAATCTAACGCCGGACTAGCGCATTTTCATTGTGGGCGGCTTAATCACACAGCATGGTAACGCCCGGCATCAGCGGGCGCGACGGGAGATTGATGATAAAGCCACGCTGTTTCGCGCTCCGCTGCATGCCTTTAGGCATCAGCCCCAAGGCTCAATGTTGCTGTGAGCTTTGCCTCTGCGCCACATCCATGAGCAGGCGTAGCGCGTCATTGACGGCCTTCGCGTCCGGGAAAGCCGCCGCCACGTCCGGGTCGAGCAACACCAGATTTGTCCCCTCGCGGTAGCGCTCGACGTATTTCCCGCGCACCCGGCCCTTCAACTGAGAAAAATCATACTCGGGCCGCATTTCATCTTCCGGCTCAGCTTCTACTCTCTTCATAGGACTTTCTTTCCGCAGGAGTTGGCTCCCGCGCGCTAATGATACGGACGGCTGCCCATCATCCGTATGGGCCACGATTAACATTCTGCCCCGGTCTGAGGAACCGACGATAAGGAAACGTTGCTCATCAGCAGAGTGGTCGGGGTCGTCGAAGGTGTCGGACAGAGGGTCACCGAACACGGTGGCTGCCTCCTCGAAGGAGACTCCGTGCTTGGCGAGATTAGTGGCAGCCTTCTTCTCGTCCCACTCGAATCGCATGTGAGGAATATAGCGGCTTTTCGGTCGGCCACCTAACCCCGCTGCTGATGCCTAACGCTCCCGTTCAGCGGGCGCGAGCGGCGCAACGAAGCCATGCGAGCACTGCGATTCGCGCTCCGCTGCAACGGGTTGTTAGACGCCGTTGTTATGGATAGAACTTTCCATCCAAGTCTTCCGAGTCATAGATTCCATACCGATTAAAGTATCGGATGACCTCATTCCAAGTCGTTAGTGATCGGGTATGATTGATTATATTCTCTATAGCCCGATATATCAGCTTCCAGTCAAACTCAGCCATAAGAATATACCCGCGCAGTAATTTGAACTCGCCGCTTGTCACTTCTAGATCGAGTCCTTGTGGCGATGCAACAACAAACCGAAATGCTTCTGCTCCATCTTTACCTTTCTCGCCAATCTCAACATAAAGTGAAGAGTTGAACCTATGAGTATCCTCTGGGTATGAATCAAAATCAGTTGAATAGATATGCTTGATTTCTAAATCCATAGTTTGCTGACCTCTGCGTACAGGCGTCTAACGCCGGGGATAACCGGCGAGCAAAGATGGTTGAGGATAAGAGGGACGGTTATTGCGAGTCCGGTTCATCCCCATGTTAGGCGCGTCGATTTATCCGCACGACTCCGTAATGAGCAATACACCCGTTCGAGATTTTCTGACTGTATTCACATCCTGAGTGCCTCGGCAGTAATGATTGCTGCCGCCATACTTCAACATGTATCTGCCGGGCGGCACGCTACGGAATTGGAAACGCCCCCTCGAATCAGTCTTCGCCATCCTAAGTCTTCTTCTGGATTGCTGAAGGAACAATTCAACTAAAAGCCCCGGAGCAAGATACCCGACGTTGGTGTAACGCGCTTCGCCGGAAATTACCCGCGTGGCGGATGGTTTCGCAGCCGATACCCTCTGCGCGGCATGAATGGTAAGAAGAAGGCTTACAAAGATTGGGAGTGTAAGCGCCAAAGGAATGAGCCGATAATTCATCCTACACCATTGAAACTATGAAGCGCCTAACTTAAATTAGGCGTACTAAAGTGCGCCTTTAATTACGCCCGTCTGGGCGTATAACTCCAGGGCGAGTGCAAATTCCCCTTTAATTTCACGCCCGGCGGATAATTATAGTCCCACCGAGCAAAGCTTTATAAGTCTTAACTCTCAGAAGAAGAGAGCCAATAGTCAGGCACGGCGTTGTATTCCACAGATGATGGCCTCACTCATCAGCCATCTTCTTCATCAATTCGTAAAGCTTCTTCGTCGTGTTGGTGTTCCTGACGGTCATCTCCTGAAAGAGCTTCTGGCCCGGCAGCTTGAGCATACTGGTGCGGTTCATGCCGCTAATCCGCGCCGACCATAGAAGTGTGCCCGGACGATAAACTATCTGCTCGATGCCGCTCGCGGGTTTCAGAACGTCGAGGATGTTTTCGGAGTCAATCGAGTGCCTGAGAAAGATCACGTTGTATTTCCAGGCCCGGTCGCCGTCCCATGTTTCGGGCAGACTCATGACCAGTTCGGCCATCTCGGAAAAACTTCTGACGACGACTTTGCATTCGAGTTCGTATTCTCTCGAAAGCATCCCTTCGATCATTCTTTCCATCTCGCGGGCGTCGCCTTCCGAAGCCCTGAAGATGATGTTTCCGCTGTTGATGTACGTGGTCACTTCACGGAAGCCCGTTCGCTCGAAGCTGTCTTTGAGCGAACTCATGCGGATCATGTTCTTGCCGCCGACGTTGACGCCGCGCAGGAGGGCGACAAAGATACTGGCCGAAGATTTTGATTTTCTGCTCATGTAATGCGTCCGCATTTAGCTGGCGTTGCCCGTGAAGGCGGGCGGCTCAGGCAGTCCGATGAAGGTGTCGAAAGCCAGCCGCATGAAGCGGTCTGCGGGCCGGAGAGGAGCGTGTCCGAGGGATGCCGATTCAGCTTTCACTCTCGTCCTTTTGTTGCCCGTGTCCGCTGACGAAGACGAGGTGCGTCACGGTGTCCCAGGCGTTGTGGATGCCGACGAAGAGGAGCAGCAGCACCGTCCCGCTCACGACGAACAGCGCGGGACGCGTGTAGCTGCGCGCCGCGAACGCCGAGCCGGCCAGCACCGCGTATGCAGCGAGCGGGAGCAGGACGTGAAACAGCCAGTCCTCGAAGACGGGACGGTAGGCGGTCTGCGCCCGCATGCGCCGCGCGACGATGAAGGAGTACACAATCCCGCCGAGTCCGATCAACCCCCAAACAACTGAGACGGGCGCGACCCCGCCCCAAGGGGCGCACCCGACGGCTGACAGCAACAGCACGACCGCGAAATGCACGACGCTCGGCGTCGTAAA
>DASRCS010000250.1:0-25000 GCA_035652995.1 Pyrinomonadaceae bacterium
GCGGGCGAGCTGAACCTGCGCGACTTCTTCGAGCGCGCCGGGACGCGGCGCGAGTTGGTGCTCGCGTTCCTCTCCGTCCTCGAACTCGTCCGCACGACCGAGATCAAACTTTTCCAGCGCCAGACCTTCGGCGACATCATCGCGCGCGTCGGCGCGTAAATTCTTCGGGTGGAAATGAGCAAACGCAGAAGCAAAAAGAACGGGGAAGAGACCGCCGAGTCCGCGGTCGAAGAGTTGGACGAAGCCCTCGAAGCGCTCCCCGGCGGCGACTCGTCCGGCGAGGCGGCTGACAACGACGACGGCAACCCTCTCGAACAGGTTGACGTGAGCGGCACGACTTCTTTCGAGTCCGCCGAGTTCGCCGCCGAGTACGAAGGGCGCGAGCAAGTCGAAGACGAAGCGCAGGAAGATGAAGAAGACGGCGAAGACGAAGAGGACGGAGAGCGCCCGATAACCGTCTATGACGTTGAGGCCGAAGACCGCGCCGAGGAAGAGGCGCGCAGCCGCGCCGAGGCGGAAGCGTTTGGTGACACGGCGGACGACGGAATAGCGCCGGGCGGCCAGCCGCGCGAGTTGTCGGAGTTGATGGCGATCTGCGAGGCGCTCATCTTCGTCTCCGAAGAGCCGCTGTCGGCGAAGGCCATCGCCGACGTGCTCAAAGAGGAGAAGGGCTGGATTCAGGTCGCGGTCGAGTCGCTCGCCAAGGAGTTCAACGAGCGCAACGGCGGCCTGATGCTCCGCGAGGTCGCGGGCGGCTGGCAGTTCGCGACGCGCCCCGAACACCACGAGCACGTCCGCGCCTACCTCAAGTCGAAGCCGAGCGCGAAGCTCTCGCTCGCCGCGCTGGAGACGCTCGCCGTCATCGCCTACAAGCAGCCCGTCACCGTCCCCGACATTTTAGAGATACGCGGCGTGCAGTCGTCCTCCGCCATCAAGACGCTCCTCGACAAGCGCCTCATCGTCGCCAAGGGGCGCAAGGAGACGGTCGGTCGCCCGATGATGTACGGCACGTCGAAAGACTTCCTCCTGCAATTCGGCCTCAAAGACCTGAGCGAACTGCCGAACGTCGAAGACTTCGAGGACTTGGCCGCGGGCAGCGGCGAGAATCCATAAATGGAAGAGCGCCTGCAAAAGTTGATCGCCGCCGCGGGGCTGGCCTCGCGCCGGCACGCGGAGGAGTTGATCGAGGCGGGCGAGGTGACGGTCAACGGCAAGACGGTGCGCGAGTTGGGGACGAAGGCCGACCCCGCGCGCGACTCGATCAAGGTGCGCGGGCGTCTCATCAATCCGCTGCTTGAGAAGCAGGAGAAGGTTTACGTCCTGCTCGACAAGCCGCGCGGCTACCTCACGGCGCTCGCCGACCCCGAAGGCCGACCGCTCGTCACGGAGCTTCTGCCGCCGTCGCTCGGACGACTCCACCCCGTCGGTCGCCTCGACTTCAACACCGAGGGACTGCTCATCCTGACGAACGACGGCGAGCTGACCAACCACGTCACGTCGGCGCGCAACCATGTGCGGAAAGTTTACGAGGCGAAGGTCAAGGGCGTGCCGACGGAGGAACAAGTCGGGCGACTGCGCCGCGGCATACGGCTCGACGACGGCGTGCGAACCGCGCCCGCCGAGATCAGGCGGCTCGGCGAGACCGAGACGAACGCGTGGTTCGAGGTCGTCTTGCACGAAGGGCGCAACCAGCAAATCCGCAAGATGTTCGACGCCGTCGGCCATTCCGTCCTGAAACTCCGCCGCGTCGCCATCGGTTCAGTCCGCGACGCGGGACTCAAGCCCGGCGCTTACAGATTTCTCACCGCCGAAGAGGTCGCGCGACTCAAGGGCGGCAAGAAGGCAGGGCGGAAAGGTGCGGGAAGCGAACCGCGAACGCCGGCGCGCGGAACGCAAGCGGCGCGTGGAAGGAAGAGAAGAGACGGCGGCAGGGGCCGGGGATGAAGGCGCGGCTTCCGTTCGTTTAGCGCGCCTTCGGTTCGTTTGAACATGAGCACGAAGAGAAAACTTCTTCTAATCGCCTTCGTCGTCGCGGGCGTCGCGTCCATGTTCGCGCGTGTCTGGTATCAGCAGAGCGAGCGTTGGCGGATGGAGCAGACGCTCGACTCGCTCGCGAAGTACGAGCGCGAGCACCCGATTGCGCCGCCCGGCGTGGTCGCGGCGACGCCGGACGCGGAGGAGATGGTCGAAGAGACGCGCGACATGTTCGCGAGCGAGCTGCCGCGCGAGTGCCTGAGCGCGATACGCGATGCGGTCGGCGGCGAGTTCAAAGTGATGGAGCTTAGCTTCGCGGACGAACTTGTCAGCGCCGTCGTCTCGACCGACGGGCAGAGCGCGCACGAGTACACGCTCTACCGCGGCAGGAAGAAGGTCGAGGGGCCGAAGGACGTGAATGTCATCGGGGACGGCGGCCTCGCCGACAGCCTCTACGAGTTGAAGCAGGCAGACCTGACGCTCATGCCGGGGCTTGCCAAGGAGGCGCTTAAGCGCGCGGGGATTGAGGGCGCGCGGGTGACGAGCATGAGATTCTCTTATTCGATCATCCGCTACAAAGGCGAGACGCCCGAATGGACTGTCTCCGTCGAGCGCGGCAGCCCGCCCGACTGGGAGCACAAGTTCGTCACCTTCGACGCGAAGGGAAAATTCAAGAGCGTCTCCTGAGTCGCGGCCCGTCCGAGCGCCGCCAGAGCCTTCCGCACGCGCGTCCTCGCCCGCCGGAGGTTTTCAAAGTACAATCAGAGCATTGAGAGTTCCGCATAAATTTTGGAAGAGCGGGCCGGCGGCTCCTGTGCGCCGCAGCGTGTGCCGCTGACGCAAAAGAGGGTTTGATTCGTTTATGGATTTCGATCTGAACGAGGAACAGAAGCAGATAAAGTCGAGCGTGCGCGAGTTCGCCGAGGGCGAGATCGCGCCGCACGTGCGCGAGTGGGACGAGTCGCAGCACTTCCCCACGGAGCTTCTGCCGAAGCTCGCCGAGCAGGGCTTCATGGGCGTCATCTTCCCCGAAGAGTACGGCGGCGCTGGCATGGGTTACGTCGAGTACGTGACGATCATCGAGGAACTTTCGCGCGTTGACGGCTCGGTCGGGATCAGTGTGGCCGCGCACAATTCGCTCTGCTCGAACCACATCTACATGTTCGGCACGGAGGAGCAGAAGCGAAAGTTTCTGACGCCGCTCGCCTCAGGCCAGAAGCTCGGCGCGTGGGGATTGACCGAGCCGCAGGCGGGTTCGGACGCGTCGGGCACGCGCACGACCGCCGTGCGGCGCGGCGACGAGTGGGTCGTCAACGGCTCAAAGAATTTCATCACGCACGCCATCCACGCCGACATCTGCGTCGCGATGGCCTCGACCGACCGCGCGATGCGCTCGAAGGGAATCACGGCCTTCATCTTCGAGAAGGGCATGGCGGGATTCTCGCCCGGCAAGAAGGAAGACAAGCTCGGCCTGCGCGCGTCCGAAACCGCGAGCGTCATCTTCGAGGACTGCCGCGTGCCGGACGCGAACCGGCTCGGCCCCGAAGGACTCGGCTTCATCGAGGCGATGCAGGTGCTCGACGGCGGGCGCATCTCGATTGCGGCACTCGCGCTCGGTCTGGCGCAGGGCGCATACGAGTCGGCGCTCAAATATTCAAAGGAGCGTCAACAGTTCGGCCAGCCCATCTCGAACTTTCAGGCCATCCAGTTCAAGCTCGCCGACATGGCGACGCAGATTGACGCCGCGCGGCTTCTGACCTACCGCGCCGCCGCGTTGAAGGACGCGGGTCGCAAGACGACGAAGGAGTCTTCGATGGCGAAGCTCTACGCCTCGGAGGTCGCCGTCAAAGTCAGCGAAGAGGCCATCCAGATTCACGGCGGCTACGGCTATACGAAGGACTACCCGCCAGAAAAATTCTGGCGCGACTCAAAGCTCTGCACCATCGGCGAGGGCACGAGCGAGATTCAACGCCTCATCATCGCCAAACAGATTCTCAGCAGCGTTTGATCTAATTTTCAGGTGAACATGAAACTGCTACTAGCAACACTCGGCCTCTGCCTAGTTGCTTCAACCGCATTCGCGCAGACTGACAATGTTCCGCGCTTCGAGAGTTATCCGGCGCAGGTTTACAAGGGCAGAGTCGCGCCGGTGAGAATCAACAACCCGCGCTCGCGAACATTCAAAACGCGTCTGCGTGAAGGCGCGAAGGACGGTGTGAATTTCGCGGGGCATTACACGGTCGTTCAGTGGGGATGCGGAGCGGGATGCCTCGACGCGGCCATCGTTGACGCGAAGACCGGGGGCGTCTATTTCCCCGGAGAGACGAGCGACTTCTCCGTCTGGTTCTGGGGCGATAAAGATTACGACGCTCTGCAATTCAAACCGAACAGCCGCCTCATCGTTCTTTCAGGCTCGCCCGCCAGCGAATTGAATCGGGCCGAGCCGAAGTACGGCCTCTTCTACTACGAGTGGACTGGGAACGGACTCAAACTAATCAAGGTCGTCGAAAAGAAGCGCGACGAGGCGCACTGAGCTTTCGCGTGTGATGAGCGGGCCGCAGCAAATCGAAAAAATTTTGGCGGGCGACGCACGCGCCGTCGCGCGTGCGATCTCGAAGGTCGAGGACGGCTCGAATGATTCGTCCGAGCTGATGAAGGCCATCTTCCCGCACACGGGGCGGGGACTCGTCGTCGGCATCACTGGCTCGCCGGGCGCGGGCAAGTCAACGCTGGTTGACCGCCTCGCGGCGCTTTATCGACAGCGCGGCGAGCGCGTCGGCATCGTCGCCGTTGACCCTTCGAGTCCGTTTTCGGGCGGCGCGATTCTCGGCGACCGAATCCGCATGCAGACGCTCGGACTCGACCCCGGCGTCTTCATCCGCTCGATGGCGACGCGCGGCAACCTCGGCGGACTCGCGCGCGCGACCGTTGACGCCGTGGCGATCCTCGACGCCGCGGGCTTCCAGAAAGTCGTCGTCGAGACGGTCGGCGTCGGCCAAGACGAGGTCGAGATCGTGAAGACGGCGGACGTTTCCGTCGTCGTGCTCGTGCCCGGCATGGGCGACGACATACAGGCCATCAAGGCGGGCATCATGGAGATCGGCGACGTGTTCGTCATCAACAAGGCCGACCGCGACGGCGTGCTCAGAACCGAGAAGGAACTCGAAGCGCTGCTCTCGCTCGCGCACCGCGCCGACGGTTGGTCGCCGCCGATTGTCAAGACGGTCGCGACCGACAACCAGGGCCTCGAAGAACTCGCCGCCGCAATCGAGGGCTACCGCGACTTTCAACGCAGCGCCGACGGCGCGCACAAACGCCGCGCGGCGGTCGCGCGCTGGCGCATCCTCGAACTCCTGCGCGAACGCCTCCTCGCGCGAGCGCTCGAACAGGGCGACGCGGGCGAGCGCCTCGACGCGCTTGCCCGCGAAGTCGCCGACAAGCGGCGCGACCCGTACTCTGCGGTCGAAGAGCTTTTAGAAATCAAATCGGCTTGAGTCTGTTGAATATGAGAGTCGAACACATCGGAATCGCGACGCGGAGCATCGAAGAGTCTCTGAAGTTCTGGCGCGACGCGCTGGGGCTTGAAGTCAAGCACACGGAGACGGTCGAGGAGCAGGGCGTGCGGGTGGCGATGCTACCTGTGGGCGAGCCGCGCGTCGAGCTGCTTGAGCCGACGGGGGAAGACTCGCCGGTGGCGAAGTTTATCGAGAAGCGCGGCCCCGGAATTCATCACGTCGCCGTGCGCGTCGGGGACATCCGTGCCGCGCTCGCGCAACTAAAGTCGGCGGGCGCGCGTCTGATTGACGAAGAGCCGAGGGTCGGCGCGGGCGGTTGCCTCGTCGCCTTCGTGCATCCTTCGTCGTCGGGCGGCGTGCTGCTCGAACTCATCGAGCACGCGGTCGTTGCCCAAACGTCGAACGGTGAAGCCGAAACAACAGACGGTTAAGAAAGGTATTCGGATTTGCTTTCAAGGAAATTTCTGCTCGCCTCGCTCCTGATCCTCTCGACACAGGCACACACATTCGCGCAGAGGCCGAGGGCCGCGACGCCCGCGCCCGCAGCCGGGGTCAACATCACGGCTGAGGACATGACGCTCATCATTGACGGCCTCGACCTGCCGCCCGAAGTCGTCTCGAAGCTTTCGAGCGACGCGACCGAGCGAAAGAACTTCGCGCGCGACATACGCGAGATGCTCGCCGCCGCCGAAGAGGCGAAGGCCGAAGGCTACGCGGCGCGGCCAGAGCTGAAATTGCAGACCGAGCTTGCGCGCTCGTTCGCCATCGCGCAGAGCTACTTCAAGCAGAGGCAGGCGGCGGGCGCGACCACGCCCGAACAGGTCATCTCGCAGGCGGAGATTGACGCCTACCTCAAAGAGCCGGGCGTCGGGCCGCAGTTCGAGGCGTTCCTCGCCGACTACGTGAAGAACGGCCCGACCCACGGAGCGCCGGTCGGCGACGACCAGAAGAAGGCTCTGGCGACGCACTACGGTCGCGTGATGGTCGCGATGCGGAAGGGAATCGAGGCGGGGCTTCTGCGCGACCGCGCGACGCAGCTCTCGGTCATGCTCCAACAGGCACGCCTGCTCGCGAACGAATACGCCAAAGACGCCGCGCCGCGCTTCAAGCCGACCGACGCGGAGACCGACGCATACGTCGCCGCGCACCCGGAGTACGACACGAAGGAGGCGCGCGCGAAGATCGAAGGCTTGCTCAAACGCGCGCAGGCGGGCGAAGACTTCGGCGCGCTCGCGAAGGAGTATTCGCAGGATCGCGGGAGCAAGGCGGAAGGCGGCGAACTCGGCTGGTTCGGTCGCGGCGTGATGATCAAGCCCTTCGAGGACGCGGCCTTCGCGCTCAAGCCGGGCGAGTTGAGCGGAGTCGTCGAGACGGTCTTCGGCTACCACATCATTCAGGTCGAGGAGCGCCACACCACGGGGACGAGCGCCGACGGGAAGCCCATCGAAGAGGTTCGCGCGCGCCACATTCTCATCCGCTACAACGACACGCCGCCCGACCCGAACGCGCCGCCCACGACCCCGCGCGAGCAGGCGCGGGCCGCCGTCGAACAGCAGAAGCGCGAGCGCGCGCTCGACGAGATCGCCGCGCGCCGCAACGTCCGCGTCGCGGAGAATTACATCGTCGAGTTCAGCGTCATCGCGCCCGTGCAGAGCGCGCCGGGCGCTTCGGCAGGCGCGAACGCCGCAACGCAGAACACGACTCAAACGCAGAACGCCAAGCCCGCATCGCAGACTCCGGCGCAGAACAATGGAGCGGCGAAGCAGGCGGCCCCCGCGAAGCGCACGACGACGCGGCGGAATCATTGACGCCGCGCGCACCGTCGCGGCACGCGCCGCGCGGGTGCGTGCGGGGATTTTTTCGTGTATCTTGAACGACTGGTTTGCGCCCGGTTTTGAAAATAATCTGTTCAAAGCTGTGACGGCCCGTTTGAATGTGAGGATGATCGAATGATTACTTGTGAAAAATGCGGAACACAGATGGTTGATGGCTCGAAGACCTGCCCCGGCTGCGGAGCCGAAGTGACTCCGGCGCAGCCCGAACAGGCCGAGGCGAGTGCGGAAGCGCAGCCCACCTCAGCCGGCGCGGAGGCGACTCCCGCCGCAGCGACTCCGGCGACACCAGCCGTCCCCACGTCGTCGGCGAGGGCTGTGTCGGCCACTTCACACGGCATGAGTTCGGTGACGAAGGCGATCATCGCGGCGGCGTTCGCGGTCGTCGCGGCCATCCTGCTCATCTTCTGGCAGGCGAGGCACGCGAGCGCGTACACGTCCCTGACTTCGCTGACGCCCGAAGACATCACGCTCATCGCCGAGTCGAGCCAGCCGATGGAGCAGTTGCAGCTTTCGCAGAGCGCCGACGCGCGCAAGAAGTTCGCCGAGGGACTCAAGGAACTCCTCGCCGTCGCCGCCGAAGCGCGCGAGAAGGGCTACGCCGACCGCCCGGAGGTGAAGCGGCAGTTCGACCTCCTGCGCGACTTCGTCGTCGCACAGGCTTACGTCAAGAAGCAGCGCGACGCCAACCCGACCGGCGACGACTGGCGACCGAAGCCCGAAGAGATCGAAGCCTTCAGCAAAGACCCGAACAACGCGAAGCAGTCCGAGCAGTATCTTCAGGACTTGCAGAAGCTCGGCGCTATCCCGAAGGAGCAGCCGCTTGACGACGCCACGAAGCAGAGGTTCCTTCAGCAGTGGGCACCCGTCGCGATCCTCTCGAAGAAGGGAATAGCCGCGGGACTCGACAAGGATCGCGCGACGCAGCTCCAGATTGACTTGCAGCAGGCGAAGGCCCTCGCCGAGATTTACGTCAAGGACGCTTCCGACAAGTTCAAGCCGACCGACCAGGAGATCGAGCAGTATTACACTCAGCACCCGGAACTCGACCCGAAGGTCGCGCGCCAGAGGGCCGAGGACATCCTGAAGCGCGTGCGCGCGGGCGAAGACTTCGCCGCGCTCGCCAAGCAGTATTCGGACGACCCCGGCAGCAAGGAAAAGGGCGGCGACCTCGGCTGGTTCGGGCGCGGGCAGATGGTCAAGGAGTTCGAGGACGCGGCCTTCGCGCTGAAGGACAACCAGATCAGCGACATCGTCGAGACGCCCTACGGCTTCCACATCATTCAGGTGACGGGCCACCGGATGAGCAGCGGCAACGACGCCGACAAGAAGAGTCAGCCGAAGTCCGTCGGCGACCAGTCGCCGAATGACAAGGCGTCTGCCGGACAGCCGCAGGAGCAGATTCAGGCTCGCCACATTCTGATTCAGACGAGCGCGCCGAGTCAGAATCCCTTCGAGCCGCCGCAGTCGGGGCGCGAGGCAGCGAGCGACGCGATAGTTCAGGAGAAGACCAAGAACTTCGTTGACGAGATCGTGAAGCGCTCGAACATCAAGGTGCCCGAAGACTTCACCGTCAAAGCGCCCGAAGTCCCGCAGGGCCTCTCGCCGCACGGCGGCATGGGCGGCGGCCCCGCGCCCGACGAGGACGAGATGGAGCAGGCCCCGCCGCCGCCTCCCGCCGAGAGCGGTGCTAAGCCGAACGCGAACTCGGCCAAGCCGCCCGCGTCCGCGAAGCCGAAGCCCGCGCCCACGGGCAAGAGCAAGTAACACGCCTGAGCAATCGAAGCGGCCCGCGCCGGGAGGCCCGCGCTTCTTCGATTGCTCATTCCTTTTTTACGGAGCCTGATGCAGTTCGGCGACTACCGCGTTGAGGTCGTGCCCGGCGGCGAGTTCCGCCTCGACGGCGGCGCGATGTTCGGCGTCGTCCCGCGCGCTCTCTGGCAGCGCGTCGCGCCGCCCGACGAAGAGAACCGCGTCCGACTCAACGCGAACTGCCTCTACATCGAAGCCGCGGGCGAGCGAATCCTGATTGAAACGGGCATGGGCGACAAGTGGTCGCCGCGCCGCGCCGCGATGTACTGCGTCCGTTCCGAGCAATCGCTCGTCGAGTCGCTGCGCGAGGCGGCGGGCCGCGCGCCGGAAGAGATCACGGTCGTCGTCAACACGCACCTGCACTTCGACCACGCGGGCGGCAACACGAAGTTTGATGGCGAAGGCCGAGCCGTGCCGACTTTTCCGAACGCGCGCTACTTCGTCTCGCGCGAAGAGTACGAGCACGCCGAACGACCGCACGAGCGCGACCGCGCGAGCTACCTGCCGGAGAACTGGCGACCGCTCGCCGAGTCGGGGCAGTTGGAGTTGAAGCCGGGCGAGTTCGAAGTCGTGCCCGGCCTGACGCTGGAAACCGTCGCGGGCCACTCGCGCACGATGCAGTGCTGGCGACTCGCGCGCGGCGGTCGCACGCTCTACGGCTTCGCCGACCTCGTGCCGACGCGCGCGCACGTCCCCGCGGCGTGGGTCATGGGCTACGACCTTTATCCCGTCGAAACTCTCGAAGCCAAGCGCAGGCTTCTGCCGCAGGCGGCGCGCGACGGCTGGCTCTGCCTCTTCTACCACGACCCCGAAGCGCCGCTCGCGCGCGTCGTCGAGGAAGACGGCAAGCTGCGCGTGGTCGCTTTTGAAGAACGTGAGGAGGGTGAATCTTAAATGACGACAGCGAAGATCGGCATCATCGGCGGCAGCGGACTCTATCAGATGCCGGAGTTGACGGATGTCGAAGAGGTGAGCGTTGACACGCCTTTCGGCAAGCCCTCGGACTCGTTCATCGTCGGCACGCTCGAAGGCGAGCGCGTCGCGTTTTTGCCGCGCCACGCGCGCGGCCACAAGCTTCTGCCGACGGAGTTGCCGTTCCGCGCGAACATCTACGCGATGAAGCTACTCGGCGTCGAGCGCATCCTTTCGGCCTCGGCGGTCGGCTCTCTTCAGGAGCAGTACGCGCCGCTCGACATGGTCATCCCCGACCAGTTCTTCGACCGCACCCGCGCACGCGCGCACGAGTCAACCTTCTTCGGCGAAGGCATCGTCGCGCACGTCACTTTCGCGCACCCGGTCTGCCCTGCCCTGGGCGACGTGCTCGAAGAGTCGTGCGGGGCGGCTGAGGTTAACGTCCACCGCGGCGGGACGTACATCTGCATGGAAGGCCCCGCGTTCTCGACCGTCGCCGAGTCGAACGTCTATCGCCGTTGGGGCATGGACATCATCGGCATGACGAACTTGCAGGAGGCGAAGCTCGCGCGCGAGGCCGAGATTTGCTACGCCACGCTCGCGCTCGTCACCGACTACGATTGCTGGCACGAGGGGCACGACGCCGTCTCGGTCGAGACGGTGGTCGAGTATCTGAACAAGAACGTCCGCAACGCGCAGGTCATCATGCGCGAGGCCGTCCGCCGCCTCGCCACGTCTGAGCGCGCGTGCGGCTGCGGCTCGGCGCTCAAGAACGCCATCTTCACGCCGCCCGAACTCTGGCCCGCGGCGACAACGTCGAAGCTCGAAGCGATCATCAAAAAGTATCGAAAGCAGTGACGAGTGATGAGTGATAAGAGAAAGCTCTTATCTCATCACTCATCACTTGTCACTCATCACTCGATTTGAGGTGTTGAAATGAGGAAATCCATTCTCGCAATGTTCGCGCTCGCGTTTGTCTTCTCGTCTTCGGCGGCGCGCGCGCAGAGCGGGTCGGTCGCGGGCGAGCGGAGCGCGCCCGCCGTCAAGGACGCGGACTCGGAGAAGAGCGCGAGGCACGAGCTTGAGGTCGCGCGCCACTACTTCCACAACAAGAAGGCGTACCTCGCCGCGTACATGAGGATGGACGAGCTGATCGCGGGTTACCCCGAATTCTCGCACCTCGACGAGGCACTCTACATCGCGGGCATGAGCGGCCTCTACCTCTCCGAAGGCAAGGGCAAGCAGCAAGCGCCGAAGTCGCCCGCCGAGAAGGCCGCGGAGTTCACGCCCGAAGCCTTGCGCGACAAGGCGCGCGAATACCTCTCGCGCATCGTCAACGACTACCCGAACAGCGACTTCCGCAAAGAGGCTCAGGCGGCGCTCGCGCAACTCGACGGCGAAAAGCCGAAGGACGACAAGAAACAATAACACTCGGTCATGGCACGAATGCTCAGGTTTATTTCCCTCTCGACAGTCCTCTCAATCCTCTTCGGGGTGACGCCTCTGCTCGCGCAGAGAAGGCGCGCGCCGGAGGATCAACTAAAACTCAACGACCTTTATTTCGCGCAGGAAAAGAAGTGCCGCGGCCTTTTACACGAGGAGCGTTGGAAGGAGGCGGAGGCGGCCTGCGCGGAGACAGTCCGCCTCGCCGACAGGTTCGCAGACCAGCGAGAGCTTGAGAAGCTGTCCGCCTACGCGGAACTCGGCCACGCCCTCGACGGACAGAAGCGCTTCCGCGAGGCCATCAAGAACTACATGCGCGCCGTCGAAGTCGCGCGTCCGAGGCTCGACGAGACGAACGTCGAAATCGCCGACGTGTACCGCGACATCGCGATGTCGTATCACGCGCTCGGCGACTTGAAGGAGGCGCGCGACTGGTACACGAAGACCGAGGCGAGTTATCTGGCCTCTTACAAAAGGATCGCAGGGGGCGACGTATCTCCCGAAGGCGAGGAGATGCTTCGCGGGTACATGAAGGCGCTGAAGCGTGTTTACGAACTCCACTCGATTGTGGCGGAGCAGGCGGGCGCGCTCGACGAGGCGGAAGAGCTAAAGAAGAAGTCGGAGAGCATTCAGTAAACACCCCGGCCCGGCCAACTTTCTTTTCTAACTTTATTCAAACTTCAGGAGAACATTGAATGTCTTTGCTCGTTGTCGGTTCCGTGGCGTTCGACGCGGTCGAGACGCCTTTCGGCAAGCGCGACAGGATGCTGGGCGGCTCGGCCTCGCACTTCTCTTTGTCGGCGAGTTTCTTCACGGACGTGCGCGTCGTCGCGGTCGTCGGCGGCGACTTCGGCGAAGAGGAGATGGAAGTCTTCCGCGGGCGCAGCATCAACACCGACGACATCGAGCGCGTGCCCGGCGGCAAGACCTTCTTCTGGCGCGGGCGCTACGACTTCGACCTCAACACCGCGCACACGCTCGACACGCAGCTCAACGTCTTCGCCGACTTCATGCCGAAGCTCTCGGACGAGTCGAAACGCTCGCGCCTCGTCTTCCTCGGAAACATCCAGCCCCAGCTTCAGCTCGGCGTGCGCGAGCAGGTGCGCGGCGCGCAGCTCGTCGCCGTTGACACGATGGACTACTGGATCAAGTCAGTCCCCGAACAGGTGAAGGCGACGGTCAGCGCGGTTGACGTGGCGATCATCAACGACGCCGAGGCGCGGCAACTCGCGGGCGAGCCGAACATCATCCGCGCCGCGCGCAAGATTCTCTCGTGGGGGCCGCGCGCGCTCGTCGTCAAGCGCGGCGAGTACGGCGCGGCGATGTTCACGAAAGACTCCTTCTTCGCGATTCCCGCTTACCCGCTCGAATCGGTCTTCGACCCGACGGGCGCGGGCGACACGTTCGCGGGCGGCTTCATGGGCTACCTCGCGAGCCACGAGAGTATTGACGAAGAGACGATGCGCCGCGCCGTCATCTTCGGCTCGGTCATGGCCTCGTTCAACGTCGAGGAGTTCGGCACCGACCGCGTCCGCCGCCTCACGCACGAAGAGATCAACGCGCGCTTCCGCGAGTTCAAACGGATGACGCACTTCGAGGAAGTCCTCTTCGACCGCGCCGCCAGCGCCGAATAAGAAAGTCTGGAGTCTGAAGTCAAAGGCAAGGGCTTGTTCTTGACTCCAGACTCCAGACAGTTTTTGCTGTATAATCCCCGCGTCCGAAGCTTTTCCAAATCAATCCAAATTAGAGGGCTTCACAGATGTTCTGTCCCGTGTGCGAGGCCGAGTACGAGCCGGGGATCACGCGCTGCAAGGACGACGGCGCGGAGTTGGTCGAGCGGCTGACGCCGGAAAACACAGTCCGCGACCACAGCGAGGCGCGCTTCGTGCCGCTGCACAACATCGGCTCGCCCGCCGAGGCCGAGATGGTCACGGACATTCTGACGCAGAACGGCATCCGCGCCGTCGTCCAGTCGGGCGGCGCGGACGCCTTCTCGCCGCTGCTGTCGGCGGCCTCGCCCGGCGCGCTCGTCCTCGTTGACGAACGCGACCTCGACCGCGCGACCGAGATTTACCAGTCCTTCTTCGGCGACGACATCACGCCCCTCACCGGCGCGACCGACGAGGAAGAGGCTGCGGGGGATGACGAATGACGAACGCGGGATGATGAGTTGAAAGACAAAGCTCACGCGGCTTAACGCTCATCGCTCATCGCCCCGCGTTCTTCGTTAACTTCGGAGGTTCGTCGTGGCCGAGACAAGTTCCGCGGCAATCGTGGTGCTGATGACGGCGGGCAGTCAGGAGGAGGCTTCGCGGCTCGCGGAGATGCTCGTCGGCGCGCACCTGGCCGCGTGCGTGCAGATACTCCCGCAGATGGAGTCGGTCTATCGCTGGAAGGGCGAGGTTCACCGCGCGCCGGAGTTCCTCCTGCTCGCGAAGACGACCGCCGCCTGCTTCGACGAGTTGGAGCGCGAGGTGCGCGCGCTCCACACCTACGACACGCCGGAGATCATCGCCATGCCCGTCACACACGTCTCCGCGCCCTACTTCGACTGGCTCACTTCAAACGCCTTCCCGCCGCTCGTCCCGCGCCAAGCCGCGGAAGAAAGTGAGCGGTGAGCAGTAGGCAGAAAAGCAATCCAAAAACGGAAAGCAGTCAAGAAGTGTTGAAGCTTCTTGACTGCTCACCGCTCACCGCTCACTTTCTTCTCATCCGCCTTCAAAGTCGTAAGAGTCGGAGTGAATTTTGCTGAGCGCGTCCTGGCTTCGGACGACGATGTCAACAGTTTCGGCGGGCGAGTCGGTGATGTGGAGGAGCCGGAAGTCTTCGTCGGCGATGTTCTTCGACTTGAGTATCGAGTCCTGAAGCCACGACATCATCCCGCCCCAGTACTCCTTGCCGAAGAGGACGACGGGGAAGTTTTTGATCTTGCGCGTCTGGATGAGCGTGAGCGCCTCGAACATCTCGTCGAGCGTGCCGTAGCCGCCGGGGAAGATGAGGAATGCGTTGCTGTACTTGACGAACATCGTCTTGCGCACGAAGAAGTATTTGAACTTCATCGAGCGCGTCTGGTACGGGTTCGGCTCCTGCTCGAACGGAAGCTCGATGTTGCAGCCGACCGAGACGCCGCCCGCCTCGAACGCGCCGCGGTTGGCGGCCTCCATGATGCCGGGGCCGCCGCCCGTGATGACCGAGAAGCCCGCGCGCACCAGAAGCCCGGCGGTCTCCTGCGCCGCCGCGTAGTATTGATCGTCTGCTTTCGTCCGCGCCGAGCCGAAGATGGCGACCCCGCGCGTCAGCGTCGCCAACTCGTCGAAGCCCTCGACGAACTCGCCCATGATTCGGAACACGCGCCAAGTGTCCGTGTGCGTGAACTCGTCCGGCCTCGGAGTTTCGAGCAGTTGCTCGTCCTGCGTCACCTGCCGCGCCTGCGGCTCTTGCTCGTTCGTGTTTTTCGTTTCAGCCATAAGGTCAGAGGTCAGAGGTCAGAGGTCGGAGGTCAGTGAAGGCAGGTTTTTAACTGGCCTCTGGCCTCCGACCTCTGACCTCTGTTTCAGAAGGCCATGATGTTGTAGCCGCAGTCAACGTGTAGGACTTCGCCCGTGATGCCGGAGGCGAGCGGGCTGAGGAGGAAGGCGGCGGCGTTGCCGACCTCGCGCGCCTCGACGTTGCGGCGCAGTGGCGCGCGCTCGGCGTGGTGCTTGAGCATCGTGCTCAGGTTGCCGACGCCGCGCGCGGCGAGCGTGTTGATGGGGCCGGCGCTGATCGTGTTGACCCGGATGTTATGCTTACCGAGGTCTGAGGCGAGGTAGCGCGTGCTGGCTTCGAGCGCGGCCTTCGCCACGCCCATCACGTTGTAGTTCTGCACGACCTTCTCCGCGCCGTAGTAGGTCATCGAGACGATGCTCCCGCCCTCGGTCATCAAGGGCGCGGCGGCGCGCGCCAGCTCCGCGAGCGAGTAGGCCGAAACGTCGAGCGCCGTCAGGAAAGCCTCGCGCGTCGTGGCGGCGTACTCGCCTTCGAGCGCCTCGCGCGGCGCAAACGCGAGCGAGTGGACGAGGAAGTCGAGCCGCCCGAATTTTTCCCCGACGGTCGCGAACGCCGACGCGACCTCCGCCGGGTTCGACACGTCGCACTGCACGAGCGGCGCGCCCGTGCCCGCCGTCAGGCCCTCGACGTTCTCGCGCAGACGCTCGTTCTGGTACGAGAACGCGAGCCGCGCGCCCTCGTCCATGCAGGCGCGCGCCGTCGCCCACGCAATCGAGCGCTTGTTCGCCACGCCGAAGATGATTCCGAACTTGTTCTCAAGAAGCATTCGCGCGACCCTCCGAAACTTCGTGCCGTTTGTGGAATTCGACTACTGATTCTGTTCCTTGATCTGCTCGCGCAACTCGGCGGTGCGCGCCTTCGTCATCCGTTCGAGGCAGAACGAATAAACCATCGGACGCATCGAGCCGCCTTCATAGACGCCCGCCTCGTAGCCGCAATTGTCGTCGCGGTACTTCAGCCACGACACTTCCGCCGTCTTCAACTTCGCGCGCAAGTCGCCTTCGAGTTTCGCCGCGAGCTGGTCATAGACGCGGTTGAGTTCGGCGTCGGCGGCCTTGAACTGCTTGTCGGCGCAGATGTTCATGTCGAGCTGCGTGCGCGCGTCGTCGCAAGGGTTTTTGGCGGCGCGCCTCTGCGCGGAGACGTTTACAAGGAGCGCGGCGCAGGAGAGCAAAAGCACGAGGACGATTTTCTTCATGGGTTCGTTCGGTCGCTCTTCGTCGGGACGAAATAACGTGTTCGCTACTTGCGGAGTTCGTACTGGTCTTTAAGCTCCGCCGCGTGCGCCTTCGTCACGCGGGCCAGGCAGAAGTTCTCGATCATCGGGCGCATCGTCCCGCCCTTGTACTGCGACGACTCGAAAGAGCAGTACGAGTCGCGGTACTTGATCCACGCAATCTCCGACTCCTTCAACTGCGCCTTGTCCTCGGCGTCGAGGGCGGCGGCGAGCCTGCCGTAGATTTGATTGAGTTCGGCGTCGGCGGACTTGTACTCGCGGTAAGAACAGTCGGTCGCCTCCGCCTGCGAGCCGCGGCTTTCGCACGGCTGAATCTGCCGCTCCTTCTGCGTCTTCGCGAACGAGACGGACAAAAGGAGGAGGACACAAAAGACGACGGGGGCTGCTTTCTTCATCATCACCTCGGAGCAAAAAATTAAATCAGGCGGCGGCACTCGCGGCCTCGCCGCCCACGAGGCGACCGTAGTCGCCGCTCTCGACCCACTTCATGATCTCGGAGACGCGCCAGACGGGGAACGGGTGGGTGAGTCCGGCGTTGATGATGTCGGCCCAGAAGCGGTCGAGCGCCTTGGCGTCGTAATTCTTCTGGAAGTCGCGCGCCTGTTCGAGGAACTGTTCGTAGTCAACCTTCGACGCGTAAGTCCCGCCGCACAGCTTCATCATCGTGCGCCCGATCACGTCCGCGTCCTGCGTGACGAGCAGCGCCGCGCGGTCGCACGAAAGCTCTGCGCGACGCGCCCACGCGAGCAGCGCCGCGCGCATCGTGCCTGAGAGAATCTGCGTGACGAGTCCGGCGATGGGCGCGGCGGTCAGCGCGACGTTGGCGAGCGCTTCGAGCAGGTGCGCGGCGGTGATGTAGAGCACGTGCTCGGCGTGTATGTGGCCGACCTCGTGCGCGATGACGGCGAGGACTTCCTCGTCGTTCAGGCGCTCGATGAGCTGCGAGTGCAGGACGATGACCGGGTTCTTCACCCCGCCGGTGAAGGCGTTGACAATCGGGTTCTGCTGGACGAAAAGCTCCGGCATGTCAACGCCGAGCGTCGTGCAGGCGACCTGCAACTTGGCGTAGAGGTCTGGGCACTGCTTCGGCGTGACCTTGACGGCGCTGGCGGTGAAGATGACACGGATGGCCGACTCGCCGGTGACTTCGAGGAGCTTCTTGAGCGCGGTGTCAATGCCCGGAATCGTCTTCAGGGCGGCGAGCGCGCGGCTGTCGAGCGGGTGGACGTATGAGTGCTTGTCGAGTTCTGCGAATTTCTTGTGTGGCGCGTCCGACAGCGGCAGACGGCAGCGCCCGCACACGGCTCGCCCGCCGTCGGCCTTGACCTGATTCAACTGCCCGCAGTAGCGGCAGCGCACGGTCTCGCCGCCATTCTCGCCCGAAACGATTTCCAGATCGGCCATCTTTCTTTCCCTTCTGATTCGTAAATGACAGGCGGCGCGGTATGACTTCAAGCGCGGGAGCGGCCTGCCTCGTCGCCGCAAGTATTAACGATTGCGCCGCGCGAGGGCAAGCACGGAGAGAGGTCAGAGGTCAGTGAAAACAGTTTGCTTTCACTGACCTCTGACCTCCGACCTCTGACCTCTCATTAGTGCCTGAAATGCCTGATTCCGGTGAATACCATCGCAAGATTGTGCTCGTCGGCGGCGGCGATCACTTCGGCGTCGCGGACTGAGCCGCCGGGTTGGATGACGGCGGTGATGCCGTGCCTGGCCGCCTCGTCAATCCCGTCGCGGAAGGGGAAGAAGGCGTCGGAGGCGAGCACGGAGCCTTCGACGGGGAGTTGCGCGCGCATCGCTCCGATGCGGACGGAGTCAACGCGCGACATCTGTCCCGCGCCGACGCCGACGGTCTGGCCGGCGCGCGCGTAAACTATCGCGTTCGACTTGGTGTGCTTGCAGACAGTCCACGCGAACATGAGGGCCGCAACCTCTTCTTCGGTCGGCGCGCGGCGCGTGACGACCTTCAGGTCTTCGCGCTTGAGCCGGTGAGTGTCGCGCGTCTGGACGAGCATCCCGCCGGTGATGCGTTTGAAGTCGAGACCCGTCGGCTGTCGGGCCTCGCCCGCGCGGAGGATGCGTAGGTTCTTCTTCGACTTCAGAGCCTCGACCGCCGATTCGTCGAAGCCCGGCGCGATGACGACCTCTGTGAAAATCTCGGTGACGGCGCGCGCCGCTGGTTCGTCAACCTTGCGGTTGAAGGCGACGATGCCGCCGAAGGCCGAGACCGGGTCGGTCGCGAGCGCGCGGCGGTAAGCCTCTTCGAGCGACGGGGACGTGCCGACGCCCGCCGGGTTCATGTGCTTGATGATCGCGCACGCCGACTCGTCGAAGTCGCAGACGAGTTGCCAAGCGGCGTCGGCGTCAACGTAGTTGTTGAAAGACATCTCCTTGCCGCCGAGGAATTTGGCCTGCGCCACGCCGCCGCTCGCGCCTGTGCTGTAGAGGGCCGCCTGTTGGTGTGGGTTCTCTCCGTAGCGCAAAGCAGCAGTCTTATTTATCGTCCACAAAAGTGAGTCGGGCAGAGTTTCAATATCGTCAAGCGATTGTGGCCTCTTCTTCCTGGGAGGAATCGAACCGCTCTTGCTGCCGCCGATAAGAAGAGACTCAAAGTGTACTGACCCGCCGCCCCCGCCGAGGCGAGATTTACTGCTCTCCAACTCGACGTGTTCTTGTCCGTCCTGCTTCGTCAGGTAAGCGACAATCGCCATGTCGTAGCCGGACGTTCGCATGAAGGCGCGGCGGGCAAGGTGTGAGCGCGACTCAAGGGTTGTTGCGCCGTCGTACTTGTTCAACTCCTCTACGATTTGGTCGTAGTCTTCGAGCGAAACAACGACGGCCACGTCTTTGTAGTTCTTCGCCGCCGAGCGAATCATCGCGGGGCCGCCGATGTCTATCTGCTCGACGGCCTCTTCGAGCGTGACTCCTGCGCCCGCGACCGTTTGCTCGAAGGGGTAGAGGTTGATGACGACCATGTCAATCAGCTCGATGTTGTGCTCTGTGAGCGCGCGTGCGTGTTCGGGGTTGTCGCGGACGGCGAGGATGCCGCCGTGGATGCGCGGGTGGAGGGTCTTGACGCGACCGTCCATCATTTCGGGGAAGCCGGTCACGTCCGACACGTCGCGCACTTCGAGTCCAGCGTCGCGCAGAGCCTTCGCGGTGCCGCCGGTGCTGAGCAATTCGACGCCGAAGCCTCGGAGCGCGCGCGCGAACTCGACGAGGCCGGTCTTGTCCGAGACGCTAAGGAGCGCGCGGCGAATCTGTTTGAGTCCTTCAGGTTTGTTTTCTGTCATAAGCCCACGGATGAAAGATTCTGGAAGAACGGGAAAGTGATTTTAACTCGTCACCACTCGCCCGTCACTTGTCGCCCGTTACCTGTCAACGCCCTTGCTCTCGTAGCCTTCGCGCAACTGTCGGACGCGGAGTCTGCGCTTGTCCGAACTTGTGAGCCGCACCTCGACGCGGTGAAGGCCGGGTTGGCGTGTGGCGGCGCTCGCCGAGTAGCCGATGACGTACTGGCCTTGAAGGTCGTCGGCGATGGATTGAAAGACGGGGCGGAGGTCGTACTCGGCGTGCGGGTCGAGCGACTTGCTCGCATCGCCGACGACGAAGAAGTGACCGCCGGTCTTCTCGGCGAGTTCGCGAAAGCCTTTCGACGGCGGGCGCGCGGCGAGACGGCCTTCGCGCGGCTCGAAGAGAGGGATGTGAATCACGTAGAAGGAGACGCCCGCGGCGCGAGCCTCTTCGATTGCCTCCGCCGCGCGCGTCTCGCTCGCGTTGTCCAGGCCGTCGCTGAAGAGGACGACGATGCGGCGCTCTTCGGGGTGTTGGCCTTCGTTGCTGAAAGCGCGGACGGCGGCGAGCGCGGCGTCGAAGATCGCCGTGCGGCGGTCGGCGAGCGCGGCGATCTGAAATCCCCGGCGCGCGGCGCGAAGGTCTCGCGTGAAGGGAACTGTCAGTTCGGGTCGCTCGCGAAACTGCATCACGGCGACGCGCGAACGCGGGCCGAAGTGCGAAAGAACGGCGAGCGCCGTCTCGCGCTGCTGCGTGATGATGTCGCGCGTGCTGCCCGACGCGTCGAGCAGGAAGAGGAGCGCGACGCGCTCCGCGCCCGCGGCGAAGTAGCTCGGCTCGACGCGACTGTTGTTGTCGAACAATTCAAAGTCTGCGAGTTTCATGCCGCCGACGCGTCGCCCGCGCGAGTCGGCGACGACGAAAGGGACTACGACCAAGTCTGTGCGAACGCGCACGACATCTTCGTCGCTGTCGGATTGTTCGTCTTGTTGAGCCGAGGCCGTGTGGGCGAAGAGTAGAAGCTGAAGAGAGAGTGCGGCGAAAAAGAATGCGAAGGCGCGGAGAAGACGATGCTGTGCGGGCCTGCGTCTGTTGGCCGCGGGCGTGAAATCCATGCGGCCAGTCTAAAACAGGAAGCGTCCCAGAAACAGTATGCTCAGGATGACGGCAAGCGCGATGATGATGATCTTGATGAGAGTCACAGCCGGGTTCCTCAAAGTTGACCGCTTGCGCCTTGTGCGAACGGGCATTCTATCGGCGCGCGGAGCGGTGTGTCAACGTCCGGTTCTTAAAGTTAAGCGCGGCGAGTACGTCTCGTTTCAAAAGGTCTGTACGCCGAAAAGTTTTCGCCGGTTCCGCGCGAAGACCGGGCGAATTTGCGGCCTCCGATTCGTGCCGTTTCGCATGGATTCGTGGATAATCCGACGCGGATTCCGGCGGAATCCAGAGGGATAGTTGAAGTACAAATTTTTGAACCCGAACTAATGACGATGGCCGGACTAAAACCCGCGGATAAAATAAAGCGATGGAGAGAAGCGCGTGCGTTCGTGCGCTTCCTTCTTTCTTCGAGCCGTTTGCTCGCGCCGTTGCTGCTCGCGACTGTCGCGGCTTCGGCGCAAGCGCTGGACGTGAAGGTCAGAGTCGTCACGACAAGCCCCGCGCTCGTCCACGTCGAAGGGCGAAGGCAGGGCGGCGCGAGCAGTTGGTCGTTCAGAAATTTCTACGCGGGCGCGAGCGGACTCGCCGGGCGCGTCGAGAACTTCGCGCTCGCGGACGAGGGCGGCGCTCCGGTCGTCGTCAAAAAGCTCGCGCCCGGCGAGTTCTCGGCGGAAAGGCCCGCGACGCGATTCTCGTATGACATCAAGCTCGACCCGCCGACTTTCGTCTCCGACGCGTCGCACGTCTCCTGGCTCACGAACGAGCGCGGCCTGCTCATGCCGGGCGACATTCTGCCCCTGCCGCTCGCGGGCGCGAAGGTTGAGTTGACGCTGCCGCAGGGTTGGAGCGCCGCGACAACTGAAGCGAAGAACACGGACGGGACGTTCGACGTGGCGAAGGCGGAAAGCTCTGTGTTCGTCGTCGGTCGCGACTTGAGGGAGAAGCGCGTGCGCGCGGGCGGCATGACGGCGACGCTCGCGACCGCAGGCGACTGGGCTTTCTCGGACGATGACGCCGCGGGGTCTGCCGAAGAGATTCTGAAAATTTATGGAGACGTTGTCGGCGGCGTGCCGCGGCAGCGCCCCTTGATTGTTCTGCTGCCGCTGCCGCAGGCGGCTGCCGGCAACCTCTGGAGCGCGGAGACGCGCGGCTCGACGGTCGTCGTGTTGTCGGGCCGCCTGCCGTCGAAGTTCGCGGCGCAGGCGCAACTCGACGGCGCGCTGACGCACGAGCTTTTTCACCTCTGGGTTCCGAACGGACTCGCGCTCGAAGGCGAGTACGATTGGTTCTACGAAGGCTTCACGAACTACATGGCGCTTCGCGCGGCGATGCGGCGCGGGCAGTTGACCTTTCCCGATTACCTGAACACTTTGGGCCGCGAGTACGACGCTTACAGATCGGCCCGCGGCGCGAAGGAAATCTCCCTGCCGGAAGCGTCGGAGCGCCGCTGGTCTGGAAGCACCGCGCTCGTCTATCACAAGGGGATGCTCGTCGCGTTTCTTTACGACCTCGCGCTCATGCGGCAGACGAACGGGCGTCAGTGGCTCGGCGACGTTTACCGCGAGTTGTTCCGACGCTACGGAGAGGGCGGGGAGCGCGCCGACGGAAACCGCGCCGTGGTCGAGGCGCTCGCGGGCGCGGCGGGCATGAGGGACTTCGTCTCGCGTTACGTCGAGGGCGCTTCGGAAATCGCGCTCGACCCTTTGATCGAGCCTTTCGGACTGCGAGTCGAGCCGGGCGGGGCGCGGACGCACGTCGGAGTCGGGGACGCGCCCGAACGCTCGCAGCGAGAGTTGCTGCGCAAATTAGGTTACAATGAGAAGCAGGACGCGGGCGCGCGTGAGTTGCACGGGGGCATGAAGAAACGTCTGCCTCGTTGAACTTCAAAACGTCGAAACCTCGTCAGAGATTTTGCATCAGACCCGCGGCGGCAGAAGCTCTTTCATCGGGACTCCAAAACAGAGATGCGTTTCACCAACATTGCCTTAATCGTTTCGCTCCTTTCCATCATGTTCACCGCCAGCGCCTGCACGACGCTCGCGGGCAAGGAAGAGATCGGCGCGGTCATCGCGCGCCGCGCGCAGGTGCGTAGCTCGTCGGCCATCGTCGCGGCGGACTTGAAGGAGGTCGTGCGCGGCGACGAACTGGACATACTCGACTCGGCGGTCGTGCCCGACACGAAGGAGCTTTGGCTACACGTTCGCACGCGCGACGCCGAGCCGGTCGAGGGCTGGATCGAGGCCCGCAACGTCATCTCGCAAGAGATGATCGCGCGCTCGAAGCAGATCGCGAAGGAGGACGACGGCATCCCCGCGCAGGCCCAAGGGCAGTTGCGCGCGAGCACCAACATACGCTTCACGCCCGACCGCAGCGGCAACGACAACATCCTCATGAAGCTTGAGAGCGGCGCGCGTTTCGACATCGTTAGCTGGAAGCGCGTGCCGAGGCCGAAGTCGCTCGACACGTCCGAGGGCGACGACGTGCCGAAGGCCGGCGCGCCGGATCAGAGCGCGGACAGGCGCAAGAAAGAGAAGGACGAGCAGAAGGAGACGGAGGACACGGACGAACTCTGGTATAAAGTACGCCTGCCTGCTTCAGTCTCACCCGCGCCAGCCGGCTGGGTCTTCGGAAAGCAAGTCGAGTTGACCGTGCCGAGCGACATCATCTTCTATCGAACCGGGCGCGAGTTCGTCGCGTGGCAGAGGCTCGACGGCGACGTGTCGGCGGCCCCGCAGTCAACACCCAGAGACAAGGACGCGGCCAAGGACGCGCGCCCCGGTAGTTGGGTCATTCTTGAAAAGAGCAGCGACGAGGACTCGAACGGCCCCGACTCGCCGGACTTCGACCGCGTCTTCGTCCTCGGCTACGACAAGGACAGGCAGGAGCATTACACCGCCTACCGCAGCCCCGACCTGCGAGGATTTCTGCCGTTGCGCGTCGAGGGCAAGGGCGACTCGAAAACATTTTCGGTGCGCGTGCAGGACAGCGGGCAGATGAAAGATTTGAAATTCAAGGCTTACATCAACGAAAGAGGACTGCTGAAGGTCGAGCCGCTCGGCGAAATACCTAAGGGGGTGAAGACAAAGTAGGCTGGCAGTTAAGTCGCGAATCAGTCTTCGTAAACGTCAAAAAGTTTTCCGCGAAAAATTTTCTCCCGTCGGTTGACAAACGTTCGGGAATCCCTATAATGCCTCTTTGCCTGAAACAAGGCGGTTGACAGTTAGGTCATAAAGAGCGCGTTTGACGAGCCGCTTCTCTTTCAAGACTTTCATGAGAGGGAGCGGCTGTTTCATCGGCTGAAAGCGGCTCACATCTTCTCACTTGAAAGGCAACGGCATCTTGAGCGATGCATCGAAAGCCTTTCGCGCTTGAGAAGTTGAATGTGAGGTCGGGCCGGCGGCTCGTTCGTCGGGCAACCGGAAGTCGCCGGATGCACCAAACGCTGACGCACTTGACAGCAAGATAGACTTGATGTAAAGTCACCGTTTCCTTGAGGCGACGAAACGTCACCTGAGGGCAACCGAAACGAATCCCGAACATCTAAATACGGATTCGCTGGAAGCAAGAAGCGATCTTTGAAAACTAGATAGAGCGTGTCCCAAGAGATGACCTTTGAGGGCTGGCGCTGAGCGATAAAGCTCGCGCTTCAAAACTCGAGAAGAGTCATCATCGGATACATTAACCAGTTTCGATGATGTTCCAGAATCAAAACTTCTAAACGAGAGTTTGATCCTGGCTCAGAATCAACGCTGGCGGCGTGCCTCAGACATGCAAGTCGAACGCGAAAGGCTCCTTCGGGGGCCGAGTAGAGTGGCGTCCGGGTGAGTAACACGTGGGTAATCTACCTTCGGGTGGGGAATAACGACCGGAAACGGTCGCTAATACCGCATAATGCAGCGGCACCTAATGGTGACAGTTGTTAAAGCGGGGGATCGCAAGACCTCGCGCCTGAAGAGGAGCCCGCGGCGGATTAGCTTGTTGGCAGGGTAACGGCCTACCAAGGCGACGATCCGTAGCCGGCCTGAGAGGGCGGTCGGCCACACTGGCACTGACACACGGGCCAGACTCCTACGGGAGGCAGCAGTCGGGAATTTTGGGCAATGGGCGAAAGCCTGACCCAGCAACGCCGCGTGAAGGATGAAGTTTCTCGGAATGTAAACTTCACAAGAATGGGAAGAATAAGGGAGTGTTAACACCTCTCCCGATGACGGTACCATTTGTAAGCTCCGGCTAACTCCGTGCCAGCAGCCGCGGTAATACGGGGGGAGCAAGCG